>JBJEBJ010000024.1:0-48848 GCA_051869955.1 Candidatus Cryptobacteroides sp.
TCTTTTGGTTTGTCCAAAGTCTGAATTTGAATATTAAACGCCTATTTATAGGCACATTATAACGAATTTATTTACGTATGAAAATAAGGAGTTGTTTTTTGGCCTTCTGCATGTCATTGGCCTGTGCACCAATGTTTTCCGCCGGAGTGAAGGAAAATTCACTCATCAATGTGCGTATCGGGGGATATGTCGGGGACAGGATTGACCTGTGCATCAGGGAACGCGTGATGAAAGAGGATGCCGACGCCCTCGTGGAGCCTTTCAGGCATCTGACGGAAGGCCGGAAATGGCAGTCCGAGTTCCTCGGCAAATGGATGCTCGGGGCAGTGTCCGCCTACGAATACAACGGTGACCCGGCATTGTTCAGCAAGATACAGTCGGCTGCCGAGGCTTTCATGGCCACCCAGCATGAGGACGGCTACATCGGCAACTACAAGCCGGAGGACAGACTCAAAAGCTGGGACATCTGGGGCAGGAAATACAGTACTCTCGCCCTGCTTGCATATTGGCGCGTCAGCGGGGATGTACGAGCCCTGGATGCTGCCGGCAGGGTCATTGACCATCTGATCCGCGAGCTGGATGAGAGAGACGCTGACATATCCGCGACGGGCAATTATTTCGGTATGGCAAGCTGTTCGGTGCTGGAGCCTGTCGTATATCTGTACAATGCTACCGGGGAGAAACGGTATCTCGACTTCGCGGAGCGGATAACCACTTCAATGGAGCAGGAAGGCCGTTCAGGACTCGTGAGGAAGGCGCTTGCCGGAGTGCCTGTGTCGCGCCGTTCCGAATATCCCAAGTCCTGGTGGAGCTATGACAACGGAATGAAGGCTTACGAAATGATGTCCTGCTACGAGGGACTGGTGGAGCTCGGGAAGGTCAACGGGGACTCCCTCCTTTTCCGTGCCGCTGAGATGACGGCCGCCTCGATAATGTCAGACGAGATAAACATTGCAGGGTCCGGGGCAGCATTCGAATGCTGGTATGAGGGACGCAAAAACCAGACACTGCCGGCATATCACACCATGGAGACCTGTGTCACATTCACATGGATGCAGTTCTGTGCCAGGCTTTTGGACCTGACCGGGAATACGGTGTATGCGGATGCTTTCGAGAGGACGATGTACAATGCGCTCATGGCAGCGATGAAGGACGACGGTTCGCAGATATCGAAATACAGCCCGCTTGAAGGCAGGCGTACCGAAGGGGAACACCAGTGCGGGATGGATATCAACTGCTGCAATGCCAACGGACCGCGGGCGTTCGCTCTCATTCCGAAAGTCGCCTGGCAGGTTAACGGCGATGCCGTCAATGTCAATCTCTATCTCGAATCCGCGGCCGAGGTCATGATGAACGGCAGGAAGACATCTCTGGCAATGAAGTCCTCATGTCCCGTGGACGGAAATGTCTCAGTGGAGGTCTCTCCGGAAAAGCCTGTGCGTTTCCGCCTGCATCTGCGCATCCCGCAATGGTCGGGCAGCGGGCTCTCGGTGCAGGTGAACGGGGAGCCTGTCGGGATTGCCATGGACGGCGGATATCTGGCAATTGACCGTTTATGGAAGAAGGGAGACGTCGTGACGATGGACCTTGACATCCGTACCGTGGTGGAAAAGAGCGGATTCCATGAGGCTGTGGTACGCGGCCCGGTGGTATTCGCGAGAGACAGCCGGTTCAATGACGGTGATGTGGATGAATGTGCTGTCATCCAGTCAGATGCGGACGGGACGGTTCATGCGGTTCCGGAATATGCCCCGGCTGAATCCGGAATGTGGCTGACGATGAAGGTGCCTATGGTGACCGGGACTGATCTTGAAGGCAGCGGGGCCAATGAACCACGGCCTGTGATGTTCTGTGACTTCGCCTCCTCCGGAAATGACTGGGATCCGGCCGGACGTTACAGGGTATGGATACCGAAGACCCTGAACATGATGAAGGAACCGTACCGGAAATATTGACGGACGTTTTTTTGCCGTTTTCCCCGATTAGCATTATATTAGCGGAATATTACAGCTGATAAATCATATCACAGATGCTTGATCTCCTTTTTGTCCACTGGAATGTCGATCCGGTGATGTTCCATATCGGAAGCTTCGGCCTCCGATGGTATTCAGTATTGTTCGTATCCGGATTCATTCTCGGCTGGTTCATTTTCAGATGGTTCTTCAGACGTGAAGGCGTGACAGAGGACCTGCTGGATTCCCTGCTTTATACATTGTTGATAGCCACTATCGTGGGGGCCCGTCTCGGGCATTGCATATTTTATCAGCCGGATTATTATTTCGGCAGCTGGCAGGGCTTCTGGGAGATATTCATGCCGTGGAAAGGAGGACTTGCAAGCCACGGGGGGACCATTGCCTTGTTTATTGCAATGATTTGGTATGCACATCATTACGGCCGCAAGAACAATTTCGACTTCGTCTGGCTGCTCGACCATCTCTGCATTGCGGTTGCCTTCGCAGCCACTTTCATCCGCCTCGGAAATCTCATGAACTCCGAGATTTACGGAGATGTCACATCCCTTCCATGGGGATTCGTTTTCGACCTCCGCGGAGAGACCGAACCGAAGCATCCTACCCAGCTCTATGAGGCGCTCACTTATCTTCTCCTCGGATTCCTCTTGGTTCTCATGTACAAGTACGGTTACAAGAAGTTCTACAGGGGTACTTTCATCGGCATTTTCTTCATTATATGCTTCGGTTCCCGTTTCCTGATAGAGTTCATCAAGGAACCACAGGTCGAATTCGAGAATGACATGCTGCTCAACATGGGACAGATTCTAAGTATCCCGTTCGTCCTGCTTGGCATAGGCTTCCTTGTATATGCATGCATAAGGAAGCAGCCGGCCTGTGTCGTACATCCGGAGGAGGCCCCAAAGAAGAAGGAAACCACACATTACGCAAGGTCATTGTCATAGAAAATAAGCTGTTCCAAGCCTATGCATCAGACAATTATGGAAGGAGCGGACCTGTCGGCAATCCTGCAGGACCCGGAGATAACCGCGAGAATAACGAAAGTCACGGATTTCCTCGAGGAGAACGGTATAGATTACGAGATGTACCGCCATCCTCCGCTTCCGACCATTGAGATTGCGCTGGAATACTGGAAGAATCTTTCAGCAGTCCACTGCAAGAACCTTTTCATGCGCAACCACAAGGGCAACAGGCATTATCTCATTTCTTTCGAATGCCACAAGAACCTTGATATCCACACACTCGAGCACATGCTCCGGCAGGGAAAGCTCTCTTTCGCATCGGAGGAGAGGATGGTGCGTTGTCTCGGCCTGCATCCGGGATCAGTTTCCCCTTTCGGCCTGATAAATGACATCGGGCTGGCGCGTCCTGCCGCTTCATCTTCCGACACGGCTCCCGTTTTCGGGGATGTCCGTCAGGATGTCAGTATCAAAGAACTTTTTCCCAACGGGCATCGTGTGAAATTCTTTATTGACAGCGACCTTCGCAAGGCTGACAGGGTCAGTTTCCATCCATGTGACAATACGGCGAGTGTCATAGTGTCATATCAGGGCTTCTCCCGTTTCCTCGAATTGTGGGGTGGAGAGCACGAATGGATAGATATTTTCGGGTAAAATTTCGTCATACTAATTGTTTTAAGGGTAAAAAAGACCATAATAGGAATATTTTTGGTCATTTTTTCTCCTGTGGTGGTGTGCTTTTTGTGTTTTCGCTCCCCCGTGTGTTTATTTCAGGGTGTGAGCCCGGAAATCGCACGTTGCTTCGAAAAGTTTTAAGGTAGTTTAAATTGATAAGTATGAAAATGAAATTCCCGGGATTGCTGCTGGTTGCAGGCTCGGTACTGATGTCACTCAGCGCGATGGCGCAGGAAGTGGACACGACGAAGACCGCGACGGTCATCACATTGGAAGACGCGCTTAAAATCGCATTGAGTGAAAATGCGTCAGTGCGCGTGGCAGACAAGGAAATAGAACGGACAGGCTATGCCAGGAAAGGCACTTACGCATCTCTTTTCCCTCAGATTGATCTCACAGGTTCCTTTCAGAGGACCATCAAGAAACAGGTAATGTACATGGACATGGACATGAGCGACTTCATGGGCGGTTCCGATGAGACCGGCGGAGAGACCGGTGACGGAACAGGTTCTGAGGAAGGCGGCTCACCGGCTGCAGGCGGATTCGGAAACGGCGGTGGAATCGAAGTCGGCCGATGGAATTCGTATTCCGGAGGAGTTGTGGCTGCCATGCCTATCATCAACGCCCAGCTCTGGAAGAGCATCAAGATTTCCGGAATGGAGGTCGAACTCGCCGTCGAGAAGGCCAGGTCTTCCAGGCTCGACATGGTCACCCAGGTGAAGCAGGCATATTACGCCGTCCTTCTCGCGAAGGAGGCCCTCAATGTGTATAAAGAGGTATATGACAATGCCGTAAGGAACTTCGAGCAGACCCGCATGCGCTACAATGCCCAGAAGGCTTCCGAGCTGGATTACACCAGGGCAAAGTCAACAGTGGCCAGCGCCATTCCTAATGTTTACAATGCTGAAAGCTCCGTGATTCTCGCCCTGTGGCAGCTCAAGGCTGTGATGGGCGTCGAGCTCGATCAGGATATTGACGTGGCCGGGACAATCGGGGACTATGCCTCAGACATGATGTATGACCCGTCCCTGAACGAGTCAGTGTCCCTTGAATACAACACTACGATGCGCCAGCTTGCCATTCAGGCAGAGGAACTTGCTGCGAATATCAAACTCCAGAAATTCGCCTACATCCCGACTCTTGCAGTGAACTTCGCATTCATGGAGACTGCGATGACCAATGACTTCAAGTTCAGCAATTACAGGTGGACTCCTTATTCTTATGTGGGATTGAGCCTCAATATTCCTATCTTCTCCGGCGGAAAACGCTGGAACGACCTTCGCCAGGCCAAGGTACAGGCTTCACAGCTGAACATCCAGATGGCTGATACAGAGCGCCAGCTCAAGATAGGCATCCGTCAGTATCTCAATACGATGGAGACCCAGATAAAGAGCTTCTCCGCTGCCGAGGAGGCTGTACAGACTGCCGAAAAGGCATACAGCATCGCCGAGAAATCCTACAATGTGGGCCGCAGCACCATCACTGAGCTGAACGACGCGCAGCTCGCCCTGACACAGGCCCGTCTCGGAGTGTCACAGACAGTATATGAATTCGTGGTAGCCAAGTCAAATCTCGAGAAGATCATGGGATATGATTTCATCGACGACTGCGGCAACGTGGATCTTGAAAACCGATAATAATAGAAGTAATACAATATGAAAGCAGTTAGATTTTTTATTTTCGCAGGAACGCTTGCAATGGTTGCAGGCTGCGGAAACGGCAATTCGTCAAGCACACCGGCAGAGCAGCAGACCGCCCAGGAGAGAATTGCCAGCGTCAGTGTCATGGCAGTGACCGCCAAAGACGTACCTCAGGAGGATGTATATACCTCTACAGTAGAAGCTTACGCGACCAATAATATTGCTCCGCAGAGCCCTTCCAGAATTCAGAAGATATATGTCGAGGTAGGTGACTTCGTACGTGCCGGCCAGATTGTGGCCAAAATGGATGAAGTATCCCTGAACCAGACAAGGCTCTCCATGACCAATGACTCTCTCGAGTACTCCCGTCTCAAGGGCCTTTATGAGGAAGGCGGAGTGTCCAAGTCAGACCTCGATGCCATGGAGCTCAAGTACAATGTGACCCGCAGCCAGTACGAGAACATTCTCGAGAACACGATTCTCCGCTCTCCTATCTCCGGCGTCATTTCGGCAAGGAACTATGACAGGGGAGACATGTACACCGGCAATCCTATATATGTAGTGGAGCAGATTACTCCGGTGAAGCTTCTCGTGGGCATTTCCGAGGCCGACTACACCAAGGTCAAGAAGAATGATTCTGTCGAGATTACCGTGGATGCCATCCCGGGCAGGACTTTCGCAGGACGTATCAGCAGAATCTATCCTACCATCGATCCTTCCACCCACACTTTCACATCAGAGATTCAGGTGGCCAATGGCGACCATGCCCTCAGGCCGGGAATGTATGCCCGCGTGAAGGTTCTCTTCGGAATGAACCATAGCGTGACTGTGCCTGACAACTGCATCGTGAAGCAGCAGGGCTCCGCAATCCGTTCGGTATATGTCCTCCAGGAGGACAACACTGTCAGAGAGCGTGTCGTGACCCTCGGACGTCATTTCGACGAGGAGTATGAAATCCTCAGCGGCCTCAATGAAGGCGAGCAGATTGTTGTCAAGGGACAGGCAAGCCTCAAGGACGGCGAGAAAGTAAATGTACAGTAATATCAAGCGCAATCAATCATGAGTATATACAGATCAGCGGTGAACAATCCGGTGACGACCACGTTGCTTTTCGTGGCATTCGCCATCTTCGGAGTGTTCTCGTTCATAAACACCTCTATCGCGCAGTTCCCGGACTTCGACGCCAATGTCATAATGGTGATGTCGGCTTACCCGGGTGCAAGTGCTGCCGATATAGAAACCAACCTCACCAAGGTCCTCGAGAACGGACTGAACGGTGTGAGCGACCTCAAGGACATCACCTCGAGGTCAAAGGAAAACATATCGATGCTTATTCTGGAGTTCAATTACGGAGTGGACATCGACGTTGCGACGAATGATGTGAGGGACAAGCTGGACCTCCTGAATTCCTCGCTTCCTGACCAGGCTTCGACGCCTGTGATTTTCAAGTTCAGTATGGATGACCTGCCGATTTACATCATGTCGGCGACAGCTGACCACAGCCTTCCGGGACTGAACAAGATTCTGGACGACAAGCTCTCAACGCCTCTCGCCAGGGTCAAGGGTGTAGGCTCCGTAAACGTATCTGGAGCTCCTACCCGTGAGATTCAGGTATATTGCGATCCGCACAAGCTCCAGGCTTACGGATTGTCAATATCCCAGGTCTCATCCATCATCGCATACGAGAACAGGAACGTTCCGAGCGGTAACATCGACATAGGTTCGGAGACTTATTCCCTCCGTATCCAGAAGGAGTTCAAGGACCCTTCAGAGCTCCTCGACATCGTCCTCGGATACAGGGACGGCAATGCCATCTATCTCCGTGATGTCGCAACGATAGTGGACGATATGGCAGAAAAGGAGCAGGAGGCCATCACCAACGGAATCCGTGCCGCACAGATTTCCATCCAGAAGCAGACCGGAGCCAATTCCGTGAATGTGATCAGGTCCGTGAAGAAGGAACTCGTCAAGATACAGGAGACTCTTCCTCCTGATGTGAAGCTCACGAATGTGATGGACAGCTCCGACAATATTATCAACACCATCAACTCCCTGAAGGAGACCATCCTGATTACCTTCCTCGTCGTGATGCTCGTCGTTTATGTCTTCCTCGGAAGATGGAGGGCAACGTTCATCGTCATCATCTCGATTCCTATTTCCCTGCTGGCGTCCCTGATTTATCTGTACGCTACAGGCAATACATTGAATATCATCTCAATGTCAGCGCTTTCCATTGCGATTGGTATGGTCGTGGACGATGCCATCGTGGCATTGGAGAACATCACTACGCATATTGAAAGAGGTGAGAATCCGAAGGAGGCAGCCGTCCATGGAACCGGTGAGGTGGGTATCTCCATCATCGCTTCCACATTGACGATGCTCTGCGTGTTCCTTCCTCTGACCATGGTGACCGGTATGGCAGGTATCATGTTCCGTCAGCTCGGATTCATCGTCAGCTTCATCATGATAGTGTCCACCACCGCTGCGCTTACCCTCGTGCCGATGATGTGCTCGAGGATGCTCAAGGCCAATCCTAAGAAGGGCAAGCTCCACAATCTGATTTTCACCCCTATTGACAAGGGCCTGAATGCCATCTCCGACGGCTATGCCAAGGTCATCAACTGGGCCGTGCGCCACAGGAAGACAGTCATATTCTCCGCTTTCGGTATTCTCGTGGCATTTGTGGTGATTCTCGGACCGAAGCTCAAGAGCGAATACTTTCCTAAGAGCGACCAGGGTCTCGTGACCGTTTCCCTCGAGCTCAATGCCGGTACCGCCCAGGAGGTTACAGGTGCAGTCGCTGCCAGCCTGTATCAGGATTTCGTGCGTGACATCCCTGAGATGACTGTCTGCAGTTACACGTTCGGACAGGCCGACTCTGACAACGCCATCGCAAGTATGCGTACCAACGGTTCCAACATCATTTCGATGTACATCAACCTCGGAAGTATGGAGGACAGGGATCGCTCTACCGGTGAAATCGCCGAGGTTGTGCGCCAGAACATCAACAAATATCCTGAGATTCACAAGGCTACAGTATCTGAGGGTATGGGAGGTGCAGGAAGTGCTCCATCTATCGAGGTCGAGGTCTATGGTTACAGCTTCGAGACTACTGATGCCGTTGCAAAGGAAATCCAGGAGAAACTTCTTGCAGATCCTGCATTTACCGAGGTAACCCTCAGCCGTGACCAGTATACTCCTGAGTATCAGGTGGATTTCGACAGGGCCAAGCTTGCTGCCAACGGTTTGAATTCCACTACTGCAGCTGCCGCAGTGAGCGCTGCAATGAGCGGCTCGGTGAACTCCTACTACCGTGAGGACGGTGACGAGTACGACATCAGGGTAAGATATGCCCGCAATTACAGGACGAGCATATCCGACATCGAGAATATCATCATCTACTCCGGATCAGGTGCTCCTATCAGGGTGAAGGACCTCGGCAATGTCATCGAGACAGAGGTGCCTCCTACCATCGAGCGCAAGAACAGGCAGAGGGTGATTACTGTCAAGGGTGTCATTTCCGATGACCATGCGATGTCTGACGGTGTGGCAGCTGCCAACCAGATTATCGCAGGTATGGATATCCCTTCCGAGCTTTCCGTGCAGATTGCCGGAGACTTCGAGGACCAGATGGAGATGTTCACGAGCCTCGGTATCCTCATGGTGCTGATTATCATTCTGGTATATATGGTGATGGCTTCACAGTTCGAGTCATTTATGAGTCCGTTCGTGATTATGTTCTCATTGCCGTTCGCATTCGTGGGCGTGATTCTCGGACTCTGGATTACGGATACCGCACTCAGTGTCATAGCCCTCATCGGTATATTGATTCTTATCGGTATCGTGGTGAAGAACGGTATTGTGCTGATTGACTACACCATCCTTCTCCGTGAGAGGGGAATGAGCATCCTCGATGCTTCAGTCGAGGCCGCCAGGAGCCGTCTCCGTCCTATCCTCATGACCACCCTCACCACTGTCCTCGGTATGATTCCTATGGCTGTCGGTTCAGGTGAAGGTTCTGAGATGTGGGTATCGCTCGGTATCACCGTTGCATGGGGACTTTCAATATCCACCCTCGTTACCCTCGTGCTGATTCCTACCGTATATTGTGTATTCGCCACAAGGCAGGAGAGACGCAAAGCCAGGAAGGCAGCCAAACTTGCCGCAGCAAAATAATAATGAAATACTTATGAAAGCAATATTTATATCATACAATCAGGCCTACAACGAGGAAATCGTTGGGGTTCTGGACGCCCACGGACAGAGAGGTTTCACCCGCTGGCTGAATATTGACGGGCGCGGTTCGGTAGACGGAATCCCTCATTACGGCAACCATGCATGGCCGGAGCAGAATCACGGCATCCTGGTTTTCGTCGATGAGGACAAGTTGGCAGGCATTCTGGCCGACCTGAAAGCCAAGGATGAGACCACCCCGATGCTCGGATTGAGGGCGTTCACATGGGATGCCGCACAGGCATTCTGATGCTGAAATACCAGGCAGCCCGCTGCCTTATAATAGATAGAACTGATTGGTGCGTTTTTTTGGAAAGACGCACCAATTGTTTATATTTGTAGAATTGTTGACTCTAAAACTGAATTATTATGGCAAAAGTAGTGACAAACGAGAATTTCTCGGATATTATCGCCGGAGCTCTTCCGGTAGTTGTGGATTTCTGGGCTACATGGTGCGGACCTTGCCGCGCTCTCTCTCCGGTGGTGGACGAGATTGCCTCCGAATATGAAGGCAAAGCCGAAATCGTGAAATGCAATGTCGATGACTGCGACGAGATAGCCGCCCAGTACGGCATCCGCAGCATCCCTACCCTCCTGTTCTTCAAGGGGGGACAGATGGTGGACCGTCTTGTGGGAGCCGCTCCTAAGGCTACCATCACGGCCAAGATTGACGCTATCCTCTAAAGTCTCTGATAATGAGAAGGATAATAACTCTTGTCGTTGCGGCTCTTACCTTGCTGACGGTAGTGCCGCAGCAGTCATATGCGGCAAGCAGGGGACATGCCAGAGCAGGATTGACCGCCGGATTCACCTCATCCTCATCCAATTCCAAGCGTTGGGACGCCAATTCGATCGGGCGGTATCATTTCGGATTCACGGCCCAGCTGCCGATAGCCCTGGGTTTTGCAATCCAGCCTTCGGTACTTTATCAGGCCAAGGGAACAAAACTCAACGGCGCAGAGGCCGAAACTTCTGACATCAATGCCAAGGTAAGCTATCTCGAGATTCCTGTCCAGGTACAGTGGGGGCCGGACCTCGTGGCATTCAGACCTTATGTCTTTGTCGAGCCTTTCGTAGGCTACGGACTTCATGCGAAGGCGAAAAGCACAGAGGACGGAACTTCCGTCAAGACAACGTCCTTTGAGAAGGCTGGACTTGCGCGCTGGGAATACGGAGCCAGCCTCGGAGCCGGCATAGATGTGTGGAAACTCCAGGCCTCCGTAAAATACTATTGGAATTTCGGCTCGCTCTACAATGAGAGCGGGAAGATGAATGATGTGGGCTCCCAAATCAAGGATGCTTTCAAGGACGGAAGAAACTTCAACGGAGTCACCATCTCCATCGCTTATTTCTTTTGATATGCAGGGAGAGAAAAGGCTTGTGATATTTTGCTCGGCCAGCCGGGATATCGCTCCCGTGTACAATGAGGCTGCCGCTGAATTTGTCCGCGCTGCCTGCGCGAAGGGTTATACGATAGTTTCCGGCGGTACGGTGAAAGGTACCATGGGCGTGGTTTCAGAGGCGGTCGAGAAATGCGGGGGAAAGCATGTGGGCATACTTCCGAGATTCATGGAGGAATATACGTATCCCCGCCTTACGACCCTTGTGTGGACTGACACCATGTCGGAACGCAAGGAGAAGATGCGTGAGGGCACGTCAGTGGCGGTGGCCCTGCCGGGCGGCATCGGCACTCTGGACGAACTCGTGGAGACTCTGACCCTGGCCAAGCTCGGTAAATATTCCGGCAGGATATATGCCCTGAACATCGGAGGATTCTATGACAAATTCATTGAACTTCTTGATTATTATGTCTCTACCGGCATGCTTGATGCCGGCTCGAGGGGATTGATATCCTTCCCTGCCACGGTAGGTGAACTTGTTGAATTTATTTGATATGGATTACAGCGGCATAAAAGATTATCTCAAGGCTGACCTGGAACGTGTGAACACGGTTATCCGGGATTCCCTGGCTTCTGATATCGGACTTCTGAACAGGACGAACATGTCATTGCTGGAACATTCCGGGAAACAGCTCCGGCCTGTTCTTTCCCTGCTCATTGCAAGGGCGTGTTCAGGAGGTTTCGTCACTGAGGACACCATCCGTTATGCCGCAGCTTCCGAGCTTCTGCACAATGCAACCCTTCTTCATGATGACGTGGCGGACGGCAGTTGCCAGCGGCGCGGAAACCCTACCGTGATGTCTCTTCTCGGAGGACGTGCTTCGGTCCTGCTCGGAGATTACTGGCTGGTGAAGGCAATGAATTGCATTCTTCAGTCAGGCAACTCTTCCTCCCGGGTCATCCGCCTTTTCGCCAAGACTCTTTCGGACCTTGCGGAAGGCGAGATGCTGCAGCTCCAGAAGGCGGCTTCGGGTGATACGAAAGAGCCTGATTATTACAGGATTATATTCAGCAAGACAGCATCTCTTTTCGAAGCGGCAACCATTTCCGCAGCAATATCTGTCGGAGCTTCTCCGGAGAAGATGAAGGCTGTCAAGAATTATGCACGCAGTCTGGGAATCGCTTTCCAGATACAGGACGATATATTGGATTATGACGGAGGACAGGCCATGGGCAAGCCGGTGGGCATGGATATCCTGGAAGGGAAGATAACTCTCCCGCTGCTCGGGGCCCTTGCTTCGGTGAACAAGGAGACTGCCGATTCTGTCCGCCGTAAACTGATTGATGCGGATGCTGTTGCGAAGTGCCGTGACGGAATAATTGACTTCGTGAAAACGAACGGAGGCATTGACTATGCACGTGCGAGACTGCAGGAGTATGTGGACAATGCCAAGATATTCCTGCGGGCTCTCGGCACCGGAAAAGATATTGAAATGCTCTGTGAGATAGCTGATTTCGTAGGGGAGAGAAAGTCGTGAAGTTCGGGGATGTCATAGGGAATGCTGATGTGAAGAAGGCTCTGGTCAGGATGGCTGACAGCGGCCGGGTTCCCCATGCCATGATTTTCCATGAGAATGAAGGCTGCGGTGCACTTGCGTTGGCGGTCGCATTTCTTCAGTATCTGAACTGCAAGTCTTCCGGTGACAGGGATTCGTGCGGCATCTGTCCGGTGTGCAACCAGATTTCCAAGCTCATCCATCCCGACATTCATTTCGTATTTCCGGTCGCGGGAGAGAAAGTGACTTCGGACAATTTCCTGACGCAGTGGCGCGAACTTTTCGCGAGGAATCCATATTTCATGGAGAACGAGCTGTATGAGGCTCTCGGGATAGAGAAGAAGGCTTCCAATATCGCAGTGGCGGAGGCCAAGAATATATTGAATGCCTTGTCATTGTCTTCATTTTCAGAAGGATACAGGGCCGTGATAATATGGCTTCCGGAGAAGATGCAGACCGAGGCGGCGAACCGCCTGCTGAAGATAGTGGAGGAGCCGTCCGAGAAAACGTTGTTCATGTTCATAACGCATTCTCCGGAGAGGGTGCTCAAGACGATTTCCTCTCGCTGCCAGCTGATTAGGGTGCTTCCGGCGACGAAAGAGGAAATTGCTGCTGCGCTGCCCGGCCTGGCAGGTGTTGACGGGGAAGCTGCCGCCTATGCTGCGGAATTCGCTTCCGGAAGTGTAGGAGAGGCTCTGCGCAGTCTGTCGGAGAAAGACGGCAATGTGCTGATGATGGATATGTTCACCTCGCTGATGGACGGGCTGCTTTCACGTGACCTTTCAGCGGTTCTCGAATGCGCGGACGAGATGTCCGCACTGGATTCGCGTGAGAAACAAAAAGCTTTTTGTAAATTTGCAGGTGATTGTATCAGAAAGATATATATGCTCAAGTCGGGTATGGTACGGCTGTCCGGAATCAGACCTGACGAGATGGCCTTTTACAAGGAGGCGGCTGCTGGGTGCGGGGACGAGTTCTGCGCTCGCGCGTCGTCGGCTTTCAGCAAGGCCTACAATATGATTGTTAGGAATGTCAATCAGAAAATAGTATTCACCAACCTGGTGGACCGGCTGTTTGTCAGCGTGAGGTGAAGAATTTATATATATAGGTTTTATGGATAATAATGAGAATATTCAGTTCGACTGCAACCGCGGATGTACTGTCACCCGCGGGGCGGATGATGAGCTGAACTGTACATACAGGAGGGGCTGCTGCAAGCTCGAGGATTACAACTGGCTGCAGGGTGTCACCCAGAGACAGTATGCGGATTATTTCGAAGTCCGCTTCAAGAATACCCGCAAAGGGTTCTATATCAATGCTTCAGGACAGAGCGTGAAGATGGGGGACCTGGTGATTGTAGAGGCGCAGAGCGGCCACGACCTGGGCATAGTGACCCTCGAGGGACCGCTTGTCGGAAGACAGATGCGCTGCAAGGGCATTGATCCTGAGACAACGGAGTTCAGGAAGATCTACCGCAAGGCCAAGCCTCTCGACGTGGAGAAATGGCAGGAGGCAATCGCCCGTGAACAGGAGACGATGATCAGGGCTCGCCAGATAGCCGTGGAACTCGGACTCGACATGAAAATCGGTGACGTGGAGTTCCAGGGAGACGGCACCAAGGCCATTTTCTATTACATTGCGGACGGCAGGGTGGATTTCCGCCAGCTAATCAAGGTGTTTGCCGAGGAATTCCGTATCCGTATAGAAATGAAGCAGATAGGCGCCCGTCAGGAGGCCGGTCTCATCGGCGGTCTCGGAGTCTGCGGCAGGGAATTGTGCTGTGCCAACTATATCACCAACTTCAAGTCCATCACCACGGCGGCAGCACGCTGCCAGGATCTCTCGCTGAATCCTCAGAAGCTTGCGGGGCAGTGCGGGAAGCTGAAATGTTGCCTGAACTATGAGGTAGCCACCTATTTAGATGCCCAGTCCAGGATTCCAAAGGTATCGGAACCTCTTGATTTCCAGGATGGTCTCGCATATCTCGTAAAGACGGACATTCTCCGCGGAATCATGTATTTCTCTTATGAGAAAGGCTCTCTCGCCAATGTATATCCGCTCGATGCTGCTGAGGTCAGGGAAATCATCAAGATGAACAGGAACGGCCAGAAACCTGAGTCTCTCAGGACCGAGCCGGAGCCGGAAATCCCTGAGTTCGTGACTGCGGTGGGCGATGACAGCATCACGAGGTTTGATACGCCAAAGAAGCAGAAACGCCGTGGAGGCAAAGGCCATCAGAAACAGGCTCAGGACAGGAAGAGGGATGCTGACAATCCGAAAGGAGAGGCCCGTCGTGAGGGAAACGCCCCGCGTCAGTCCAGGGACAACAATGCCCGCCGACGCCGGCAGAATGTCAATAAAGGGAATGAATAATCGTGTCACAGGCTTCTTGCACGTGATGCTGCTGCGGATTGTTCCGGCAGTGGCGTCCTTGTTCATGGCATCCTGTGCAGAACCACCGTCCATGGAGAAGTTCGTCCGCAATTCCGGGAGGGACTGCTGCGGACGTTATGTATTCGAAGTGGATATGAGCGACTCCTCAAGTGTCTATTCCATAGATATTTATTCCGCATTTACGTGCAGGGATGAGGTATTCTCCGGTTTTACCTCCCTGCCCTTGAATCTGATGTGGGAGGCTCCCGGCAAGACCGTGTATGAAGAGAACGTACTCCTGGCAGGCCGCGTAAGCAGTTACTCACATTTCGGCAAGAATGTGTCGTCTGCATATCGGAGAGGGCTCAGGCCTGTGGAGAACGGAATCTGGAAATTATATCTCACCGTCCCGGAGGATTCGGTGTCCAAATATGGCATCACCGGGGCCGGACTTAAAATTACCAAGGAACAATGGGACATGGAAAACTGAAAAAATTCAGCGAGAACGAAACGTTCTCCTGTCTTCTCCAGCCGGATTCGTCCGAGGTTCTGGAGCGTGAGGCAGGGGACGGGACCGGCTTTTCGCATTGCCCGCTCAGGCTCAAGGACCATCCGGTGAAAGGCCATTGGAACGAATTCATGTTCCACGGGAGGGAATGCCCGGTGGTTCTCGAACTCGGCTGCGGCAAGGGAGAATACACCGTGGACTTGGCGGAGCGCAATCCGGACATGAATTATGTCGGGGTGGACATCAAGGGCGCAAGGATGTGGAAAGGAGCCAAGTACGTTTCTGAAAACCATTTGGAGAATGCCGCATTCCTGAGGACGAGGATAGAGTTCGTGGAGGCATTCTTCGCACCGGGCGAGGTCTCGGAGATATGGCTGACGTTCTCGGACCCGCAGATGAAGAGCGAGAATAGCAGGCTCACCAGTCCGATGTTCCTCGAGCGTTACAGGCGTTTCCTCCGTCCCGGCGGCGTGATCCATCTCAAGACGGACAGCACATTCCTCCATGAATATACGAAGGCGGTCTGCTCGGCAAACGGCCTTAAGGTTCTTGCATGTACGTCAGACTTGTATTCGCTTGCAGACGAGGCCGGAAGGAAGTCACTGCATTCATCCGAATATTCATCAGTCTGCGGAGACTCTGCCGTGGACGCGCTGTTCGAAGTTCAGACATTCTATGAGAAGAATTTCCTGCGTCAGGGATTCAAAATCAATTATATAGCATTCACCATTGACAGGGAAGGGAATTTCGTGTACCCGGATTTCGACGCCGCTTTCTGGCGTGCGGCCGAGGCTCCTCGTTTCCTTCCCGGACATCAGTTCTGACGGATATGCCGGAGAAGAATCCATACGGAAATACCTATATCGCCGACCTTCCCGAGCCTGAGACCGTGAGGCCGGAAGAATTGCTGCGGATGTACGAAGACGGGGAGATTGACCTGATATGCGTGCTGGGGCCTACGGCTTCCGGCAAGACTAAATATGCAGTGAGGCTGGCAAGGGAACTCAACCGGCTGCGCTCCCTGAATCTTTCCGCCGGAGAGGACACCGGCCGTGCCGGGGCGGAAATACTGTCCGGGGACTCCCGTCAGGTTTATCGCGGAATGGATATCGGTACCGGCAAGGATCTGTCTGAATATGAGGAGATTCCTTACCATCTCATAGATATTGTGGATGCCGGGACGAAGTTCGACCTTTACCAGTATCAGAAGGCCTTCGAGGAGGCGTACAAGGATATTGTCGAAAGAGGCGGGATACCGGTTCTCTGCGGCGGGTCCGGACTCTATCTCGAGGCGGCTACCTGCGGTTATGAACTCCCGGACGTTCCCCAGAATCCGGAGTTGCGTGCGGAGCTGGAGGAAAAGAGCATGGAAGAGCTGACGGCGATGCTTTCTTCATTGAAACAGCTTCACAACACCACTGACATAGATACCAAGAAACGCGCTGTCAGGGCCATAGAAATCGCTCTGTATCAACAGACTCATCCGGTGACGCGCACGAGTTTCCTGCCCAAGAAGACTTATTATATCGGTACGCTGGTAAGCCGGGAGGAGCGCAACAGGAGGATTGACGCAAGGCTCGAGGCCCGCATCAGGGAGGGAATGATTGACGAGGTGAAGGGGCTGATTGCCGGAGGAGTGCCTGCCGGAGACCTCATGTATTATGGTCTGGAATACAAATTCGTCACCCAGCACGTGCTGGGAATAATTTCTCTTGACGAGATGAAAACCTTGCTGGGCAATGCAATACATCAGTTCGCCAAGCGCCAGATGACCTGGTTCCGCGGAATGGAGCGCAAGGGCATCCGGATTCATTGGACGGAGTGTTGAGTTTTTTATGTAAATTTGCAGAATCAATATTCTATATCATGTCGAAGGCGAAGAGCAGAGTTCAGGTGAACAACAAGAGGGCTTCTTTCGATTACGAGTTCCTCGAGACATATCAGGCAGGCATTGTCCTGGTCGGGACGGAGATAAAGTCAATCCGTGCCGGCAGGGCTTCCATGTCCGATGCCTTCTGCTTCTTCGAAGGCGGCCAGCTCTATGTCCGCGGAATCAACATTGCCCTGTACACCTGGGGTTCATGGGGCCAGCATGCTCCGCTGAGGGACCGCAAGCTCCTGCTGCAGAAGAGGGAACTGCGTCATCTCCAGCAGAAAGTAAAAGAAAAGGGCCACACCATTGTTGCGGTAAGGCTCTATATCGCGGATAACGGCTATGCCAAGCTCCAGATTTCCCTTGCCCGGGGAAAGAAGGCCTATGACAAGCGCCAGTCCATCAAGGAAAAGGACCTCAGGCGCGAGATGGCCCGGGGCGAGTAGGCTAGACCGGCATTTCTGCCGCCGGGATGCAGCGCAATGCTATTGCTCCCGGAAGGCTTTCTTCACCAGCTCAACGCTGTCGAGCAGTTCCCATCCGAAGAACTGGAGCACTTTCTCCACCTCCTTGCCGTCGCGGATGACCTTCACGGCTTTTCTGTATGGCTTCCTTCCGAAATGTCCGTAGGATGCAGTCGGCTCATAGATAGGGTTCTTCAATCCGAATTTCTCAATGATTGCGGCAGGCCTGAGGTCGAAAATCTCCCCGACTTTCCCCGCTATGAAAGCGTCGTCGAACTGTTTCCCGGATGCATCGCAGGCCGCGGTCCCGTATGTGTTCACGAAAATGCTGACCGGCCTTGCCACTCCGATTGCATAGGCGAGCTGGACCAGCACCTCGTCTGCCACTCCGGCTGCGACGAGATTCTTGGCAATGTATCTTGCGGCATAGGCTGCCGACCTGTCCACCTTGGAAGGATCCTTGCCTGAGAATGCCCCGCCGCCATGTGCACCTCGTCCTCCGTAAGTGTCCACGATGATTTTTCTTCCGGTAAGGCCGGTGTCCCCGTGAGGACCTCCGATGACGAATTTGCCCGTAGGGTTCACGTGGAGGATGAAATCCCCCTTGAACAATGCTGCAGTCTCTTCAGAAAGTTCCGCAATGACCTTCGGCAGCAGGATTTCCCTGACATCCTTCTCTATCTTGTCATGCATCTCCCTGTCCACGCGCTCCTGTCCGTATTGGCGCACGGCATCGGCATAGCTCATGTTGCCGAGAGACGGGGCCACGAACTCGTCATGCTGGGTGGATACCACTATCGTATGCACGCGAACCGGCCGGTGGTTGCTGTCGTACTCGACCGTGAACTGGGACTTGGAGTCAGGCCTGAGGTATGGCATCAGGTCAGGGGTCTTCTTGCGGATTTCCGCCAGGACCCTCAGCGTGAGATGTGACAGGGCGAGCGGAAGCGGCATGTAGTCCTCGGTGTCCCTGCAGGCGTAGCCGAACATCATTCCCTGGTCTCCGGCGCCCTGTTCCTCCGGGTCGGAACGTACGACGCCCCTGTTAATGTCCGCGCTCTGCTCGTGAATCGCCGAGAGCACGCCGCAGGAATTGCCGTCGAACATGTAGTCGGCCTTGTTGTAGCCTATGCCGTTGATAACATTCCTCACGGTCGTCTGGATGTCCACATAGGCATGTTCTGCCCTCACTTCACCTCCCACTACGACGAGCCCGGTGCTGCAGAAGGTCTCGCAGGCCACCTTGGACTCACTGTCCTGGCGGAGGAATTCGTCAAGGACTGCGTCCGAAATCTGGTCAGCGACCTTGTCCGGATGTCCTTCGGAAACAGATTCTGATGTGAATAAATAGTTCATTGTCAATGTCTTATTATGTTTTACCAATATTGCGCCTTCCGTCCCGCGCCTTCCTCGGCGGGCACGAAAAAACGTCCCCCGGAAGTGGAGACGTCCAAAAACACAAAACATTGATATGAAAAGTTGCCGCACCGTACGGCGGCTGTTGTCAACATTTTAGCATTTTTTAACGTGGTTGCAAGCAGGCAAATCTCTCCACATTCCGCGCACAAAGATACATCGACTTTCCGTATTCTGCAAATAATCTGAAGCAATCAACGTTTTAATTGTCACCGAAAAGCGAATTTCACGGAAATATGTGAAGTTTAATTGTTTTAGGCTTTCAAAATTCTAACTTATCACCTAACTTTGCGCAATAAACTTTAATAATCACTTTTATGAATTATTCATTTAAGCATCTAATTCTTGCCGGCATCGCGATGCTGGCAGGTACGTTAGCCTATGCACAGGTGACCACGTCCTCTCTCAGTGGACGTATCACCGATGAGAAAGGACAGCCGGCTCTCGGTGCTGCTGTGGTAGCGACACACGAGCCTTCCGGAACTGTCTATGGAGCCGTTGTGAATGAAAACGGCCAGTACAACATCGTCGGTATGCGTGCCGGCGGCCCGTACAAGGTGGAAGTTTCCTCTGTAGGGTACAACAGCGTCGTTTACAAGGACGTGACCATTCAGCTCGCTGAGGCCTACAAACTTGACGCTGTCCTCAAAGAGTCCACGGAATTCCTTGAGGAGGTCGTAGTCATCGGTACCGCTAAATCAAAGTTCAGCAGTGAGAAAACAGGTGCTGCCACCAACATTTCCAATGAGCAGATTACCTCTGTTCCTACTGTCAACAGGTCCATCTCCGACGTCACCAGGCTTTCCCCTTACGGTGGAAACGGAATGACCTTCGCAGGTGCTGACGGACGTACCGCCAACTTCACTGTCGACGGAGCGAACTTCAACAACAACTTCGGTCTCAGTGACAACCTCCCTGGAGGCGGCAACCCTATTTCCATCGACGCCCTCGAGGAAATGCAGGTGGTTATCTCTCCTTATGACGTTCGTCAGACCAACTTCATCGGCGGTGGTGTGAATGCCATCACGAAGTCCGGAACCAACACGTTCAAGGGAAGTGCATACATATATCACAAGAATGAGTATATGCGCGGTGACACCGTTGACGGAGAGACTCTCTCAGGTGCCCGTGACAAGGACCGCAACACCATCTACGGATTCACCCTCGGCGGACCTATCATCAAGAACAAGCTCTTCTTCTTCGTGAACTACGAGTATGAGAAGACCCCTACAGTGGCGAACCGCTGGAGAGGTTCTGAGGACGGAATCATGGACGAAGACAAGAATATTTCACGCACAACCCTCGAAGATCTCGAGAAGGTCTCCAAGTTCGTGAAGGAAAAATACGGATATGACACAGGTTCGTGGACATCGTTCCCTGCAGACGAGAGCAACAGGAAGATTCTTGCCCGTCTCGACTGGAACATCAACAGCAACAACCGTCTCGCCCTGCGTTACAACTATACCAAGAACTCAGGCTGGACAGCACCTAACGCATCCTCTATGGACGCAGGTACACGTTCTGCTTATGCACGTATGTCAAAGTATTCGATGTCCTATGCAAACTCCATGTATTCAATGGACAATCTCGTGCATACCGTGTCAGTCGACCTGAACAGCCGCATCAGCGACAAGATTTCCAACCAGTTCCTGGCTACATTCTCCAAGCTCGACGACGTTCGCGGATCCAACTCTTCGGATTTCCCGTTCATCGACATCCGCAATGATGACGGTTCCACCGTACTCCCTTATATTTCCCTCGGATACGAGCTCTTCACCTGGCACAACGGTGTACACAACAACGTCGTTACCGCCAAGGATGACCTGACAATGTATTTCGGCAACCACAAGATTCTCGCCGGTGCAAGCTACGAGTATCAGATGGCCGACAATATGTATATGAGGAACGGAACCGGCTACTACCGTTACAAGAGCCTCGACGACTTCTTCAACGGAGCAGCTCCTGAGGTTGTCTGCCTCACCTACGGATACAACGGAGAGGAAAGCCCTGCTGCCCGCGTTCGTTATCACAAGCCTGGCATCTATGCCCAGGATGACTGGACTGTAAGCGACAGGTTCAAGCTCAGCTACGGCCTCCGTCTGGACGGCATTTTCTACAGCAACAAGGACCTCATGACCAACCAGGCCATCTATGACCTTGACTATGCAGGAAGGCATATCGATACCGGCAAATGGCCTACAGCCAAGGTGACCGTTTCACCTCGTATCGGATTCAACTGGGATGTCATCGGAAACAAGAGCCTAACTATGCGCGGAGGTACCGGTCTCTTCTCAGGCCGTCTCCCTCTCGTGTTCTTCACCAACATGCCTTCAAACGGCGGTATGGTTCAGTATCAGGCCCAGATCGGTCCTAAAGGCGATTCAGTGGATATGAACGAGTTCGCAGGCGGTGTTCTCAACCGCAAGGAACTCCTCGCCAAGCTCGAGTCCCTCGGATATCCTATGACCATCACTCCTGACAAGGGTTCCATCCCTTCTTCAATCGCTGCCGTAGATCCGAAGTTCAAGATGCCTCAGGTTTGGAAGACCTCTCTCGCATTTGACTACAACTTCCCTACATCGTTCCCGTTCTCCATCTCTGCAGAGGGTATCTTCAACAAGACCGTCAACGCAGTATGCATGAGCGACTGGAGCGTGATTCCTACCGATGGATTCACCAGGCTCAACGGAGCTGACAACCGTCCTATCTATCAGGAATTCAAATATACCTATGAGAAGCAGAAGTTCAACAAGGACGGCTCTCCGGTAGTTGACGAAGCAGGCAATCCTGTATTCGAGACCAAGAACATGCCGAGCGCATATATGCTTGAGAACACCCGCAAGGGTTACGGCTGGTCAGCAAGCGTACAGCTCAACATGCGTCCGGTGGACGGCCTGAGCATCATGGCTGCCTACACCCACACTGCAAGCAAGGAGCTCACCAGCATGCCTGGTTCCAACGCTTCTTCAGTGCTCAACTACATGGCTACCGTCAACGGACCTAACGATCCTGGCCTGCACAACTCCCAGAACGTTACTCCGGACCGTTTCATCGCTGCCGTTACACATCATGACAAGTGCGGCAACCACTTCAGCCTCATCTATGAGACCTGGAGAGGCGGCTACAACTACTCTTACATGACCGTGAACGACATGAACGGTGACGGTTACAACTATGATTCCATCTATATCCCGACCGACAAGGAGGTTGCGAACGGTGATTTCCGCTTCGTTTCCGACAACGACCGTGACCGCTTCATGGGATTTGTCCACAACGACAAATATCTCAGCAAGCATCAGGGCGAGTATGCAGAGGCATACAGCGTTTATTCTCCTTGGGTTCACAGGGTTGACTTCAGCTACAAGCACGATTTCCGCGTAAAGATCGGTAAGACTACCAATACCCTCCAGCTCAGCTTTGACATCAAGAATCTCATGAACCTCTTCAACTCGAAGTGGGGAGTAAGCAAGTACATGAACTCAAGTCTCGGTGACGGACGCATCCTCAAGTATGAGGGAGTTGATGCAGAGGGATATGCAACATTCTCTACCCCGTCTGCCGTCAGCGCCAATACAGAGACATGGAAGTACAATCACGCCATCGGACAGTGCTGGTATGCTTCAATCGGTCTCAAATATATGTTTAATTAATTAATGCGAGGACTTTTATGAAACTCAAATATTTACTTACATCACTTCTTGCGGCAGCCGCGTTCGTGACAGCCTGCGAGGACGATGAAATCGCACAGCTTGACCAGGTAAAGGTCTCGCAGTCCTACGTTGCCATTCCTGTTGAGGGCGGCACCGTGGAGGTAACTGTCAATGCTACCTCATCATGGGCTATCGAGGATGTCCCTTCATGGCTCAGCGTTGACCCGGCAAGCGGTTCCAAGGGAAAATCCGTGATTAAATTCTCCGCTCCTGCAGCTACCGAGACCAACGAGTCCGTACTTCATCTTACCTGTGACGGAGCTACACAACTCATCACGGTTCTCCAAATGGCCGAGAAGGTTGAACTGCCAATCTCTACTTGTGCTGAGATTATCGCAGGCCAGGACAGCAAACAGTACCGTGCAAAGGGGACCTGTACTGCCATCGCAAATACCGAATACGGCAACTGGTATCTTACCGACGAGACAGGATCCGTTTACATCTACGGTACTCTTGATGCCAACGGTGCTGCAAAGAACTTCCTTAGCCTTGGCATCGAGGTTGGTGATATCGTCACCGTCGAGGGACCTAGGACCACTTACGGTTCTACTGTCGAGCTCGTTGACGTTACCGTGATCAATATCGAGAAATCCCTCATCAAGGTCGAGGAAGTATCTCCGGAAGATGCTACCCTGCCTATCGAGGGCGGTGAGTTCACCGTATCCCTCACAGTGAAGGGAGATGGCGTGAGCGTAGAGATTCCTGAGTCTGCAAAACCTTGGCTTTCAGTTTCTTCAATCAATATCTCCGGCACAGCTGCCACTGTAGTGTTCAACGCTGCATCCAACGAGGGCGGAGACCGCAAGACTGACCTTACTTTCCTCACCAGCAAGGGTGGAAAGACATATACAGCCGTTACCAGCCTTTCCCAGAAAGGCGCTATCATTGAAGCCACTGCTGCTGAGATCAATGCTGCTGCTGACGGAGATACCCAGTACAGGATTACCGGTTACGTCAGCAAGGTAGCCAATACCAAATACGGCAACCTCTACATCAGGGACTACACCGGTGAGGTTTATGTATATGGTACCAACGATTTCGCAGCAAGCGGAGTGGAGGAAGGCGACATCATCACCGTTGTCGGCCCTAAGACTTCATACAAGGAGGCTCCTCAGATGGCGAATGTCACTGTTGAGAACCGCATTGATGTCCAGGATATTGATCTTGCCGGTTTCAAGGCTCTCGAGGACAACAAGGAGGCTTGGTACAGAATCAGCGGCAAGGTTGCCCAGAGCACCGAGGAAGGCACGAAGTGGGATCTTGATGCTTATGGCAATTTCGCTCTCACTGACGGCACCACAGAAGTTTATGTCTATGGCGTTGTTGCCGGTTGGGGCGGCGCAAAGGGCAAATTCGGTGAACTCGGAGTCAAGGAAGGTGACAACCTCACCATCGTTGCCTACAAGACTTCCTACAAGGGCCTCATCGAGGCTGCCGGCTGCTTCTATGTAAGCCATGAGGCTGGTGAAGCGGGTGGCGATGAGCCGGTGAATCCTGCTGCAGACATAACATTCACTGATTCATTCCTTCCTACAGCTTATCCTACAGAGGAGACCGCTGTAACAGCTGGAGATTATGGCCTTGCCATCTACAATGTTGCGAATTTCGGCAACGGTATCCAGATGAAGAAGGGCGGAAGCTACATCTACAATAGTACAGCCTTTGGAAAGATCAAGTCAATCAAACTCAATGTTCAGGATGGCAAGACCTGGTATCCTGACAATTTGAAATTGTATGCCGGTTCTGCTGCCAATCCTACAACTGAGGTTGCACTAACTTCAAGTGATGAGACTGGGTCAGTTTATGACCTTTCTGCAGGCGACTATTCTTACATCAAAATAGAGAATCCTTCCGGTTATGCAGTATATATGGGTTCAATTGACATATATCTTGCAAAATAAAGGATTTGACACATAACTCCCTGAAGACCGTCCCCATCCCGGGGCGGTCTTCTTGCTAAATACGGAAATTATCATTATATTTGCAGAAATGACTGCGAAGGGGAATTAGCTCAGTTGGCTAGAGCGCTTGCATGGCATGCAAGAGGTCACGAGTTCGACTCTCGTATTCTCCACAAAAAATCACCGGGCGGAGGTCTTCAATCGAAGTTACTCCGCCCGGATCTGTTTCAGTTTCAGTACCTCTTATTCGCCTTCAGCCTCCTCGACTGCCTTGAAATAGCGGTATGAGTTCACTTTCAGCTCGCCGGCTGCAAGGTCGTCGCATACGATGATGCCTGCAGGATGAGCCTGGAGTGAGGATACAGTGCAGTAGTGGGAGTAAGGTCCCTCGATGGACTCGGCCACTGCGCGTGCCTTCTTGCTGCCGAGAGCGAGAATCAGGACTTCCTGTGCGCTGAGAACCGTAGCCACGCCGACGCTGAGCGCCTGCTTCGGAACCTTGTTCACGTCGTTGTCGAAGAAACGGGAGTTGACCACCCTTGTGTCATAGGTGAGTGTCATCACCCTTGTCCTGGACTGGAGAGATGAGAACGGCTCGTTGAACGCGATGTGTCCGTCCTCTCCGATGCCGCCGAAGAACAGGTCGATTCCGCCTGCCTCCACGATGGCTTTCTCGTAGTTCTCGCACTCGGCCTTGAGGTCAGGAGCGTTGCCGTTCAGGATGTGGATGTTCTCCTCCGGCTCGTCGATGTGGTTGAAAAGATATTTGTACATGAAGGAGTGGTAGCTCTCCGGATGCTCTACCGGGAGTCCCACATATTCGTCCATATTGAACGATATCACGTTCTTGAAGGAAACTTCGCCGGCCTTCACCATTCTGATGAGTTCCTCGTAAGTCTCGATAGGGGTGGAACCGGTGCAGAGACCGATAACGAACGGTTTGTCGCTGACAGCCGCCTTCTCGTTGATCTTGCGGGCGATGTAGTGCGCAGCCCATACTGATGCGCCCTTGCTGTCGTTTCTGATAATGACTTTCATGTGTATTAACAAAGTTTAAGGAATACTTCAATAGCCTGGTACTCGGCCATACCGAGTTCGTCGTAAATGCGGGCCGTGTTCTGTGTGCGGTCCTCGGCCCTCTGCCAGAATTCGCGCGGGTCGTCTCCCGGGAACGGAACTATGTCTTTCTGGGACAAGTGACGGAAGATGGCGTGACGCTTCTCCACCACTTCGTCCGGGCTGAGAGGTACGGCCATGTCCACGCGGCCGATTTCCCACTCCATCCAAGCTCCCCTGTAGAGCCAGATATGTGTGTTCTCCAACCAGCTTTCTCCTTCCTCCTTCAGCTGTTCGATGGCCTCGAGCGCAGCCTCGGTGCATACTCTGTGAGTTCCGTGAGGATCGGCAAGGTCACCTGCCATGAATACCTGGTCAGGACGGAGCTTCTTGAGGAGAGCCTTGATGATGTCCAAATCCGCCTGGCTGCGAGGCATCTTCTTGACTCCGCCGGACTCGTAGAACGGCAGGTCGAGGAAATGCACATTGGTATTGTCGTTCAGGCCGAACGAACGGTCGGCGCCTCTTGCCTCACTGCGGCGGATTGCCCCCTTGAGCGCAAGCAGTTCCTTAGGCTCAGGCTCGCCCGGCTTCTTGGACTCTATGATCTTCTTCACTCTTTCGAAATCGTCAGCATAGCCCAGCTGGTGTACGGCATCCATGTGTTGGAGAACGACGTCATCATGCACGGCAAGGTCTCCGGAAGTCTCGTAGGCCACATGGACGTTGTGTCCCTGATGCACGAGACGGATGAAGGTTCCTCCCATTGAAATCACGTCGTCATCCGGGTGAGGGGAGAATATCAGCACGGTCTTCGGATAAGGCAGGGCTGAAACAGGACGCTGGCTGTCGTCTGCATCCGGTTTTCCTCCCGGCCATCCGGTTATGGTGTGCTGGAGGTCGTTGAACACCTCTATGTTGATCTTGTCGTAAGGTCCGAATTTGTCAAGCAGTTCTCCGAGCGAATGCTCGAGATAGTCTTTCTGGGTGAGCTTCAATATAGGCTTGTGCACTTCCTGGCAGAGCCATACCACGGCTTTCCTGATGAATTTCCTGGTCCAGTCGCATGGCCCCACCATCCAAGGTGACACTACTCTGGTCAGAAGCGATGCGGCAGTCTCGTCCGTGAAGCATACGATGTCGTGATGAGCCTGGAGGAATGATGCCGGCCAGTCCGAATCCGGTTTGCACTCGGTCACGTTCCGTACTGCCACGGCCTTGTCCTCTCCCCATGCCATCAGGATAATCTTCTTCGCGCTCATGATTGTGTCGATTCCGACAGTTATCGCAGTGGAAGGGGTGTGCTTGAAATCCCCGTTGAAGAATCTGCCCTGGCGTTTCCTTGATTTGTATGAAAGGAGTACGGTACGTGTCCTGCTCTTGGGGGATGTGCCTGCCTCATTGAATCCGATCTGCCCCTGCTCTCCCATTCCCATCACAAGCAGGTCGAGTCCGCGGAACTCCCTGTCGAATTTTTCGCAATAGGCTGAAACCTCATCCTCATTTACGCTGCCGTCCGGAACATGGATATTCTCCTCCTTGATGTCCACATAGTTGAGCAGATAGGTGTGAAGGATGCTGTTTCTGCTCTGAGGGTCTCCCTTGCCATATGGATAGTACTCGTCAATCGAGTAAATTTCCACATTGGCGAAGGAAACCTTGCCCTCCTCATATTTCCTTCTGAGCCTGTTGTAGAGTGATACCGGAGATGTTCCTGTGGAAAGTCCGAGCTTGAAGTTTCTTCCGGTACAGGAATTTATGGCTTCCACGATGATGTCAGCGATTTTGTCGCTGGCGGATGAAGACTGGTCGTAGATTTCCGTCCTGATTCTCTCGAAGCCGTGGAGAATGTCGGAAGGAATCCCCTTTTCTATCAGACCGCCTTCTTTTGGCAGTGTAAAATGCTTCATAATATGTAGTTTTATCTTCCAAGAGGAATTGCAAAAATAATAAAATATCCGGTTATATAAAATGTTTTCAATCTTTTCAAATTCAAAATATTTCACGCTTCCGATGGTACATTGTCCGGACAATACGTCATATATTTGCGGAATGATTCCCGGAACGGGTCCGCCTTGAAAAACTATTGGAAATGTTAAACGGATTTTTGTTGACAATAATGCTGCTTGCGGCTGTTCTCCCCGGAGATGGCATGAAGGCTTCGGCTGTGGGAATTTCCCGTCCGGAGCCGGTACTGTCCACAGAGGATACGCTGACTGTCAGGCAGGTGATGGATGAACTTGCGGAAGCATACGGGGTCAGTTTCGTGTATGACTCCTCCATCGGGCCGATTCTCGGCCGTGTTGCCCGTGAGTTCCATGCGGATACTCTCGAAGAGGCTCTCAGGCAACTGTTCGAGGGAACAGGCATAGTCTGGAAACTCCAGAAGCGCTATGTCGTGCTGAAGAAGCAGGCGACAGGAAATGCATCGTCCCGGACTTCCCGGGACCGTTTCACCGTGAGCGGATACATAACTGACTCGGCATCGGGCGAGACCCTGATCGGGGCAGGGGCCTCGGACGGGGATGCAGGAGCGGTGACCAACAATTTCGGATACTACACCCTGACTGTTCCGGCAGGGAAGAATGTCCTGACTTACTCTTACCTTGGCTGCGAGCCCGTGACGGAAGTGATTGATATCCGTAAAGATACAGTGGTGAACGTAGTATTGTCCCAGTCCGTGTCAATCGAGGCCTCCAGGGTTGTAGCCCGGAAGGATGCCGGAATATCGTCCACATATATGGGAGCCATCGAGATTCCGGGCAGCATGATTGGCAACACTCCCGCAGTCCTTGGGGAGGCGGACCTTCTCAAAACTGTCCAGATGATGCCAGGAGTCCAGGGAGGAATGAACGGATTCTCAGGCATTTACGTTCGTGGAGGAGGGGCGGATGAGAACCTGATGCTGATAGACGGCATATCCCTGTACAATGTCAGCCACCTCCTCGGGCTCTTTTCAGTTTTTACTCCCGAGTCGGTGAAGAAGGCCACGCTCTACAAGGGCTCTTTCCCTGCACGTTACGGAGGCCGGGCCTCCAGCGTCCTGGATGTAAGGACCAATGACGGCAATGCCAACGGATTCCACGGCTCGGTGAGTGCCGGGCTGCTCTCCGAGAAACTGCATTTCGAAGGCCCGATCGGGAGTCCGAGGACTACATATTCCCTGAGTGCCAGGGGAATGCATACTTTTCTCCTAGACCCTTTGGCCAGATTGCTCGGCAGTCCGGCCAATTATGCGTTTTATGACATCAATGCCAAGATTGCTCACCGGATTTCCGACTCGGACCGCATCTCTGCGGGGTTCTACATGGGCCGGGATTATTTCAGGTACTCTGAGTCCGACAAACGCAGCACCAGGTATTACGGCCCGGATTATGAGCCGTATGAAAGGCTGACCGACGACATGTCCAAAATCAGGATGAACTGGGGCAATACCGTAGGGGTGCTGCGTTGGAACCATGTTTTCAACGGGAATCTCTTCCTCGATGCCTCGGCTTATGTGAACAGATACAGGATGAATGTAGAGACCGTTTCCTCTTATTGGGAAAAAGATGCGGAAGCGGAGACCCAGGACAAAATGGAGTATGGCTTCTTCTCCGGCATTCTCGACATCGGAGCGAGGGCTGACTTTGAGTATGTTCCTGTGAGAGAGCATCTTGTGAAATTCGGTGCGGAGTATGTCCGACATGCCTTCAACCCAGAGACGGAAAGATCCGGCCAGATGATCAAGAACAATGATGTCGTGATGGACACCACCATGCGGAGCGACGTTTCCAACAGGTCATGGGGAGACGAACTCTCTTTCTATGCCGAGGACGACATTACCCTTGGCGAACATTTTTCCCTCAATCCGGGCTTGCGACTGAGCCTTTTCCATACGGGCCGCAAGGTGTATTTCTGCCCGGAACCGAGATTGTCTTTCAAGGCCTCGTTCGGCAGGGGATGGGCCGTGAAGACCGCTTATTCGAGGATGTCGCAATATGTCCACCAGTTAGCTTCAGGCAATCTCAGCCTGCCTTCCGACCTGTGGGTGCCGATTACCGGAAAGATTCCTCCCGTGAAGTCCCGGATTGTCTCGGCAGGAGGATATTACGGAGGTCTGGAAGGCTGGGAGTTCTCGCTCGAGCTTTATTGGAAGAAGCTGGACAATGTCCTTGAGTATCTGGACGGCAAGCGGGCCTTCACGTCATCTTCGGGCTGGGAGACCAATGTGGCGGTGGGAGAGGGGCGCTCGTACGGAGCGGAACTATATGTCAGGAAGACCGTGGGGCGCACGACAGGCGCCGTCTCATATACATTGTCCAAGTCCGACAGGATATTCCGGGACGGAAGCATCAACAACGGCAGGAGGTTCCCTTTCGTGTATGACCGCCGTCACAATCTCTGCGTGGATGTCAACCAGCGGATAGGGAAGCGGATTGACCTTTCCGCTGTATGGAGATTGGATTCAGGACACTGGATGACGGTGCCGGAGGGATGGACCATCGTCATGGATGACAAGAGCGGGTTCGGGGATATCGTCCCATATATTCCGTCGAGAAACAATTATCATCTTCCTCCGTCACACCGCCTGGACCTGAGCATGAACATCCACAAGAAGACCAAACGGGGTGAGAATGTGTGGAATGTGAGCCTTTGCAATGCCTATGGCGCGAGAAATCCGGACTGGGTGGTGACAGACAGGACTTATCACAGGGATGAAGACGGCAAGGAGGATACGCGGCTGGCATTGTCAGTGAGGTCGTTCCTTCTTCTTCTTCCGTCATTCAGCTATACTTTCAATTTCTGATATCATGAGACATTTGCATAAAATATTGACAATTGTGCTGATTGCGCTCCTTCCCGTTTCCTGCGAGAAGATGATTACGCTTGACGGAAGCGATGAAAAATTTATCATCGCCAACGGGTTCCTGAACTCTTCCGACAGTCTCCATACGGTGTCAGTAGTAAAGGGCGGATTCCGGATGAGCGAGTTCGAGACGATACAGTCCGCAAGGCTTCAATGCTTTGTCAACGGGGAGCCTGCCGGAGGAACCGATTCCCTTGTGGACGCAGCTTCCATATATTACGCCACGATATCCAAGATGATATTCAAGGCCAGGTTCAATCCGGGGGATGAGGTGAAAATTGAAATAGATGCCGACGGCCTGCATGCGGAAATCAAGGAAACTGTCCCGATGCCGGCGCTTGTCACTTCCGTGGATACGGCAGTTGTCCTGAGGCGGAATACGGAGGGCAATATGATACGGTTTCTCCAGCTCGGGGTGTCGGTCAGCGACCGTCTCTGGGAGGACAATTATTACAGGCTGATGATGCGGCTGCAGGGACGTGCAGTGGTGGAGGTTCTGGAAGTGCCTGATCCTGACGGATTTCCTTCTGTTGGAGAAGAAATAGGAAACCAGGATTGCTCCATATCTTTTGATAATTCCGAAGAGCCTGTACTGAACAAACGTATGGACATATTCGGAGGCGGGGAGAATTATTATGACAATAAATATAATATTTTCACCGACGCATTGTTCCGGAACGGCAACTGCAGGCTTTCTCTTCTGGTCTCAAGGTACGAGCTTTCGGTTCCGGTGAGGTTCTACAGTCCCGGGCAGATTTATATGAGAGTGTCGAGGAAGATAATAGTTAGTCTGGTCTCGATGAACCGGGACAACTATATGTATCTCGATGACTTGCAGTTCGAGGACTCATCACTCTCGGATTCATTTCTCGTCGAAGAGATGCCATATCCGTCCAATGTCAGGGGAGGCCGCGGTTTCGTGGGAATTTCGTCCCGCTCGGATTTCGTCGTGAACCTCAGGGATGTAGTGACGGACGAAGCCTATGGTTTATATTATTGACAGACGCCATGAGAAAGATTTTGATATTGTTGATTGGAATTACTTTCCTGCCGGTATCCTGCCGGGAGGAAAGCTGGAAGCAGGACATGTCCGATGCGAGCAGGGCTGTCCTGGACAGGGTCGTGGGAATTTATGTCATAGAGGACATGGGCTGGGACGGGCCGGAGGTGGATATTGACAATGACGGGGTCGCAGGGCGTGACCTGATGCCCCAGCTGCTTTCCGTCCCGTTCACCGGCACGAGGGAGATGGAGGCCAAGGCTGACATGCAGACCGGATCAGGATACGCCGGGGTTATCAGGTTCAGGATATGTGCGGACAGGACCAGTGCATGGTCCAGTTATTATTGGAGCGATTTCGGGCTGAATATCTATTTCGATGTGCTCGCAGGAGAGTTCAATCCGGACATGAATAATTTCTATTGGGGACACGACGAGGTTGTTTTCGAGAAACCTTCGTTAGTCCTTACCGAAGACGACAGGCTTGTGCTCGAGGCGGATACGGGGGTTTATGATTATATGACGGGAAGTGTCGTGTATGGAAGAATCTCATGGAAGTTCCGATGTGTCTCGGGAAAGGGTAAATCTGATAAAACCGACTGATTATGAGCAATATTGAAGACAGGATTCTGTCGTTCGTGATGAAATATTACGAAGCCGGCAGGTTTGACGCGGCCAAGGCGTATGAACGTTTCTGCAGGCTGTCCGGAATGGAGCCGGAGACCTTGAATCCGGGTCGCGCTTCCACATTGGCTTCCGGCAGGAAGAGGTTGCTGGCCGGATTGTTTTCAGTCGCGGCGGCCGTGGCAGTCCTCGTTGTCGGGTTGACTGTACATTATTACCATTGGACGGAGTACAGGGCCATTGACGTCGCCCAGACATTCATCCTCAGGGATTCCACTTCAGTTGTCCTGGCTCCGGGTGCGGTGCTCAGGATGCAGCCGGCGAGGGATTCCCGTCTGGTCCATATTGACGGAAAAGTGTATTTCGAGGTTCACAGGGATGAGTCGGCTCCTTTCAGGGTGGATGCCGGGCCGGGGCTGGTCAAGGTTCTCGGGACCGAGTTCCAGGTGGAGCGCAATGAAAATGTCGTCAGCGTGGATGTTGTGGGAGGCAAGGTCCTCTTTTCACGAGCAAGTGGCAAAGGGACCTCGCGTTCCGGTCGGGCTTTGCCGGATTTCGGGCGCCAGGTGGTCCTGACTGCCGGGATGTCAGCCGTTCTGGGCAATGATTCCGAAGGTCCGGAGATTGTCAGGAGGCGATGCCCGAATCCTGCAGCCTGGGCTTCCGGAAGATTCGTGTATGACGACGTGCCTCTCTCCGAGGTTATGGAAGAATTGTCTGAATATTTCGGGAAGAATCTGAACGTGGTCTCCGGGGAAGGCTGGCAGTGGAAGCGTATTACGGCCGTTTTCAGTGCGGATGACCTTGAGGAGATTCTGTCTGCCATATCTTCTGCTGTCGATGTCAGCATTATTGCAGAGTAATTGCTATATTTGCCGGTGGCCGCGTGCAGGTGATTGCACCGCGGAACAGCCGGAATGAAACAGCGATTGAGTATGAAGCAGCAGGCGATATTGATTGACAAAGACATAGAGATACTGTTCAGGATGCTTTACAGGCCGTTGTGCCTGTATGCCCTGCATTATCTCGGGAGTCCGGAACAGTCCGAGGATGCCGTCCAGGACGCGTTCCTGGCATATTGGCACCGCACTTCCAATGCCGGGGCGGCGGATTCGCCGAAGGCTTATCTCTACCGGTCGGTCAGGAATATATGCATAGACCGTCTGCGGAAGAAGTTTCCCGGCAATGTGGCTCTTGATAGTATTCCTGCTGATACTGAGGAGGTTATACCTGATGAGGAGGCTGCGGCCAGGTCTGAAGCAGAGGCGAAATTGTGGGCTGCTGTGGACCGGCTTCCCGAACAGCGGAGGAAAATCCTGCTGATGAGCAAACGTGACGGCATGAAGTATTCGGAGATTGCTTCCGAGCTTGGCATATCGGTGTTTACAGTCCGTAACCAGCTCAGCCGTGCCATAGCGTCTCTAAGGTCCGGTACGGGACTGCCTGTCAGGACCATCCTGCTCATGCTATGCTGATTATCCGGTGGAAGATTGCTGAAAAATGAAAAAATCTTCCCGAAAAATTTGCAAATTGAAAATTTATCACTACCTTTGCAATCCCGATACACCAATAACGGGTAACATAATGCGGAAATAGCTCAGTTGGTAGAGCACGACCTTGCCAAGGTCGGGGTCGCGAGTTCAAGTCTCGTTTTCCGCTCCACTTCGATGAGGATGGCCATTCAGCCGTCCTCATTTCGTATACCTGTATCTTTGAAATCCATGATTATGGAAAGAAGAAAAAAGCACCTGCGAGGAAATTCGCAAGTGCTTTGTTTTTTCGTAGCGGGACGCAGGATTGAACTGCGGACCTCATGATTATGAATCATGCGCTCTAACCAGCTGAGCTATCCCGCCATGACTGGTCGGAGACCAGATTCTGAAGTTGAGATAGAAGGACTCGAACCCTCACTGACAGAGCCAGAATCTGTAGTGCTACCATTACACCATATCTCAATGATTCCCAATTTTTCCAAATGGGATTGCAAAGGTACAATATTTTTCCAAAATCCCAAAAAAATATGAAAAAATATTGATGGCATTGAAATTTATCTCCAGACAATCGCCGTAGCCCAGACCTCGCAGCCCTCGTTGCGCCCGACGAAACCCAGCCCTTCGGCGGTGGTTGCCTTGATCGAGACGCAGTCCGTGCCGACTCCGAGAATCCCGGACAGCACCTCCCGCATCTCCGGGATGTATTTCCCTATCTTGGGCCTCTGCAGTGCGATTGTGATATCCACATTGCCGACGGCGTATCCTTTCTCCCGTACCATCGACACCACCCTGGCGAGGAGCTTCTTGCTGTCCACACCTTTCCATTCGTCCGAACTGTCAGGGAAATGATGCCCGATGTCCCCGAGGGCAAGACACCCCAAAAGCGCATCGCACAAGGCATGTATCGCAACATCCCCGTCGGAATGTGCCACGAACCCGCTGTCCGAGTCAATCTTCACTCCTCCGAGCCACATCGGCAGCCCTTCCGCAATCTGATGCACATCGTATCCGTTGCCGATTTTCACCGGACATCCTCCGGATATTTTATTTTCTTCCAACATATTATCAATCAATGCTATATAATATCATATAAAGAAAACCGGGACCGCTTCCGCGGCTATATCCCGCATCCCTTTCGCAAAGTAAAGAAAAAAATGTTAAATTTGCTTGGATAAATTTGTACAGATATGGCTTCATTTGGATGGTTCGGCGAAAGCGAGCACAGAGTGTTCAACTACAAGCCGATATATTTTGACCCTGAGAAAGAGGAACTCAAGCGCCGCTTCGGCAAGGTGGACGGTTCTCTCGATGGCAAGGATACTCCGTATGTTCCCGGTTCGTATCTGCAGGGAGCGTTCAGGGACGGCAACTACAGCCGGAAGAAAGGCACTACCAAGGCGCAGAGGTTCATCGGTATAATCGGACTTCTGCTCCTCGTGGTCGCAATGATATACATCACCAAGTTCTATTCCCTGCTGTAGTATGGATATCAGGATTTTGCCCGGCAACATAGCCAACATGATTGCGGCCGGAGAGGTTGTCCAGAGACCTTCCTCCGTGGTCAAGGAGTTGATGGAGAATGCAGTGGACGCGGGAGCCGGACAGGTGACCGTGGTGCTGGCCGATGCCGGGAGAACATTGATACAGGTTATCGACAACGGGTGCGGAATGACCCCTGACGAGGCCGTGCTCTGCTTCGAGAGGCATGCTACGTCCAAGATAGCCACGGCTGAGGACCTGCAGGACATCACCACATTCGGATTCCGTGGAGAGGCCCTCGCATCCATCGCTGCGGTGGCTGAGGTGACATTGAAGACGAGGAAGGCCGGGGAGGAGGTTGGCTGCAAGGTGGAATTCGCTGATTCCCGCCATTTGTCCACGGAAGAAATATCCACGCCGGAGGGCTCGAATTTCGCGGTCAGGAACCTTTTCTACAATGTTCCGGCCCGGAGGAAATTCCTCAAATCCGACAACGTGGAATTCAAGCATGTGGTGGAAGAGTTCACCAGGGTTGCCCTGACGAGGCCTGAAACCGGATTCACCCTGATTCACAATAACAAGGAGATATATGTTCTCAAGCCGGCCAAGTCATTGAAATACAGGATACAGGACCTTCTCGGAAATACCGTGTCGAGCCAGGTGGTGGATGTCACGGCCGAGACTTCCGTGGTCCGTGTCACGGGTTATGTAGGAAGGCCTGACCAGGCCCGCAAGACGCTCGGAAACCAGTTCTTCTTCGTCAACGGGAGATATTTCCGGAGCCCGTATTTCCACAAGGCCGTGATGAGCGCCTACGAGAACATGCTCCCGCAGGGGGCTACGCCTTCGTATTTCCTTTACCTTGAGGTGGATCCGCATTCGATAGACGTCAATATCCATCCTACCAAGACTGAGATAAAATTTGAGGATGACACAGTCATCTTCCAGGTGATATACGCCTGCCTGAAGGAATCGCTCGGGCGCAATTCTTTCGGGGCCAGCATAGACTTCGACAGGGCCGACATGCCTGAGCTGCCGGCGTTCAGCAGCGATTTCAGTAAATTCAGGCCCGAGACCGAACGCCCGGACATCAGCTTCGATCCGGATTACAATCCGTTTGACCCGCAGCCTGCTCCGGATTTCTTTATGCCTTCAGGCACAGGGTCAGGCACATCCGGACAGCCATCCGGTGTCCCCGGCCAGAATCAGGGAAATCGAGGCACCGGCATACCATTCTGCGGGACCGGAAAATATGTCGACAAAAGGGACGATTACGGCAGGCTCTTTGAGGACAAGGAACTGTCACGCCCTCCGGCCATGGCCATAGGCAGGAAATATGTGGTTTCATCCGTGAAGGACGGACTGTTGGTCGTGAACATCCGCAGGGCATTGGAGAGGATTCTCTATGACCGTTTCCTGAAGGCTCTTGCCGGAGGCGAGCATGTCACACAGACGGCTCTCTTCCCGATTCAGGTGGCAGTGGGAGTGGACAACAGGCTGGTCTTCGACGAACATGCCGGGATGCTCAGGAGCCTGGGATTCGACATTTCCCCGTTCGGCAATGACACGATAGTGGTCAACGGGATGCCCGAGGGGTTCAATGTGGACCAGAGCAGCGTGGAGGCGGCCATGGCAGACGTCCTGATAATATTGACGGAGAACCACACGGCCCTTCCGGAAATGATGGAAGCCTCGTTGGCAGGCAAATTCGCCAGGATGGGTGCCGCAGAATGCCGTCCGGTGGAATCTCCGGAGGAGGCCAGAAACTTGGTGGACAGGATATTGTCATGCTCGAATCCGGAGTTCACCGCTTCCGGACACAGGATAATGACGGTACTCTCCCCGGACGAAATTGACAAATTCTTCAATTGAAAACAAGATGGGATATTATTACAACGATAACGGATACTACGGCGGAGGCGGAAGAGGGGGTTTCCTCTCATCCATCCCTCCTGTCACCAAGAATATTCTGGCAATCAACGTGTTGCTGTTCATCGCGATGCTCATCAACGAGCAGTTCATGGTGCAATATTTCGCGATGTTCTACCCGGCCTCACCGTTCTTCAGACCGTGGCAGATAATCACGCACATGTTCATGCACGGAGGCTTCTGGCACATATTCTTCAATATGTATACCCTCTTCATATTCGGCACAGTGCTGGAGCGCAGCCTCGGGTCACGGAAATTTCTGATATTCTATTTCGTGACCGGACTCGGAGCCGTTGCCCTGCATACCGGAGTGGAATGGCTACAGGCCGTTTCATACCTTTCTGCGGGGACTCCTGCGGCCGCTGCAGCTTACCAGCGCCTTCTCTACACTCCGACACTCGGCGCCTCCGGAGCCATATACGGTGTGCTGATAGGCTATGCAATGCTGTATCCGGACTCCATACTGACATTGATATTCCCACCTATATCCTTGAAAGCCAAATGGTTCGTGCTGATATTCGCAGCCATTGAACTGTTGACCGGAGTTACCGGGACCAATGACGGAGTGGCCCACTTCGCCCATCTCGGCGGAATGCTCTTCGGCTGGCTTCTGATAAGATGGTGGAGAAAACGGGGCAAATTGTATTGACAATAACATGGCAGGCAGACGAAACAGGAAACATAACGTGTTCTTCGGGATCACGGCGCGGACATTGATGACGATATCCGCCGTCCTGCTGCTGCTCAGCTATCTCACCGTATACATAAATCCGGCAAAAGCCTGGTACATGACCATCTTCGGGCTGCTCTATGCCCCGTTATTGGCGGTCAATGTGCTGCTTTTCATATGGGCATTGCTCAGACGGTCCAAGGCTGTCATTATTCCTCTCGTGGCATTGTTGCCGTCTTTGTTCATAGCGGGGAAATATTTTCATTTGGGCCGTGATCTTCCTGAGAATCCGGAGGGACTCAAGATAATATCCTACAACGTGGGCCGGTTCGCCCTGAATCAGTCCGGGGACTATTCCTCATGGGAAGAATGCTGCGATTCCCTGATGGCTTTCCTGAAGTCAAGGGATGCGGACATCATCTGCCTGCAGGAATTCTATGCGGACAATACCGCCAAGATGCGCAAGTATTTGTCCTCCAGGATGAAAGGATATCATCTGAGCTATTATGTCCATGAGAATTCCTACTCATGTACCGGCAATGTGACACTTAGCCGATTCCCGGCATTGAGCAAGGGCAAGCTCGATTTCGAGCAGAGCGCAAATCTGGCCCTGTATTCCGACTACGATATTGGCGGAAAGGTGTTCAGGGTGTACAACTGCCATTTCCAGAGCTACAACATTTCCCTCTCCCATCTGGCCCAGTCGATGGAGGACGATTACCGGAAGACCGTGCGGGAGACCGAGGAGAAAATGAAGCGCTCCATCATCAGGCGGCCTGTCCAGGTGGACCAGGTGATGGACAACATAGAGAGTTGCACGGAGGAGGCCATAGTGACCGGAGACTTCAACGACACCCCGATGTCGTACACTTATTACCGTCTGAGCCGGCGGAGGAAGGACTCGTTCGAGGAGGCGGGCAGCTGGAGCGGTGCCACGTTCTCACGCCTCAGGCCTTTCCTCAGAATAGATTACGTCCTGTTCCCGAAGAGGTATGACGCATTGTCGCATATCGTCCATCACGTAGGATATTCGGACCATTACCCTATAGAAACAGTATTGAACTTAGATAAATGACAATGGAAAAGACAATAAAGAATCCCGATATCATCAACGAGGCATTGGAGGTCCTGAGGAAAGGAGGAGTGATACTCTATCCGACGGACACCATCTGGGGTATCGGATGCGATGCCACCAATCCGGAGGCCGTGTCGAGAATATACGATATCAAGCGCCGGTCCGACAGCAAGGCGCTCGTGCTTCTCGCGAGTGACATGGACATGGTATGCCGCTATGTGAAGGAAATTCCGGACGCTGCGGTACAACTCGTGGAGGTGAATGACCGTCCGATGACCGTGATTTATCCCGGAGCAATCTGCGGCAATCCTCCTGAGCCCGGCTGCAAACCTGTGGCTGACAGGCATTTCCTCGCATATAACGTGGTGGCTCCGGACGGTTCTGTGGGTATCAGGGTTCCTGACATGGAATTCTGCAGGAATCTGATATTCAAGCTCGGACGTCCTATTGTATCCACTTCGGCCAATATTTCCGGAGAAGCCGCTCCTGCGAAATTCACTGAAATCCCGGAGACAATCAAGGAGGCCGTGGACTATATTGTCAAGCCGTCCTTGGAAAAAGGCTCCACGGGGCTGGCATCGCAGATCATCAAGGTCGGACTCCGCGGAGAAATCGAGATAATCAGGGGATAGTTTATGGAAATTTTCTGGACGGACAATATCGAAGGGTCTCTCTGTACCCTCGGACCCGAGGAGTCGGCCCATTGCGTACGTGTCCTGCGTCACCGTGCGGGTGACAATATCTGCGTGATAGACGGAGCAGGGACCATGTACAGATGCACGTTGGTGTCGGATTCCCCGAAGGGGGCCGTGGCGAGGATAGATTCGTCCGAGCCTGGCTGGGGTGCGCATCCGTACAGGCTCACGATGGCGGTATGCCCGACCAAGAATATTGACCGTTACGAATGGTTTGCCGAGAAGGCAGTGGAGATAGGAGTGGACAGAATCGTACCCGTGATAGGGGACCGTTCAGAACGGAAGGTGCTCAAGACCGAAAGACTTCGCAAGATCCTGCTCTCAGCTGCGAAACAGTCCCTGAAGGCTTCCGTGCCGGAATTGTCCGAACCGGTGTCCGTGCGGGAATTCATAGCCGGGACAGCAGGTTCGCAGGCCCTGAAACTTATGGCATATTGTTTTGAGGATGAGTCTCATCCGAGGACTTCCATAATGGAGGCCCTGGCTGGTTCCCCGGATGAATGCATTGTCCTCATCGGCCCGGAAGGGGATTTTTCTTCGGAAGAGGCATCACTTGCCTTGGAAGCCGGCTATCGTCCGGTACATCTCGGCGGTTCGAGGCTGAGGACGGAAACGGCTGCGCTTGCCGCTGTGTTCTCGGTTTACTGCAGCCGCATGGCGGACGGCAATTCTTATGAATCTGAACAAGTAAAATTCTGATACTATGTCAAATGCAACTATGAAAAGATATCTTTCACTCGATGTCCTCAGAGGCATCACGGTAGCATTCATGTGCATCGTGAACAACCCCGGTTCCTGGGGCAGCGTATTTCCTCCGCTCCGTCATGCAGCGTGGACCGGGTGTACACCGACCGACCTGGTCTATCCTTTCTTCATCTTCTGCATGGGAGTGGCGATGGCATTCTCCTTCTCGAAATTTGACGGCCTGGACAAGGCTGCACTGATTAAAATCTTCAAGAGAGGTCTCGGGCTTTTCCTTGTCGGCCTTCTCCTGAACATGTATCCGTTTTTCCCCGTACATCCTCATGACGAGGCGGCTTCGTTCGGCCAGAACTGGCTCTATTGGCTCGGACACATCAGGATATTCGGGGTTCTCCAGCGCATTGCCGTGGCATATATGCTTTCTGCCGTGATTGCCATGTGGCTCAGGAAACCGGGCCGAATAATAGCTGCGATAGGAGTCCTGTTCGTACTGTACACGGGCATCCTTCTCCTCTTCGGTTCCGAACCGGGCGCTTTCACATTGGAGGGCAACATTTCCAGGAAAATTGACATCGCTCTCGTAGGCGAGAACCATGTATATCACGGATACCGTTTCGCTGACGGCTCCAGGGCTCCGTTTGACCCGGAAGGGCTGCTCGGCGGCCTGACTGCGGCCTGCACGGCCCTGCTCGGATATCTCATAGGAGGCGTCATCCAGCGTTCTGCTGCAAGGCATGCCGCAGATCCGTCCGACAGTACATCAGCTCCGGCATATACGGTCAGCAGAATATTGGTCTACGGACTTGCCAGTCTTGCACTTGCGGAGATTCTCAGCATTTGGATACCGATCAGCAAACCGCTCTGGTCCGCATCCTATGTGCTATATGCAGGCGGCTGGGCGATGCTTGCTCTCGGATTCCTGGCATTCGTCATCGATGTGAAGGGTTGTGTGAAGGCGTTCGAGCCGTTCCGTGCAATGGGTTCCAATGCGCTTGTGGCTTTCGTTGCCTCGGGACTCCTCGCCAAGACATTCCCTATGGTCGGTTTCGCCCCGTCGGATTATTTCGGCGCGAACGAATATACCTCGCTGCTCTGGGCCCTGATATTCGCGTTCCTGATTTTCTGCATCCAGTGGGCACTTTACAGGAAGAAAATCATCATCAAACTGTAGTGCTATGCTCATTGGCGTCATTTCCGATACCCACGGGGTTTTCAGTCCCGAAATCAAGGAGTTCCTCTCTCCGGTGGACCAGTTGTGGCATGCCGGGGACTTCGGCGGCGGGATAGAATTCGCGGATTCCATAGCGGCATTCAAGCCTATGATGGGAGTTTATGGCAATTGTGACGGGCAGGATATCCGTCTCGTGCACCCGGAATACCGTTTTTTCGAATGTGCAGGCAAGAAAATACTTCTGAAACATATCGGCGGGCGTCCGGGAAGATACGACAGCTTTGCCGCCGGATTGATCCGCGAATACCGCCCGGACATATTCGTATGCGGTCATTCCCATATACTTATGGTGAAGAACGATGCTGCGAACAATCTGCTCTACATCAATCCGGGGGCATGCGGAGTCCAGGGCTGGCACATAGAGCGTACCGCCTTGCGCTTCCACATAGATGATACAGGAATACATGACATGGAGCTTTTCAGGCTTCCGAGAAGACTTCAGTAATATGTTGAATATATGAGAATTACATTTATCAAGACATCTGTATTGGCTTTATTGCCGGCATTCGCCGCGGTCACCTGTCTTGCTGCCCGGCCGGCATCTTCCGCAAATAATGCCGGAAAGGAGGACCTGACCGGAAATATATCGGAATATTTCAACGAGACCCTTTCAAACGGGTTCAGCGGCGGATTCAAGTCCCGCAAGTCCATCAAGGCTTCGGAGATAGACAAAGTCCGTTCCGAGGTCTGGGAGCTCTGGAAGAAGGCCAATGCTTCATTTGACGAGGAGAAACTTCCGGAACTCAGGCCGTTGGACTGGGATGCCAAGGGGAACTGGCATATACATGCAGAGCTCGAGCCTGATGCGGAGATGTCATATTATTGGGGCTCCAAGGGGGAAATGCCCGAAGGCGGATACCGTACATTCATATATCTCCACGGGTCCGGAAACAGGGAGAATGAATGGCGCAACGGATTGATACTCAGTGCTAATTTCGATGATTCCCCATCTGCATATCTCGTTCCGCGCATCCCGAACACCGGCTCCTACTACCGCTGGTGGCAGAAGGGCAAGCAGTACGTCTGGGAGAAATTCCTCCGTCAGGCGATGCTGACGGGCAATACTGATCCTGACAGGATATTCTTCATCGGCATTTCCGAAGGGGCTTACGGCAGCCAGCGCCTCGCGTCATTCTATGGGGACTATCTCGCCGGAGCCGGTCCGATTGCCGGGGGAGAACCTCTCAAAAACGCCCCTGTGGAGAATTGCGCCAATCTCGCGTTCAGTTTCAGGACCGGGACCGAGGACAAGACGTTCTACAGGGACATTCTCACCGGATATACCAAGGATGCCTTCGACAAGTTCTCGGCGGATTATCCGGATTATTACGTGCACAATGTGGAACTGGTTCAGGGAGCGAACCATCACACGGTGGGCTATTTCGAGACGACTCCGTGGCTGCGGGACAATGTCAGGAATCCTTATCCACGTTTCGTGAACTGGGAGAATTTCGAGATGGACGGGCTGAAACGCAAGGGATTCCACAATATAAGGGTTCTCGAGGAGCCCGTCTCATTGGAAGGCCGCAGGCGTCACTACGTAATGGAAATCAATGACAATGAAATAGATATGCAGGTCGGCGACGTGGAATATACGACCACCCAGACCGATCCGGTCTATGGCATCGAGATGAAATTCGAGAAGACCGAGACTCCTGCAGTCGAAGGCCGTTTCATCATCTATCTCAGTGACGAGCTGGTGAATCTCGACAAGAAGGTGACCGTGCGGGTGAACGGCCGTACGGTTTACAAGGGTGTCCCGAAACGCAGAGTGGAAAACATGGTGAACAGCTGCGCCCTCTTTTACGACCCGCACAGGCTGTATGCTGCGGCCGTCGAGGTGGATCTTTCCAAGTGATTCTTCGCTCTGCTTACAATTTGTTACAGGCATTGTCTTATCCGGCTCCGAAATTGTTTCATAGTGATGATGATGTCGATTAAAAAGATTTAACAATGAATATTTTAGCGGCTTGATGATAATATTTACAATTTTCTTTGCAGATTATAAAAAACTATGTACTTTTGCGCCGTTAAATAGAATGTTCAACTAGTTATTGTGTTAGAACCATGAAAAAGGTGTTTATGTCATTGGCAGCAGTTGCCCTGATGGTCGCTGCTGTATCTTGCGGAAACAACAACGCAAAGAAAGCTGAGGCTGCAGCTGAAGAGACTTCTGCATGCTGCGACAGCACAAAAGCATGCTGCGACAGTACCAAGGCTTGCGCTGATTCCACCTCTTGCTGCGGCGCTTGCTGCGACAGCACGAAGTGCGAATAATCTGAAACGGCGGATAGTTCCGCGACAGATGATTCTTGATGCGGTACCTTGAGGAGACTCAAGATGCTGCTTTTTTTATGCGTTTTTTTGACTATATTCGTGCCTGAAAACATTGGATTATGGCTACATCTTCTAAAGACAGGAAAGTCTGGTTCTGCACCAGTTGCGGCAACGAGAGCCCCAAATGGATGGGGCGCTGTCCGGCATGCGGGGAATGGAATACCATGGTCGAACAGACTGTGGCTACAGGGAAGAATCCTGGGCGTCAGGCCGTGAGACAACCTTCAGGACACCGTCCCATGCATCTCAGGGAGATTGATTCGTCAGCCGAATGCCGCATGTCACTGGGCATGGGCGAGGTTGACAGGCTCCTCGGGGGCGGAATCGTGAAGGGCTCCCTCGTTCTTGTCGGCGGCGAGCCCGGTATCGGGAAATCCACATTGTCTCTCCAGATACCATTGTCCTCGCCGGGGATGAGGACCCTGTATGTTTCAGGCGAGGAAAGTGCCCGGCAGGTGAAAATGCGTGCCGACAGACTCGGGGGAGATGATTCCAACTGCTTCATTTTCAGTGAGACGGATATGGGGGCCATCCTTGCGCAGGCCGAAGAGCTCCGTCCAGATCTCATGGTGGTGGACTCCGTCCAGACAATGTTTTCCGCCAATGTCGAGTCTTCCGCAGGGTCCGTCTCGCAGATAAAGGAGGTGACGGCAATGCTCCTGCATTTCGCCAAGGTAACAGGCATTCCGGTCATCCTGATAGGACATATCACCAAGGACGGTTATATTGCCGGGCCGAAGATTCTGGAGCATATTGTGGATGTGGTCCTGCAGTTCGAGGGCGACAACAAAGGCTCATACCGTCTGCTCCGCAGCATCAAGAACAGGTTCGGTTCCACCTCGGAGCTTGCTGTCTTCGAGATGACCGGCAAGGGTTTGAGAGAGGTGACCAATCCGTCCGAGATGCTGATTCCGATGCACGGGGAAGGCCTGAGCGGTACTGCAATATGTGCGATGCTGGATGGCCTGAGACCGTTCCTTTTCGAAGTCCAGGCATTGGTGAGCACGGCGGCATACGGCACGGCCCAGAGGTCGGCTACCGGATTTGACGTGCGCAGGCTGAACATGCTTCTCGCTGTTTTGGAGAAACGTGCCGGGTTCAAGCTCAATATGAAGGACGTGTTCCTGAACATGGCAGGAGGCATGAGGGTGTCCGACCCTGCCTGTGACCTGGCCGTGGTCTGTGCAGTCCTGTCCTCCAATTTCGATTTTGCGATTCCGGAAAATGTCTGCTTTGCCGGTGAGGTGGGCCTCAGCGGGGAAATTCGTCCTGTCAACCAAACGGAAAGACGGGTCACCGAAGCGGCCCGTCTTGGATTCAGGAAGATTTATATTTCTTCGTTCTCTTCTGTTGACAACAGCCCGAAGGGCATCGAGATTGTCAGGGTATCCGACATACCGGCCCTCGTGCGCAATCTCTTCAAGGGTTAGCCGGCGGGACTATTTGCCTGCAAGATGCTTCTCCCATGCCCATGCCGCTGCGAGGGTCTCCTCCACGGAACGCTCAGCCTTCCAGCCGAGTTTCTCGTTCGCGAGTGAAGGGTCGGCCCAGATGGCGGTCACGTCTCCGGCACGTCTCGGAGCAAACTTGTAGTTCAGTTTCACCCCGTTCACCTTCTCGAACGCATTGACGAGCTCGAGGACTGATACAGGACGTCCGGTTCCGATATTGAAGACTTCGTAATCCTTCTCCATCTCTCCCTTGAGCATTCTGGAAACGGCATATACATGTGCCTTGGCGAGGTCCACGATGTCGATATAGTCTCTCTGGCATGTCCCGTCAGGAGTAGGGTAATCGTTGCCGAAGATGCTGAGACACTCGCGTTTGCCGATTGCGGTCTGGGTGATGAACGGCACGAGATTGTTGGGCACTCCTCTCGGAAGTTCGCCTATGAGAGCGGACGGATGTGCTCCGATAGGATTGAAATACCTCAGGGCAATTCCTTTCAGCGGACCCTCCTTGTCCTCTCCCGGTGCAGGCTCTGAGCCATATCTTGCGTAGGCCTTGACGGAATCCCTGAGTATGTCCTCGCAAATCTGCTTGGTATTGCCGTAAGGCGATGTTGCAGGCTGGCGCGGTGATTCTTCGGTCACAGGAAGGACGTCAGGCTCTCCGTAAACGGTGGCAGATGAGGAGAAAAGCACGTTGCATCCGCCGTGGGTGCGTGCGGCCTCTATCACGTTCAGGAATGAGGACAGGTTGTTGGTGTAATACTTCACAGGCTCGGCCACGGATTCTCCTACAGCCTTGAATGCGGCGAAATGAATCACGGCATCAATCCTGTACTCGGAAAACAGGCGGTTCGCAGCAGCCAGGTCGCAGAAATCCATCTTGATGAAAGGAATGTCGTCCCTTCCGGTGATTTTCCTGACTCCCTCGAAGCATGTCATGTCGCAGTTGGACATGTCGTCGGCTACAACCACATCGTACCCAGCCTCTATCAGTTCCACGGTGACGTGGCTTCCAATAAATCCGGCACCTCCGGACACAAGTACTCTTTTGCTCATAATATGTTTTCTGTTAAGATATCATTTCCATATGGTTCGGGATGAACCTGCATCATGCAAAAGTAATAAAAATACCGCAATCTTGTCCGGAGTAATCATTATATTTACGATATTTGTAATATGATCGCGTAACCTGCAAACAGAATATCACGCCATGTCCGGAATATATCTGACAATATTGTCATTGGCCATATGCCTGCTCCTGCCTGCTGAGGCATCATCCTCGGAATTTGCACGTCCGAAGACCAGGGCGCAGAATTTCATTGAGACGAACCTTGCGGAGGAACCGTTGAGGTCAGGTCTCGTCGGGGTGCTGGCAGTGAAGATGGACGGGGATACCATAGCGGAGTCCGGAAGCCTCAGGAAACTTCTCCCTGCATCCAATACCAAGCTCATCACCACAGGGCTTGCCCTCCGTTCCCTCGGGCCCGATTACAGATTTGCCACCACGATTGCATATTCGGGACATGTCTCGGGAGGCACCCTCCACGGCGACCTCTACATCCTGGGAGGAGGGGACCCTACCATTGCTTCCGGAGATCCCGGGACGCCGCCTGCCGACTCTCTCTTCTCCCAGTGGAAGGCCATGATGGACAAGGCCGGAATACGCCGTGTGGATGGATGCGTCATAGGAGACGGACGGCATTTCGATGGACCGATTGAGAAGGATTCATGGTCATACGGTGATCTCGGGACATATTACGGTGCCGGATGCAACGGCCTCTCGTTCAATCGCAACATATTGTATGTCAATGTCTCTTCGGCTTCTGCCGTGGGCCTGCCAGTAAATACTTCAGTCTCTTATCCGGTCCTTCCGTGGATAGAATTCCGCAAGGACTGCGTGACCGCTCCAGCCGGGACAGGAGACAATCTGTACCTGTACAATACGGATCTTGCCCCGGTATGCGAATTGCGCGGGACGTTTGCCGTGGACAGGACTCCGAAACGAGAGGAATGCAGCTTCAAGTTCGGCTCTCTTGCATGTGCCTCGTATTTCACTGAATATCTGAGGCGTGACGGTGTTGATGTGACCGGAGGCGCTGCTGACGTGGATTGCAGGGGGATGGTCAGGACAGCTGAATCCCTCATGAAGAAGACCTGGCCTTCGGACCGGCAGAGAAAGGCTTCGGACGGGCTGGTTGCGGACGGAACCGGTGCAGGCGGCCTCAGGCCAATCGGCACTACATATTCGCCTGCGGTGGCATCGATTGCCCGCACGACCAATTCCCGCAGCGACAATTTCTATGCTGAAACCCTGCTCAGGGAATTGTCCCTGCTCCGGACCGGTTCGGCCTCGTATGATTCCTGTGCGGTGACAGTGCTCAGGGAACTCGACTCGCTCGGGACGGATTCCTCATACGGGATACGGATGGTGGACGGAAGCGGACTTGCGCGCCACAATTACATTTCCCCGGATTTCTTCTGCCGTTTCCTGACTTCAATGTACAATGATGCCGCGTTCCCATCATTCCTCTCGTCAATCAGCCGCCCCGGTGAACCGGGAATGCGTTCCTGCCTTGCAGGCTCCCCGGCTTCGGTCAAGTCCCGCATTCACATGAAGAGCGGTTCCATGAACGGGGTACTTTGCTACAGCGGATACATCCTGCCTTCGTCCGGAGACCCGGAAGAGACGATAGTTTTTTCCATAATGACGAACAATTGCACTGCCCCGGTACAGCAGATACGTGATTTCGTATATGAATTCATATTGTTGGCTGCAGGGGAGAACTGAAAATTAATCAATTATCTTATGATGAACATTTACCGTAAAGCCGCCCTGGCTGCCGCGATATTGCTGACGGCGGCCTGCCCGGCGCTCTCCGGCCAGGAGAAGGACAGGGGAGTCGTGGAACTTTCCGTATGCTTCATGCGCGAGAAACCCGGCTATGAAGAGGAACTCGGCAACCAGTCCCTCATGGGCACCCCGGTGGAGATACTCGGCAAAGAAGGCTATTGGCTGAAAATCAAGTCCCCGGAGCCTTATGTCGCATGGGTCAATGAGATGGCAGTCACGCTGATGGACAGCCTTGAGGTCAAGTCGTACATTGCCGACCCGAAATATATCTGCGTGGCCAAGCAGTCCGAAATCTGGACGGCCCCTTCCGCCAAATCCCTCAGGATCTGTGACCTCGTGCAAGGTGACATCGTCAGGATATGGTACAATGACAAAGGCCGTCCTGTGAAGTCCTGGGGCTGCCTCGGAGTAGTCCTCCCGTCCGGGAGAAAAGGCTATGTCCGGGCGGAAGACCTGCAGGATTTTTCTTCATGGGCCGGTTCGAGGAAGGCTACGGCGGACAATGTGGTGAATACCGCAATGTCCTTCAACGGAGCACCTTACATGTGGGGAGGCGCTTCTTCCAAGGCTTTCGACTGCAGTGGCCTGACGAGGACTGCATTCCTGCTGAACGGTGTCCTTCTGCCTCGCAATGCCTCGCAGCAGGTTCACTCCGGCATTGAGGTGAACATCGACGGACTCAAGGCCGCCCTCGCTGTCCCGGGCGCTCCTGTTACATCTTTCGGGGATCTTCAGAAAGGTGACCTCCTGTTCTTCGGCAGGAAGGGAGCTGACGGAAGGGAAAGGATA
>JBJEBJ010000024.1:48948-64921 GCA_051869955.1 Candidatus Cryptobacteroides sp.
GAAAGGTGACCTCCTGTTCTTCGGCAGGAAGGGAGCTGACGGAAGGGAAAGGATAACGCACGTAGGCCTTTACATAGGAGGAGGACGCCTGATACATTCCTCCCACATGGTGAGAATCAATTCCCTCAATCCTGCTGAGCCGGATTATTATACTGGGAGCACGAGACTCCTGAAAGCCAGGAGGATGTGTGCACCGGACGGGACTCCTTACACAGAGACCATGATCAAGGACAGCCCTTATTATTTTTCGAAGTAAGCCTCATATCTTTGTGTTTTTGCCGGAAAAATGCTAAATTTGCAACGTTTGAATGAAAACTGTTATAATACAAGATAATTATGAATCTAAGAGACTTTAAAAAAGACGTCGATTATTTCGTAGGCGAATTTGTCGATGACTGCACATTGTTCATGAGCGTCAATCCTCATAAGGACACGGAGAAAATCGCTGCCGTAATCGATGAGGCTGTCGATCTCTATAATGACATGAAGGACAGGGCCAATTCCAAGGTAGAGAAGAATGCGAGGAAGGCCTGGTTCGCAGGACTCCGCAAGGAGATGTTCGAGAGAGTGGATGCTCTTTACGAGAAACTCAGCAATATCGTAGCGGGAAAGGACGAGGAATAATACTCCGCCGTGTCCGCTCACAGGAATCGGGAGGATGACCAGCGACTTTGGCCGTCCTCTTCGTTTTTTTATAGAAATCATTCTGCCAACTTCCTGATATGGAATGGATTCCGGATTATTTCCCCGACGGGAAACGGTACAATACTTTTGTGGGTTATTATAGACGCCTTTACGGGGAGCGCCTGCAGAAACTCGTGATTGATGCCGGATTCACCTGTCCCAACAGGGACGGTACGGTGGGCCGGGGAGGATGCTCGTTCTGTGACAATGCCGCTTTCCATCCGTCATACAGCACTGCCGGCAAGCCGATAGCAATGCAGATAGACGAGGGTATCGGATTCCATCAGGTGCGCTATCGCAATACCAGGCATTATCTGGCGTATTTCCAGTCATATTCAAATACTTATGCCCCTCTTCCGCGACTTGTTTCCCTCTATTCGGAAGCCTTGTCCCATCCTTCCGTGGTGGGCATAGTCATAGGCACACGGCCGGACTGCGTGGATGAGGAGAAACTCGACTGGCTCGCCGGTCTCAGGACCGGACAGGTGCTGCCTGACTGGAGGCGTGACGGATTCGACCGCCCGGTCGTAAAGATTGAATACGGCATAGAATCCTGCCATGACCGGACCCTGGAGCGCGTGGGCCGCGGACATGGGGTGGACGTGGCCGTGCAGGCGGTGAAGATGTCTGCCGAGAGGGGACTGGACCCCGGGGCTCATTTCATATTGGGGCTGCCCGGAGAGACGAGGGATATGCTTCTGGACCAGTGCGGATTCATTTCCTCGATGCCGCTGCATTCCGTCAAATTCCACCAGCTCCAGATTGTCAAGGGGACCCGCATGGAAAGGGAACATGCTGAGCATCCGGAAGATTTCTATATGCCGGAACTTCCTGAATATCTTGACCTTGTGTGCGATATTCTGGAACGTCTGCGCCCGGATCTGCTCATAGAGAGGGTAGCCGGCGAGGTCCCTCCCCGTTTTGTCAGGGAGACCAAATGGGGGCTCGTACGCAATTTCCAGATACTCCACATGCTCGATGACAGGCTCGGGTCGAGAGATACTTGGCAGGGCCGTTTGTTTTAATGCAGATATTTTGTATCTTTGCCCAAATATTCTTATCACAATGCAGAGATTCGTAACTCCTGAGATTCCCGAAGGGCTCACCTTCGATGATGTTTTACTCGTTCCTGCCCGTTCGGAGGTTCTTCCGAGGGATGTGGATGTTTCTACGAAATTCACGACAGACCTTGCTCTCCGCACACCGATAGTATCCTCTGCTATGGATACCGTGACCGAGGCTGACCTGGCTATTGCAATGGCCCGTGCAGGCGGTATCGGCGTGATTCACAAGAACATGAGTATTGAAGCACAGTGTGAGCAGGTCCGCAGGGTGAAACGCGCCGAGAACGGCATGATATACGACCCTGTGACCATCAGTCCTGATTCCACAGTCGGTGACGCGCTCGCTCTCATGGCCAAACATCACATAGGCGGAATACCGGTGGTGGATGCCAACAATTTCCTTATCGGAATCGTGACGAACCGCGACCTCCGTTTCCAGGATGACAGGAAGCGCCCGATCGTGGAGGTCATGACTTCCGAGAATATCGTGACCGCCAAGAAGGGTATCAGCCTCGAGGAGGCCACATGCATATTGAGAAGTACCAAGGTCGAGAAACTTCCGGTAGTTGACGCTGACGGTAAGATTGTAGGCCTCATCACCTACAAGGACCTCATGAAGATAAAGGACAACCCTATCGCTTCCAAGGACAGCAAGGGCCGCCTTCTCGTGGCCGCCGCCGTGGGAGTCAAGTCCGACACCCTCGACAGGATTGAAATGCTTGTCAGCGCAGGAGCCGATGCGGTCGTCATTGATACTGCACACGGACATTCTGTAGGCGTGCTTGGAGTTATTTCCAAGGCATGTGAGGCGTTCAAGGGACGCGATATCCAGATTGTTGCAGGCAACGTTGCCACGGGAGAAGGTGCAAAGGCTCTCGCGGATGCCGGAGTCAACGCCGTCAAGGTAGGAATCGGACCGGGATCAATCTGCACGACCCGTATCATTGCAGGTGTCGGAATGCCTCAGCTTACTGCCGTGATGCTTGCATCCAAGGCTCTTGAAGGAACAGGAGTCCCTGTCATAGCAGACGGCGGAATCCGTTATTCGGGAGACATTGTCAAGGCCCTTGCCGCAGGCGCATCCACCATCATGGCCGGATCCCTGTTTGCAGGTACCGAGGAGTCTCCGGGAGAGACCATTATCCTGAACGGAAGGAAATTCAAGGCATACAGGGGCATGGGTTCCCTCGAGGCCATGGAGCACGGTTCCAAGGACCGCTATTTCCAGGATATGGAGGAGGACGTCAAGAAGCTCGTTCCGGAAGGCATCGTGGCACAGGTTCCGTTCAAGGGTACCGTATCCGAGGTGGTTTACCAGCTTGTCGGAGGTCTCCGTGCAGGTATGGGCTATGTCGGAGCCAAGGATATCGACACGCTCCGTTCTGCCAAGTTCGTACGTATCACCAATGCGGGATACCTTGAGAGTCATCCGCACGATGTCACCATCACCAAGGAGTCCCCTAACTATTCGAGATAGAAGTGCCGATTCACTGGAGTGGTCATAGACTGGCCTTATGGCTGATTGTAATCGTCTTGCCGGCGTTCAATTCGTGCGAGACGATTACGTCATTTGTGCGGGGTCTCGGTTCAGGCCCTGTCGTGGCCAAGGTGGGAAGCCACAAGCTGTATGCTTCCGAACTCTCGGCTTATATTCCTGACAATGCATCTCCTGAGGACAGCACCAGGCTTGCCCTTCAGTATATCAATACATGGGCATCGGACCAGCTTTTCACCGACATCGCGGATAAAGAGTTGTCCAAGACCGAGAAGAACGTGGACCGCGAGCTGGAGGACTACCGGCATTCCCTGCTCAAATACAGATATGAGCAGAAATATATCAACCAGAGGCTTGATACGGCTGTCTCCCGGGCCCAGATAGAGAAATACTACGAGGACCACAAGGAGAATTTCAAGCTTGAACTTCCGATTGCTCGGGCTGTATTCATGCGCATATCCGAGGAGTCTCCGAACTTGGAGATAATCAAGAAGAAGATGAGGTCGGACAAGCCGGAAGTCAGGATTGAGGCGGACAGCATAGCATTTTCCTCGGCCTTCCGATATACGGATTTCGGGGATTCGTGGGTGGACCTTGTCAAGATTTCCAGGGAGTTCGGGATGGACTACGGAACCGTGCTTTCATCCATGAAGGACGGGATGGTGGAGATTCCTGACGGGAACGGCAATCTCAACATAATGTTCATCCATTCCCTCATGAAGGCAGGTGAGACCGGACCTGTGGATTATTACAAGGAAAGAATCAAAGATATTATACTCAGTTCCAGAAAACAGTCGCTTCTTACGGGTTTGGAACAGGACTTGTTAGAGAACGCACGCAATCAGGAAAATTTCGTGATATATTGACAGCTCTTATTAGAAATACGGATATGAAGAATATAGTTAGGTTTTTGATGGCCCTGGCCTTGGCCTTGCCGATGACTGCTCACGCGCAGAAATATCAGAACGGATTGGTGGACAAGACAGTCGCCGTCGTAGGAAACGAGATGATCTCTCTCTCCCAGCTCGAGGGCGAGATTATGTCCATGCGCCTGAGCGGAATGTATTTCTCCGACAAGAACGCCCGGTGCGAGCAGCTTGAGAAGATGCTGGAGTCAAAGCTTTTCCTTATGCAGGCACGTGTGGACTCCCTCGTCGTGAACCAGGAGATGGTTGCCAGCCAGCTCAGCCAGCACATTGACCGTGTGCGCACCCAGCTCGGAGGTGACGAGGCCATGGAATCCTATTTCGGGAAGCCGATTTACAAGCTCCGCCAGGAATGGCAGCAGCAGTTCGAGGATATGTCCCTGACGCAGCAGATGCAGGGTGAAATCGCGAAGAACATCCCTGACCTTACGCCACATGACGTGAAGCAGTATATTGCCGAGACTGATCCTGAGGACCTGCCTCTCGTTCCGGTCAAATACCAGCTCAGCCAGATATGCATATATCCTGACAGGGAAGCCGCAAATCTTGCAGTGAAGGAGAAACTCCTGAATATCCGCGAGCGTATCATCAACGGCGAGAAGTTCTCAACCCTTGCGAGGATTTATTCCGAGGACCCGGGAAACGCGAGGAAAGGAGGCGAACTCGGCATGGCGTCCAAGTCCATTTTCTGGCCGGCTTTCTCGGACGCTGCGATGTCTCTCAAGCCGGGAGTGATTTCCCAGATTGTAGAGACCCCGGACGGATTCCACATCATCGAGGTCCTCGAGAAGAAGGGGGACATGTTCAATGCGAGACACATCCTCATCAAGCCGTCTTATACCGACCAGGACAGGCAGAAGGCTTTCCGCACACTTGACTCGCTGAAGACCGAGATCCAGAACAAGGCGGTTTCGTTCCAGCTTGCAGCCAAATTCTATTCGCAGGACGAGCTGACAAGGACCAATGGCGGCCAGATGGCTGATCCTTACACCGGTTCCTCGTATTTCGAGATTGACCAGCTCAAGCCTCAGGACTATGCCGCCATAAAGAATCTCGCCGAGGGGGAGATTTCAGACCCGGTGGAGTCTGTGGACAATGAAGGCAACAACGGAAACACTATCTACAAGATTATCCGTGTGGACAAGATAATTCCTTCACATACAGCGTCTTTTGAGAATGACTACAGTGAGCTTACAGATGAGGCCAGGCTGAAGCTGCAGAATGCTGCAGTCTCCGAGTTCATCGACAGCAAGATCAAGACGACATATATCATCATCGACCCTCTTTTCAAGGATTGCAATTTCTCCCGTGAGGGCTGGAACAATATTGCGCGGAAGGGAGTAGCGGAATAGAGGTGCTCTTATGGCATTCAGAAGGTTTTTGATATCGGCGGCTTTGGCCGTCATTACGGTTCTCCGCCTGTCTGCCCAGGAAAACGGCAGCCAGGTGGATTCGCTTGTCCGCCTGCTGAGTGCCAAGTCCATGCAGCTCATAGAGAAGAACGGGGTGGATTTCCGCAAGGTTACGGGACCGGCCCGCTTCCTTCATAATGACACATATCTTATCTGCGACACAGCTCTCTGGAATGTCAATACCAATGAGATTTTCGCCATCAACAATGTGAAGATCCTGCAGGACCAGACCGTGCTTACCGGTGATCATCTGACTTATTATGTTGACCGGGATCTTGCGGAGTTCCGGGGGGCGCTGGTCCAGCTGGAGGACAAGGACCACAATGTCCTGCGTACTGAGAATCTGGACTACAATACAAGGGACAGTGTCGCCGTATTCTTCAACGGCGGTTCGATGAGGGACAAGGACGGTCAGGTGATAGAGAGTGTCACCGGCACTTATGACTCCAAGTCCAAGACCTTTACTTTTACCGAGAATGTCAATATGTTCTCTGACAGCATTTTCGTCAGGACGACCAATCTCATCTACGATTCAGGGCGCAATCTGGCAAGGTTCGGTTACGGGACGGATGCATGGCAGGAGGACAATATGCTCTCCTCCGATGCGGGTTGGTATGACAGGAACAGGGATATTTTCCTTTTCAACAGAAATGTCCACGGCTTGAGCGAAGATCAGGAGGGATGGGCGGATTCCCTTTATTATTACAAATATTCGGGAGATATCGAGCTGCTTGGCAATGCCCAGGTAACGGATACCACGAGGGATGTATCGGCCCTTGCCGGGAGGATGTATTATGCGGATTCACTTGCCCAGATAGTTATGACGCGCCAGCCTGTGGTTATAGGAGTGACGAGTTCGGAAGGCTCTGCTCCTGACACGGTTTATTTCGGTGCGGACAGGATTGTGAGCAGGAGCATGATGCGCTTCCAGATAGATACTTCGCAGATAATCAATTCGAAGACCCGTATGGAAGGTCTTGAGGTCGATGCTGTGAGAAATTACCGCCAGAAGGCGGCGCAGGCTGCGGCAGAGGCTGCTGCGAAAGCTGCCGAGGAAGATCCGAACAGGCCTCCACAGAACCGGGCCAAAGGCAATCAGCCCCAGCCTGCCACGCAGCCTGATGTGACTGAAGACCAGCCGGAGGAACTGGAGGAGGTTGCCGAGGAGCCTGAAGAACCGGAGGCTGCCCAGGCACTCCAGCCAACTGATTCCCTCGCGGCGGCAACTGACTCTCTCGCGGTGGCCGCAGACTCTCTGGCTGCTCCTGCCGATTCTTTGTCCGGAGGCATTGGCCGATTGCCTGTTCAAGCGGATTCGCTTCTGTCAGGAGCTGACTCCCTGTCGGTTACGGCTGACTCCCTGTCGATGGTCTCCGACTCCCTTGCCGCTCCTGCCCCGATATTCCGGGATTCCACGAAATTCAATTTCATCACGGCCACAGGCAATGTAAAGGTGTTCAAGTCCGATATCCAGGTGGCCTGCGATTCGCTCGAATATTGTGATCTGGATTCTCTTGTCAGGCTTTACAGGGAGCCTCTCGTATGGAATGAAGCCAACAGGCAATATTCGGCGGACAGCCTTTATGCTGTCATCAGGAACAATTCCCTGGAGAAGGCGAGCCTCATGTCGAATGCATTCATTATCGTGAAGGAGGATACACTGTGTTTTGACCAGATACGCGCAACCGAGATGGTTGCATATTTCGATACCACGGGCGCGTTGAGGCGTTTCGATGCGCTCGGCGATGCAAGTGCCATCTTCTATCTGCAGGAGGACAGCGTCTATGCTACTGTGAACAAGAGCGCGGCCAAGATGTTGTATGCCACTTTCGTGGATGGGGATCTGGACAGGGTCTATTATTTTGAGGATACCAAGAATGATGCATATCCGCTGGCCCAGATGACTTCTGACGAGCGTGTGCTCAAGGGATTCAACTGGCTTCCTGACAAGCGTCCGCGCGGCAGGTCAGACATTTCTCCTCTCGTTCCGAGAAGCCCGCAGAGAAGGACTTACGCGTCCCGGCCGAAAACTACCTTCTCATTCACTGACAGGTATTTCCCGGGATATATGAAGGGAGTGTACAAGCAGATTGCCGATGGCAAGATAGCGAAGGAAAGAGCTGCAGCGATGAAGAATGAGTCTCCGGATTCTGCATTGCCGGAATCGGCTGATTCTCTTGCGGTATCAGATTCCCTTTCATCTGCGGCTTTGCGGCCAGGTTCTGATTCCCTTTCGGTTCAGTCTGATTCGCTTGCCCGGAAAGGACGTGTTTCTTCATCGGATTCGCTGTCCGTGACCAAGGATTCGCTGTCTGTAGCGGCAGATTCCATTTCCCAAAAGGAGCCTGCTCCTGACCCTAAGGCCCTGAAGGCTGCTGCAAAAGCTGCCAAGATTGCCGAACGTGAGGCAAAATGGGCAAGGCTCGACAGTCTTGATGCCGCCAAAGCCCAGGCCAAGCTTGACAAGAAAGCAGCCAAGCTCCGTGCCAAGAAACTCGAAGCCATCAAGGCAGCGAACAGGCAGGAGCAGAAGGATAACGCCAAACTCGAGCGTTACCGTCAGCGTTATGCCCGTAAGAAAGAGAAGGAAGATGCCCGTGCCGCCGCCAAGTCCGGGAAATCCGAAAATAAATCCGAGAAAGAGCAGTCTATAGTCTCGGAGTAAATAAACTGAAGTTGCTCCAACTTATAATGTGGATTTTGTGATTTTAATTGCTATATTTGCAAAATAATTACAAATTCATAATGTAAATGGTACTTGAAATTCGTTTGAGCAACTTCTTCTCAATTAAAGATGAGGTGGTGCTGGATATGCAGGCTGCGAATATCCAGACCAAAAAGGCAAAGGAACTTGAAGATAATACTTTTATATGCGGTGGTGAGCGCCTGCTTAAAACTGTAGCTATTTATGGTGCGAATGCCTCAGGAAAGAGTAGCGTTATCAAGGCTATTCGCGCTTGTGTGGGAATGATATTCTCATCTCACAATTACAACGAGAATACGGTCTTTGCGTTTACTCCATTCAAATTCGGGGGCGTTGGCAAGCCAAGTTCATTTTTCATTCGCTTCATTCTTGAAGGTGTCGAATATGAATATTCTTTTGAACTCAATAAAGTCGAGATTCTGAAAGAGGAGTTGTACTATTATCCGAAGGGACGTCGTTCATTGGTGTTTTCTCGTGATGAGACAAAGGGCCCTGACAAAAAGGATATCTATGAATTCAGGTCTGCTATTCATCGACCTATGGATGTTGCTGCCAATACGTCCAAGAAAACGCTTTTTGTCTCACGGGCCAGTCAGATGGACCGAAATGTTGCGAAAGATGTTTTTAGGTATTTCAACGAGCAATTTATTCTGAATTATTTCGGATATAATTCGTTTTCTGTCGAGCGCCTGTTGAATGAGAACAAAGAGCAGTTCCTTAATGTGCTCCGAATCGCCGACAGTGATATTGTCAGACTCGACAGCCGGCATGAGAATAAAGTATTTTCGACGGCGGTGATTGATCCTGCCGACAATCAAATATTGTCGGTAGAAGATATTCAGAAACCACAACTGGTCATAACGACTTATCACAAGAATAATCCGGATGTGCCTTTTAATTTTTTTGCCGAAGAGTCGGATGGAACACAACGTCTATTCAATATGATGCTGACGATTCTGGATGTCGTCAAGAATAATAAGATTCTGTTGATAGATGAAATAGAAACGCAGTTGCATGTTAAACTGGTAGAGTATATTATCAGTTTGTTCAATAAAAGTGAATCTGCGCAACTGATATATACTACACACAATACATACCTGCTTAATACCAACAGACTGCGTAAGGATCAGATATATTTTGTCAACAAACGCGATGACGGATCCTCGGATATGTATTCGCTGTTTGATTACAAGGATTTCCGTGACGGGATGGATGCAGAGAAGGCATATCTTCAAGGTCGTTTTGATGCCATCCCTTATATTGACGGACAAGTGGACAGTTTTATAAAATAGGATCTGCTATGGGACGACAAACAAGAAAATCCAAAGGTAAAACAATGAAGCCCAACTTTTTTGTTTTCTGTGAAGGGGAGTCTGAGGTCGCTTACATCAGTCACCTCCGTTCGCAATATCGTGCGCCTATTCAGATTATCCCAAGAAAGAGCGATTCGAACATATCCGTCCGGTATATAGAGAATTGTAAACGGGAATATGTTCCGACTAGGAATGATAAAACATTTCTGATGTTTGACCTTGATGTAGAAGGAATGCTGGAACATCTGCAATGTATCCCGAATGCGGTATTGCTAGTGTCAAATCCTTGTGTTGAGTTGTGGTATTTGCTGCACTTTGAGGAGTGCAATACTGAACTGACTCAAAACGCCTGTATCAAGAAACTTAAAAGACATCTGGAGCATTACAAGAAGGGAACGCTGGCATTGAATGAAAAACAGCAACTGTTCGAAAAAACATTAGAGGCAACGGCAAGAGCCAGAGAACTGAAGACATATACTAATCCATCAACTACCATCTATAGAATGATAGAGCTGCTGGAAAGTTTGTAATTTGATTGCTTGAAGCTATGATTTGGGGCGTCATCAATCTTAATGGCGGATAAGCCTTCAACAAAGATGCATATCATTATTACTATTTCAGGCCAGATTCCACAATGGAGGGGTCTGGCCTGAAATGGGTATGCGTAATGAACTAAGCTGAGTTTAAAGCCTGTCCTTCAACTCTTTGATGAATTTGTTGTGGTCGCGGAGGTCAGGACGGGACTTGAAGGAACCGTCTCTCTCGGCAAGAACATAGAAAGGTATGCCGTCGAGGTCGAGGAATTTGGCGAGTTCCTTCTTCTGGGATGCTGTGAGCATGTAATGGATTCCCCTGATAGAACGGATCATATCGAGATATGTCGTCATGGTGGAGGACTCATCAGCGATGTAAATCCACACTATGTCGTCGCTTGAGAGTTCGTCATCCTTGTATGGCTCGTTCGCTGATATGGACTGGCGGCACGGAGCACACCAGGTATTCCACAGGTCAATCATCACAATCTTTCCCTTGTGAGGAGCAATGATGGATTCCATCCAGGCCTTCGCTCCCGGCCAGTCCTCTACGGTCTGGTAACTGTTTGATGCAGAATTCCTGAGTTGCTCGGCATCCTCTTCCAATGCATACAGGCCTGTTTTCAGGAAATCCCATTCCATTGCATCGATTTCCTTGCGCTCGTCGTCGGTAAATCTTCTGTTTCCGGCTTCCTTTGCAAGAATTGATGACTTTCCGAGTTCATAAAGATATCCGTCTGTCAGCAATCCCTCCGATACGAGCATGGAAAGCCCGTTCGTCAACAGGTTTGAATTGAGACACAGGAGTTTATGGTCCGTATAATCGATTTCGGAAAACAGTCTGTCAAAATGCCGCTTCTCGAGCGAAGGCATTTCGAAATCAGGCGCCTTTCCGGTCTTGAGCCTATAGTTGTTCGCAAGCAGGAATTTGCCCATTGCCATACCCTGGACAAGCGCCTGCCTTGCCCTGATGTCAGTCATTTCCTTTTCAATGTCTGAAAGTCCGAGTGTATCCGCAGCTGAAAGCACATTGCGGTACTTCGAAATCATAGCATCGTAGAATCCGTCAGCAGTTATATTGCTATAGTCCGGCAGGAAATCCGCAGAATAGAGTTCAAGGCTGACAGGCAGAGAGACCGAAGACATGAAACTGTATTTTCCCGACTGGACGCCGTGCAGCCTGATATCAGGTTTAACGAAATCAGGACGAATATCGGACATCATCTCCAGCCCGGATGCTGCGAGATCATAATAGACATCGAGTGTCTCTCCGGGAGCAATCGAGCCGCTGCAGGCTGAATTGCCGTTCCACATTATATGGTAATATGTTGTTCCGTACTGTTTGAAATTGAATTCGGCAACGCCTTCCTCATTCACCTTGGCCCCCGTTTCGGACATTGGTACAAAGGCCTGGCTGGTCAACAATGTAATTCTGTCCGGCATGTTCGGATTGTAACCGAGGAGGTGTATCCTGATTGTGCTGTTGGCAATGCCTTCGTCGAAATCAGGAAGTGCATTGACTTTCGCAGGTTTGGGAATCAATGGGTTCTGCACTGGTTTTGCTTTTCCTGTGAGATCGATTCCCCAGATGTTGAAAGCTCCCTCCCCGAATCCTTCGGAAAGGTCAATTGTCTTCGTGCTGGCTGGCACAGGCTGGAACTTGAGGGTATAGAAGCATTCGCCGCTCTCTCCCACCGTCTTTTTCTTTCCGAGAACGATGTCTTCGCTTCCAATGGCGGGATATGCTGTCCCATTGGCATATATCACGGTATTCTTAGACCATCTGAACCAAAATCCCGGAATGAACTTGGTGCGCAATGTCAAGGAAACCGCACTGTCCGTACATTCAACCCTGACAACGTCCGTTTTGCTTCCGCTGATGGATGTCGCGAAATAATATGGATAATCTACTACGCGGGGACCTTTCTGGCCACCGCATCCAGTAACCAGCAGAGCGGCTGCACCGCTAATTGCTATAATAACTCTCTTATAATCAATAAGTTTCATAATTAATCATGTCTATAATTCATTTACTCCGCGTACAGGCTGATGATGTTGAGCACGACTTTGGAGGCTTTCTCGATGCTTTCGAGAGGGGCGAATTCCATCTTGCCGTGGAAATTCAGGCCGCCTGCGAAAATGTTGGGACAAGGAAGTCCCATGAATGACAGGTTCGCTCCGTCAGTCCCTCCGCGGATAGGCTGGATTCTTGGCTTGATGCCCTCCATTTCCATTGCCTTGACGGCTTTCTCCACGATGAAATAATATGGCTCCACCTGCTGCCTCATGTTGTAATACTGGTCCTTCATCTCCAGGACGGCAGTGCCTTCGCCGTATCTTGCATTGATGAAGTCCACGCATTTCTTCATTTCCTCTTTCTTCTGCTCGAAGAGGGCCCTGTCGTGGTCACGGATTATGTATCCGAAATCAGCCTCCTCCACGCATCCCTTGAAACTGATGATGTGGAAGAACCCGTCATAGCCATCCGTGAACTCCGGCCTCTGCTGGACCGGAAGAAGGCTGTTCAGCTCCATTCCGATAAGGATTGCATTCTTCATCTTGCCCTTGGCATAACCCGGATGTACGTTCCTGCCCTGTATGTGAATCTTGGCGGAAGCGGCGTTGAAATTCTCGAATTCGAGCTCTCCGACCTCGCCGCCGTCCATCGTGTAGGCATATTCAGCCCCGAATTTCTTTACGTCGAACTTCGCGACACCGCGGCCGATTTCCTCGTCAGGGGTGAATCCGATTTTGATCTCCCCGTGCTTGAACTCCGGATGCTCCACTATGTACTGGACAGCATTCATTATCTCGGCGACACCGGCCTTGTCATCCGCACCGAGAAGCGTCGTTCCGTCCGTCGTGATGATTGTCTCGCCTTTATGGGCAAGCAGTTCCGGGAATTCGGAAGGCTTCAGCGCCAGCCCCGGCACGCCTTTGAGCTCTATGTCCCCGCCGTCGTAATCCTTGATGATCTGCGGACGGACATTTGCCCCGGAAGCATCAGGGGAGGTGTCCACGTGGGCTATGAAACCGATTACAGGCACTTTCTTGTCAATGTTGGACGGGATTGTCCCCATAACATATCCATATTCGTCGAGTGTGGCCTCCACGCCCATTGCCTCCAGCTCGTCGCGGAGCATTCTGAGAAGATCCAGCTGCTTTGCCGAACTCGGCTGTGTCTCCGAATTCTCGTCCGACTGGGTGTCCACAGAAACGTATCTCAGGAATCTGTCAAGTATTTTCTCCATGATATTGTCAGTTTTAATTAATCATCAATTGCTTTATCTCGCGGTGTCTTTCTTCGATGTCTTCATCGCCGCTCCCGCGAGGAACAGGATGAGAGCTATGTAAGGCAGGATTGCGACAGCTTCCCCGTACTGTGCGTTCCAGCCGGTGAGGAACATGTCCACTTCAGCGAACTTCAATATTGCGCTGACCACTCCCATCAATGCGCCGCCGGCAATGAAACCGGAAGCGATGAGGGTGCCTTTCTCGTGTCTTTCCGCATTGACCTTCTCGTCCTTGCTGCGTGAGCTGACGAACCATGCGACAGCTCCTCCGACGAGAAGAGGCAGGTTCAGGTCAATAGGGATGAACATTCCGAGGGCGAATGCAAGTGCAGGGATGTTGAAGAATGTCAATATGACGGCTATCACCGCACCGATTCCGTAAAGCAGCCAAGGGGCTCCGCCTCCGTTCATCATAGGCTGGATGACGGCGGCCATGGCATTGGCCTGAGGCGCCACAAGGGCGTTTTCTCCTGTGAATCCGAATGTCTTGTTGAGTACGAGCATCACTCCGCATACGGTTGCTGCAGCGACGATCGTGCCCACGAATTTCCACGCTTCCTGCTTCTTCGGGGTGGTTCCGATCCAATATCCGATCTTGAGGTCGGTAACGAATGAGCCGGCCATTGACAATGCCGTGCAGACCACGCCTCCGATGACCAATGCTGCAGCCATTCCCGCATTTCCTTTAAGACCCACAGCTACAAGCACGAGGGCGGCGATGATGAGCGTCATCAATGTCATTCCGCTGACCGGGTTCGTACCAACGATGGCTATCGCATTGGCTGCTACTGTCGTGAAGAGGAATGAGATGATTGCCACAATGAGGAGTCCCACGACGGCCTGCCAGATATTGCTTACCACACCTCCGAAAGCAAAGAATGCGAATACGGCGAGCAGGGCAATCACAATTCCGAACACGACGGTCTTCATGGGGATGTCCTCGTCGGTACGTTCTGTTGCAGTTGCCGCAGTACCAGGCTTTTTCGTGAATTCACTTGCTGCCAGCCCGACGGCAGACTTGATGACCCCGAAAGACTTGATGATGCCGATGATACCGGCTGTGGCAATGCCTCCGATGCCGATATGTCTTGCATATTCCCTGAAAATCTGGTCAGCAGACATTTCTCCGATGGTCTGGGTAATGCCCGTGCCCATCAGGTCGATGACCTGGCCTCCCCATATGACATTGATGAGAGGTATAATCACGAGCCAGACCAGGAAGCTGCCGCAGCAGATGATGAATGCATATTTGAGGCCGACAATGTAGCCGAGTCCGAGCACGGCCGCTCCTGTATTGAGCTTGAGCACGAGCTTCGCCTTGTCTGCAATCGTCTGCCCGAAGGATACGACTGTGGTGGTCAGGGTCTCTCCCCATGCTCCGAAAGTGGCCACGATGAAGTCGTACAGGCCGCCGATCAGGCCGCTCAGGACGAGGGTCTTCGCACTGCTGCCTCCGCTTTCACCGCTCACGAGAACCTGCGTGGTCGCCGTGGCTTCAGGGAAAGGATATTTCCCGTGCATCTCCTTCACGAAATATTTGCGGAACGGAATCAGGAACAATATGCCGAGCACGCCGCCGAGCAGGGACGAGAGGAACATCTGCATGAAATTCACCTCCACTCCTAATATATATATTGCGGGAAGCGTGAAGATGGCTCCGGCAACGACTGCTCCCGAGCATCCTCCGATGGACTGTATGATGACGTTCTGTCCCAGGCCTCCGGATTTGCCGAGGGCGCCTGTGAGCCCGACCGCTATGATGGCAATAGGAATGGCAGCCTCGAATACCTGTCCGACTTTGAGCCCGAGATAGGCTGCGGCCGCCGAGAAGATGACAACCATGATGATACCTGTGCATACAGAATAAGGTGTCACCTCGGGATAGCTTTTCTGCGGGCTGAGAAGCGGTTCATATTTCTCGCCCGGCTTGAGTTCTCTCTGCGCGTTCTCCGGCAGGGATTTCCTGATTTCTTCCATAAGATATTAATTAACTTGTCTGAACATACAAAGATAGTCAGGAATCTTCAAATATCCCGTATCATATTGGAAAAATGTTTCAAGTCAATGATTATCGGTGTTTTGTGAGGCTTATGCATGGGATCCGTCTTTTTCGGAATTCAAAAATTTTGGTGAAAATGTTGAAAAAATATTGAAAAAAGTTTGCAGAAAATAAAAAAGTGCGTATCTTTGCAGCCCGTTTGAGAAATAACGGATAGTTCATTGACAACATTGAGAGAGATTAAGAGGTAAAGAAGATAGAAAAATCAGTTTGAAATTCGGAAATTCGAGAGTCAATTTCGGGTTGCGAAGGTAGAACTGCAATTTCATAGGCAAAACACGAGAAAAGTCGCGGGCGCGGCTTCTGCGGGAGACCGCGGGAGAGAAGCGCACGTGATTCACGAGAGAAAGTATAGAAGGGCGAACGGGGGATGCCTAGGCTTCTGGAGGCGAGGAAGGACGTGGTAAGCTGCGAAAAGCCACGGGGAGCCGCAAACAGGCTTTGATCCGTGGATGTCCGAATGGGGCAACCCGCACGGCTGAAGGCCGTG
>JBJEBJ010000025.1:0-3274 GCA_051869955.1 Candidatus Cryptobacteroides sp.
CACTTCCCGAGCATGTACCGGCATACTCCGGCAATCCCAGAACCGATAACCGCTGCCGCACGCGCAGCACAGGTCTTTCCCGAAGGAGGAAGGCAAAGATGGAAACTGAAGCAATCGTAGAACAGATAAAGTCCCTGCTGGCAGAGCTCAGGGCAAAAGGAATCTCAGAAGACATGATCGACTCCCTGATAGGTCCGGGAGCCGATTACAGGGTCGTGGTCGACTGCAGGGGCTATCTCCTGCTGCCTGACTGCCAGGGAGTGAAGATTCGGCTCACCCCGATGGAGAGGACGCTGTACATCCTTCTCCTGAAATACCCGGAGGGCATCCCCGTGGATGACCTCTACCTCTACTATGACGAGCTCCTGAAGATATACATGTCCCAGACCGTATATGATGACAGGGACGCAGCAGAGGAGGCGGTCGGAGCACTGGTGGACGACTACAAGACCACCCTCTATACCAACGTCTCGAGGATAAAGAGGAAACTGACCGACAAGCTCGGGCAGAAGGTGGCCGCTCCCCTTCTCATCACGAGGACGGACGGGGTGTACAGGATTCCCGTGAAGAGGGAGCTGGTGTCGTACCGGTAGCCTGCAAGAATTGCAGGGATTTCCCGGGAGTGACGGAGAGGAGTATATTTGCAGAATGGAAAACGACAACCGATTTACTCTTGATTCGCGTCTCAGGGACCTCGTGGTCTGCCTGAGCGGGACTGACATGAGTGATGATGCTATCATCTCGGTCTGTCTTGACCTTCGGGAGCATCCTTCCGCTTGCTCCCGTCTGATAACCTATCTGGAGAGCGGAGAGAGAAGTGTGGCAGATGTGGTGTCTGAAGTTCGAATCTTATTGACATTGCTCCCGCACTGAAGGACGGAATTAATCAGGTGAAGTACATTCATACGCAAAGAATCAGCTAAATAGTTGATACAAAGATGGTTTAGATGTCTAAATTCCGATAAAATGCAGATTTTCGGAGCTTGAAATCCGATAAAATGCACACCGAAGCAATACATTTGGATGAAAATAGTGCAATAACCAGATCATAAATAGCGGTTATTGCACTGACTGTGATGGGTAGTTGATCCTACCCCTTGATGACGGCGACGGGAGAGAGGGCCGTCACGATCTTCACCAGGTCGGTCTGGTTCGCCATCACCTCGTCTATGTCCTTGTATGCCCCTGCCGCCTCTTCGAGGTCCTTCTGGCCCCGGATGGCATGGACTATCCCCTGCTCCTCCAGCCTTGACACCTCGGCCTCCAGCGAGAGGTTGCGGACAGCCTCCGTTCGGCTCATCGCCCTTCCGGCCCCGTGGGAGCAGGACTGGAACGAATCCGGATTACCGAGCCCCTCGACGATGTAGGACCTGGTACCCTGCGAGCCCGGGATGATGCCGACCTCGCCCTCACGGGCACGGGTGGCTCCCTTGCGGTGGACGATGACGTTCTCGTCGAAGTGGTTCTCCCACACGGCATAGTTGTGTGCTATGTTGATCATAGGCTCGATCTGCGCGTCCGGATATGCCTCCCCTATCACAGCACAGATTCGCTCCATCATCAGGCGGCGGTTGCACAGGGCGAACTCCACGCAGTAGTTCATCTCGTTCCAGTACTGGTGCGCCTCGTCGGACTGCATAGGGAGGAAGGCCATGTCTATCTCCGGATCGACAGAGGAGAACCAGCGGCGGTTCATCACCTTCGCCTTCTCGTTGTAGAAGCCGCCTACCTGCGCACCGAGGTTGCGGGAGCCCGAGTGTATCATCACCCAGAGGGTGCCCTCCCCGTCCTTCTGAAGTTCGATGAAGTGGTTGCCGCCTCCGAGGGTGCCGACCTGCTTCTTCGCCGACTCATACTGGCGCCTGACAACCGTCAGGCTGTCGATGTCGAATCCCTGAGGCATCCTGGCCTCGTCCTGGGCCTCCTTGTGATGGTCGAACCCCAGGGGGATCTGATTGCGGATTCCACGCAGGATCTGCTTGCGGAGCACCTCCTGGGGGATGTCCTCCACCTTCAGGGATGTCTTCACGGCACACATCCCGCATCCTATGTCAACGCCTACGGCGTTCGGGATGACGACTCCCTTCGTGGCAAGAACACCGCCGATGGGCATCCCCTTACCTCCGTGCACGTCCGGCATGAAGGCCAGGTGATGGAAGATGAAAGGAAGGGTCGACAGGTTCACTATCTCCTTCATTGCGTGCGGATCCACGTACCTCGCCCATATCTTCACGGGCGTTCCGTTCAATGCAATCTCATACATAACTCTTCATTTTTATTGGTTCACGGTGCAAAGTAAGGAAGCCAGTACGCAGCGTTTCTGCGTACTTTCGGAAAAGTTCATTATATTTGCAGAAAATGAAGAGGATATGCCGGTTTCAAAGAACGCACTGATAAGATACAAGACCATTGACAGGTGTCTTCGCAACCGCTACAGGAAGTGGACTCTCGATGACCTCATCGAGGCCTGCTCCGATGCCCTGATCGAGTATGAGGGCCGTGACGAGAACGTCTCGCGCCGCACCGTACAGGCGGACATCCAGATGATGCGCTCCGACAAGCTGGGGTACAACGCCCCCATCGTTGTCAGGCAGAACAGGTACTACACCTACGAGGACCCGGACTACAGCATCACCGATGTGCCCCTGAGCAGCCAGGACACCGAGCTCCTGTCCGAAGCCGTGACGGTCCTCAAGCAGCTGAGCGGGTTCTCCGCCCTCTCCGGCATAGAGGATATCATCGGAAGGCTCGAGGACCACGTCAGTGCGGCCCGTCACGAGAAGCGCCCGGTGATATGGTTCGAGAAGAACGACTCGCTGGTGGGGCTGCACCACCTGATGCCCCTGTATGACGCCATCTCCGGCGAGAGGCCCGTACTGCTCAGCTACAGGAGCTTCCGCAATCCGAAGGCCAGCTCCTTCGTCTTTTCCGGATATGTCCTCAAGGAGTTCCGCAACCGCTGGTTCGTCTTCGGGAGGAGGTCGGGGCAGAGCCAGGTGGTCAACCTCGCCCTCGACCGTATAGTCTCCATTGAGAAGGCCCCGGAGGGAAGCACTTACATCCCCATGGGTGACTTCAATCCCGAGAAATGGTTCAGCGACATGATCGGGGTGACCAAGGACAGGACGATGAAGCCGCAGAAGGTCGTGTTCAGGGCAAGTCCCAAGGAGGCACCGTACATCCGTACCAAGCCGCTGCACCGCAGTCAGATGGTCATTGAGGAGGACCTGGACGGGTACACCACCTTCCAGCTGGAGGTCATAGTCAATCCCGA
>JBJEBJ010000026.1:0-64611 GCA_051869955.1 Candidatus Cryptobacteroides sp.
AGGTGGTACATATCAAATTGCTGTAGACGGTACATTTACTCCGCTATAATCAATTTCCCCTGACAGGTGTGTGCCCGCTATGGGTTCCTGTCAGAAGGCAGGATCGTGACGGGGCGCTGACGGTGGTGCCGGAGTAACATTGCGTGAAGCGCATTCCTTCGGACGCAATCCTGTCGATGGCCGGTGTGGTGAAATGTGTCTGGCCGTAGCAGCTGAGGTCTCCCCAGCCGAGGTCGTCAGCGAGTATGAAGACAATGTTCGGGCGGGTGTCAGGAGCAGGGCCATTGTGGTTTGCGCAGGAGGAGGCTGCAACGATTGTCCCGGTGATGAGGATAGAGTCGGTTAACTTGTTAGCTTTCATGGGATTGTCTGTTCTGGTCGGGATTCCCTATGGTCAGATGGCAACGAGGACTGTGCCGGCGAGTATCAGGAGGCAGCCGAGAAGTGACCGGATGGTGAGCTGTTCATGAAGGAAAACCGCTGCGAGGATAAACGTGAGGACGATGCTGAGCTTGTCGACCGGGACGACTTTTGTGACGCATCCTGTCTGCAGGGCCTTGTAATAGCATAGCCATGAGGCGCCTGTGGCGAGTCCGGAGAGGATGAGGAAGAGCCAGCTGCGTTGCGAGATATTGGCGATTCCGCCCTGGGCTCCGGTCACGAAGACGATTCCCCAGGCCATGAGCACGACGACTACGGTACGGACGGCCGTGGCAAGGTTGGAGTCGACTCCGTCAATGCCGATTTTAGCAAATACCGATGTCAATGCCGCAAAGATTGCGGAGAGCCATGCAAATAGAAGCCACATATTGTTTTTCATTGTGTCAATGTATGTTCGGCAGGCAGTCCTCCATCCTCAACGGTTTTTACAGTTGTGATGAACCGCCGTCCCGTTTCAGGACCCAAATATAGATAAAAAAGTTTTGGTTTTGAAAAATAATGCTTATCTTTGCAATCCCATAAGGAAAACGGTGCTTTGGCCGAGCGGTTAGGCACAGGTCTGCAAAACCTGCTACAGCGGTTCGATTCCGCTAGGCACCTCCGAAAACGCCTCTGAGAGTATCTCAGGGGCGTTTGCTATATCCGATTTTCCTACAATGTTACTACAACAATATGATACCCAATCAGAAGTAGGTCTGTACAGCGAAGGCGAACTGATCAATGAAAATCTTCTTGAATGCTGAGATGTTGTTCTGCTCGTAGAAGATGAGCATGGCTTTTTTGTAATCCACGGAGTCAACTGTACGGAAGGAGATTGGGCAATACCTGTTCGCAATCAAGATGGCATTGCTGGTAATGCGGGCCGTCCGCTTGTTGCCGTCAGAGAAGGCCTGGATGTAGGAAAGGAGTACCAGGGCCAGAAGTGCTTTCTCGAAAATGTTCTCCTTTCCGTTTATGAGGCGGCAGCTGTCTTCGAGGGCTTCGCGAATCTGGTGCTCGTTATCCAGCGGATAGTAGTTGGTACCTGTAATGCCGACGCGACGTTTGCGAATGCCTTTGTCCACGTTAAGTTCTTTTGAGAGAAGTGCGTGTAGCTCCTCTATGTGCCGGACAGAGATTTCCTTCAGGTAATCAGGGTCTTCCAGAACAAAATCGAGTGCATCCTTGTGGTTGAGAAGCATTACGGCTTCTTCCTTCGTCTTGCCCGAGGCGGTCTTTTTCTCCTTCAGAAGCCGCTCGGTCTCCAGAAGGGAATAGGTATTGCCTTCAATCTGTGAGGATTTCCAACTCAGGTCTATACCCAGCCGTTCCATCTCTTTCCGGTATTCGTTGGGTGTGATGCCTTCAAGATTGTGAGCAAACTGGGCTTGAAGGGTGTCAAGGAGTTCATTCTCTTCAGCCGTGAACAAATCAACCTTGGGAAGGATATCTTTGATGAGCCCGAAGTTGAAGTTTGCCTGAATTTCACGCTCGTCAGTCTCTTTCTGAAAATAGGTGTCGATATTCAGTTCCATCGTTACGTGTGCCTGCGGGGATACACTGTAACGGGTGGCCCGGCTTTTTCCTGATACAATTGCGGAGCCGGTCTCAACCAGCGAGGCAAGGATTCGTTTGACGGTAGCAGGACTTTCCGTGAGATGCATTCCTGTCTCAATTTCGCTTCTGGAGGCTCCGGGATGATAGTGCAGGAACTGAAGTATTTCGTTTTCTCTTGTCATTGCTATTTCCTTTTCTCGGCTCAAATATACAAAAAATACGGATCAATTGCTAATCATTTGAGCCGAAAAATCGGATATCTGTTGGGTAAAGTGAGCCGAAAAGAAGCACTGTTTCTTTATCGCTCGGTCTTTTGCTTTTATAGGGTATGAGGTACACAAAATTACCGATGGACCTGCCAAATCAGGTTCAAGTCCTGAAGGACAGAGGATTGCTTATTGAGGATGAGCAACAGGCGCTTGACAAACTGAGTTTTATCTGAGTTCATTGAATTGCTGGGCAGTATTCAGATGTATTTCTTCCATAGCCGGTATTTTTTGCAAAAAACTCATTTTGTCCGAAACACGGATGCAACGGACGGCCGCTATATTGCATCTATATGTCGGTATCACAATTATGGAGTAAATATGAAAAGACTTTTTTCAGCAGCATTGTTCTGCGTCCTCGCGTTTGCTGCAGCAAATGCCCAGTCAAGGCTCACAGTTGAAGTTGCAGCAGGTGCTCCCTTCTACGGATTGCCGGGACTGACAGGTGCCCCAGCCCAGACGGGACTTAACGTAGGATTTGAAGCCAGGCATTCCCTGACCTCAGTCCCTGCCCTCTCCTTCGGGGCACAGGCATCCTTTTCTCCTGCATGGTGCAGCTCCTCCGACGTTGAAGCGGCCAAAAAGAGCAAATACCACAAATACTATATTACCCCGGAATTCATCATCGATTACAATATTCTTCCAGGGCGCAAGATCAGCCCGTTTGTAAGTATTGGAGCAGGTGTACAGGGAAACATCAAGGTGGATGACGGAGAACCGGCGAGTTGAAGAAACGTTTCGACAAAAGCTCAATAGACGATTATTTCGCAGTGAATGTCAGCTGGATATTCGTTTCAAAAAAGAATTGATGAATGATATAATATATGCGACTTGTAATACAGAGATGCACGGAGGCATCTGTAACGATAGACGGTTCCTGCGTATCCGCAATTGACAAAGGCCTGCTCGTACTCGTTGGAGTCGAACAGGGCGATACTGAAGCTGATGTGGACTGGCTCGTGGGCAAGACAGCCGGGATAAGAATCTTCGACGATACAGAAGGCGTGATGAACCTCAGTGTCAAGGATACAGGAGGAGACGTGCTGGCAATATCCCAGTTCACCCTCACGGCATCCACCCGCAAAGGCAACAGGCCGTCTTACATACGCGCAGCCGGACATGAACTTGCAATCCCTTTGTACACATCATATTGCGACAAGCTCTCCGCTGCTCTTGGAAAGCCTGTTGGCAAAGGGGTGTTCGGCGCCGACATGAAGGTTGCGCTTGTAAACGACGGTCCTGTTACAATAATTATAGACTCCCGTATCAGGGAGTGACAATGGTGGTGTCTTCCGGGAACGGATAGATGAATATAGGATTCGTGAGGGCCTGCATCCTGTTCTCAAGGTCATACAATTCAGCCCTTACCCATCCGCACCTGTTGTCAACGGTCACTTCCACCTTTTCTCCGGCCTGGATATAGGCATGATAGAAAGTACCGTTCACATTGTACATCTTGAGCACACCGCCGGCTGAGGCCGTAAAACTTACCACAGGACGCTTCGCAAAGATATCGTCCCCTATTTCCGCTGTCTTCCCGTCACCCGTAACCTTGAAATCAAGAGTGATGTCACTGCTTCCGGTAATATAGCTCCGTCCGTTGCACAATCCGTCAATCACCGCCCCGCGTGAAAGGGAAGAACATCTGATCACGGTCTGCGGCAAGCCTATCTTGTTGCTGAGCCTGTGGAAATCCGAGCCGCCTGTAGCGAACTTGTACACCCCTGCGACGAGGAGGTTATGCCATTGATCCACAGCCATCTGGTCAGTGACATCCCATGGACCGTTCCAAATCTCGATTCCGTCCACCTTAGACTTGTCATGCATGAACGTGATATTGTAAGGGTGGTTCGCAATTACCACAGCCCCATCTTCCTTAGCTTTCCGGACGGCGGCTTCGTATCTGTCCTTTTCATTGTACCTGAAACGGAAATCCACCCATGTGCCAGGCTTGACGTCCAGCATATTCCAGTGACCGTCGGTATATGTCACTTCTATTCCGTTGATGACCAAGAAATTCTTGTCCGGGATATTTCCCCAGTGTCCGAGAGAAGTATTCGTATTGTGGTCTGTGGAGAAGATTCCGTCAAGTCCCTCTCCGGCAGCCAGTTCCGCAACTTCTTCCGGAGAGCATTTCCCATCCGAATGATGTGTATGCACATGCGTGTCGAAACGATACCAGCCGGGCACGTCGTTGATTTTCTCGCGGGCATACGACGGCACGAATGCGCTTTCATTGTTCTTGCCTGTGACGATGGTAATATCCAGCGCCCAGTCTACCCTATCCACATCCGAGACCAGCATCTGGGTTACATACCATTCCCCGCTGTCCAGTTTGCCGGGAATGTAACCCGGGGTGGCATACGATTCCGAAACCTCGAAACTCCGCCTCGCCCCACCGGACCATCCGCGGAAACCTTTGTCATTGTTGAATCCGTATCCGTCCTCGTCGAACAGTCCCAGATCCAGGTTCCCCCTGCTTCCGTCCGGAGTAGTGAATGACTGATTTACAATGAGTTTTACTGCATTCTTCGGCATCTGGAACGGCACGTATGCAGGAACGAAATAATCCTCCCTGACAAATGAACCTGTGAAATGCATGAATGTGGTGTCATTGTCCCTGGCCGGAAGCTCCGTGGAGAAAACAGTTGAAACGGCGGCCAGTATAAGAATCAGACCTTTATTCTTCATAGTTTTGAGCAGTTTAATGTAATACTTGATTGTTTGTTCATGCAAATATAAGATATTTTTTCCAACCATACGGACTATATTTGCGTTATATATGTGACCGGCCCGGGTGACGGGGATTGTTTAACATATATTATTGGTACTACTATGGTTTACAAACTTATTGCAGATTTTATCGATGTGTTGATTCCTATCAGCGTCTGCGTTATTCTTCCGATCCTGATAGTATGGATTACCAGCCGTGTCAGGCAGAACGAGACGAACCGCAAGGCGGAGATAATGCTAAAGGCGATTGAGAAAGGGGCGCAGATTGACCCTGGGATGTTCGAGAACAAGAAATCCAGGAAGACAATCAAGGAAAAGCTTGTGGAAAAACTGACCGGGGCATGCGTGACCTCCTTCATGGGGATTGCCTTCCTGCTCCTCGCCCTGATTCCTCGATGGCCGGGTGACCAGAACATGAATGACAATGAACTGTTATTCCTCCTGGCGGCAGGTGCACTTCTGTCCGTAGGAATTGCTCTCTTCATCTCCTATTTTGTCGGGAAAAAGCTGATGGACAAGGAGATAGTGGCAGAAGAGAAACGTCTTGAAGAAGGCCGGTAGGAAATGACCCGGGAGCGGTTCATATCAGAGACGAGGAGATGTCAGGGGCAGCTGAGGCGGTTCCTGGCATCTCTGTGCGGGGATGCTGCTCTTGCAGATGACATCGCCCAGGAAGCACTGATGAGGGCATTCGTGATGTCCGGTCGGTTCTCGGGCAATTTCAAGGCATGGCTTTTCCGGATTGCCTACAACTGCTTCATCGACAATCTCAGGAAGGTCCACATGCAAACTGCCGGACTGGATTCTGCCGAAGCACTTCACCTGGCAGCCGACAACGGGTCCGACAGTGCATTCAGGAATGAAGAGCTGCAACGGGCATTGCTGGAAATCCCGGAAAAAGTACGTACGGCGATAGTCCTGCATTATTTCGAGGACTTGAAAATCAAGGAAATAGCTTCGATAATGGATATTCCCACAGGGACAGTGAAGTACTATCTCTCAACAGGGCGCAATCATCTCAAAGAACTCATAAGGCTATGATGGACATTGAACAATATCTTCGCGACAACAAACCTGAACTGCCTGAGGAAGGTCAGTTCCTGATTACTGCGAACGCACGGCTCGAAAAGGTGGAAGGAATCAAGGAATGCGTTGACTCGGAACGGAAGCGTGGACGGAAAGCTTTGGTGTCCGCACTCGTCGCCGGTATAGTTTTCGGCAGCATTGCGACCATATTCGTGATCTTCTGCCCGGCTCCTGAAATCAGATTGAGTTCTTCCCTGATTGAAAAGGCGGCAGCGACAATCCATGAATGGAAATATCTGCCTGCCCTGCTGATAGCCGGATGCGCCATCGGCCTCGGAATGATGTCAATGAGCGGAGGGGCTATTTCCGATAGGCACCGCTTGTGATATTGTCCAACCAGTCCTGGTGGGAGAGATACCAGCTGACGGTCTTCTCGATGCCCTCCTCGAACTGGAGTGACGGTTCCCAGCCGAGTTCGCGCTGGAGCCGTGTGGAATCTATGGCATATCTCGCATCGTGTCCCGGCCTGTCGGTGACATACGTAATCAAATCCATGTCAGCACCTTCCGGACGTCCGAGCATACGGTCCACGGTATTGATCAGGACCTTGATGAGATCAATGTTTTTCCACTCGTTGAATCCGCCGATATTGTATGAGGCACCGGACTTTCCCTCATGGAATATCAGGTCGATCGCCCTCGCATGGTCCTCTACGTAAAGCCAGTCCCGGACATTCTGCCCGGTTCCATATACAGGCAGCGGTTTGCGATGGCGTATATTATTGATAAACAATGGTATAAGCTTCTCCGGGAACTGATAAGGGCCGTAGTTGTTCGAGCAATTGGTCACGATGACCGGCATCCCGTAGGTGTCATGGAACGCCCTTACGAAATGGTCGGACGAGGCCTTCGAGGCTGAATATGGAGAATGAGGCATATATCGGGTTTCCTCCGTGAAGAATTCCGAACCATAAGCTTCGTGGCCCGAGCTCGATGCCTTGGTGGAAAACGGGGCGGGAATCCCTTCAGGATGAGTCATTTCCAGGGCTCCATATACTTCATCGGTGGATATGTGATAGAAACGGCATTGCACCGGTTCTGCGGCATCAGGTTTCATCCACCCGGACGGCTCCCAGCATTGCCTTGCAGCCTGCAGGAGCGACAGGGTTCCCATCACGTTGGTCCTCGCGAAAGTGAACGGGTCCTTGATGGAACGGTCAACGTGAGATTCAGCGGCGAGATGGATGATTCCGTCCACTTTTTCACTGTGCATGAGCCCGCACACAGCTTCGAAATCGCAGATGTCCATCTTCACGAAACTGTAATTCGGACAATCCTCTATATCCTTCAGATTCGCAAGATTGCCGGCATATGTAAGTTTGTCGAGATTGATTATCCGGTAATCCGGATATTTCCTGACAAGCAGGCGCACGACATGGGAGCCGATGAATCCTGCCCCGCCCGTTACAATTATAGTTCTCGTGAACTTCCGTTCCATATTCATATCAATATACAATTCTATCTCTCAATACAGTTCTTCCGAATAATCGAACAGCCATTCCACATCCCTGAGTCGCGGATGCACCTTGTCCTTTGCCGACAACACTTCCCTCCCCTCTGGAATCCTCCAGTCAATGCCGAGATCCGGGTCGTCCCAGGCGATTGCCCCCTCGCTCTGCGGAGCATAGAAATTGTCGCATTTATATTGGAATACAGCCGTTTCGGACAATACGGCGAATCCATGGGCGAATCCTCTCGGTATGAAAAGCTGCCTGTGGTTCTCCCCTGTCAATTCGACTGCGACATGACGGCCGAATGTGGGGGAACCCCTGCGGATGTCCACTGCCACGTCAAGCACGGCGCCCTCCACGACACGCACCAATTTGCTCTGGGCAAAGGGAGGTTTCTGGAAATGCAGCCCTCTGATTACCCCGTATGAGGACCGGCTCTCGTTGTCCTGGACGAACCTTATGTCCATCACCTTCTCCGAAAACTCCCTCTGCGAGAATGACTCGAAGAAATAACCGCGTCCGTCCGTGAAGACCCTTGGCTCCACGATGACTACTCCGTCTATTTCCGTCCTGATCGTCTCCATATGATATCTCTATTCTCCGGCTACAGGGCGAAGCGGCCTGTCGAGAGGCTCTTCCGCCATCTTCATCAGATATTGGCCATACTGATTCTTTATCATCGGCTGCGCAAGTTCACGCAGTTTGTCCGCATTGATCCATCCCTTCTCAAACGCAATTCCCTCAAGGCAGGCTATCTTCAGGCCCTGCCTCTTCTCGAGTACCTCAATGTATGTAGAGGCTTCACTGAGGGAGTCATGAGTCCCGGTATCAAGCCATGCAAATCCGCGTCCGAGAGTCTGGACAAGCAACTCCCCGTCCGAGAGAAAACGCTGGTTGACAGTGGTTATCTCATATTCCCCACGAGCAGACGGCCTGATGGTACGGGCAACGTCCACTACCTTGTTCGGATAGAAATAAAGCCCGACCACGGCATAATTGGACTTTGGCTCTGCAGGTTTTTCCTCAATGCTGAGGCAGCGCCCTGATTCATCGAACTCGGCCACACCATATCTCTGAGGATCGCTGACCCAATAGCCGAAGACCGTAGCCATCGCATCCTCTTCTGCAGCCCGTACTGCTTCCTTCAGCATGCTCGTGAAGCCTGAGCCATGGAAAATATTGTCTCCGAGAACGAGGCACACGGCGTCATCTCCGATAAAACCAGCCCCTATGGTGAACGCCTGTGCGAGTCCGTCCGGAGAAGGCTGCTCCGCATAGCTGAAATGCACACCGTAGTCACTCCCGTCTCCGAGAAGACGCTTGAATCCCGGGAGGTCAAACGGGGTCGAGATTATCAGGATATCCCTGATTCCTGCGAGCATGAGCACGGAAACGGGATAATATATCATCGGTTTGTCAAAAACTGGCAGGAGCTGCTTGCTCACTCCCTTGGTAATGGGATAGAGCCTGGTTCCGCTGCCTCCGGCCAATACAATTCCTTTCATTCCGTAAAATTCTTAAATTTGACAAATGTAATGATTTTGCGACGATATTCAAGCGGATATAATAGCAAAATCCCTCGCAGCATTGCTGAAAGGGATTCTGTGTGGTGCCACCGAGAATCGAACTAGGGACACAAGGATTTTCAGTCCTTTGCTCTACCAACTGAGCTATGGCACCATTCTTTTCGTTTGGGATTACAAAGATAGGTATTTTTCTTTAGACTCCAAACTTTTTCTTCACTTTTTGAGAACTTTTTAGGAATTTATGCTTCTGCAGTCTTGTCGGCAAGCTTTTTTACTATTACCTTGTCAATTCTTGCCCCGTCCATGTCGGCCACCTCGAACGAGAAGCCTTCCCACTCGATGCCCTCCCCGGACTTCGGAACATGCTCAAGATTCTCGAGAAGCAGGCCTCCGACAGTCGAGAAATTGTATTCCTCTATATTCTCATCCAGTCCGAAATGGGTAAGGAAATCGTACATGGAGCACTGCCCGTCCACGAACCAACCGTCCCCGTCCTTACGGGGCACGATGTCCGGCTCCTTCATATGCTCCTGTGCATTCATGTTGCCCACGAGAGCATCGAAAATATCCTTCAGGGAAATAATACCGGACAGGCCGCCGAACTCGTCGCATACCAGAGCCCTGTGTATCCTCTCTGACTTCATATAGTCGAGTACGGCATATACACTCATGTTCTCATGGACGTAATGCGGCTCCTTCATCATCTTGCGCAGGTCGAATTTGCCACCGTTCCTGAGAGCAGCGAGATAATCCTTTATGGACAATACGCCGGCCACATGGTCAATGTCCCCGTCCACAACCGGATATTGCTCGAATATAGTATTCTCGATAGTCTTGATGATTTCAGCCTCGGACATTTCCAGATCCAGCCACACTATATCGTCCCTCAATGTCATGATGGTGCTCACAGTCAGGTCGCCGAGAGTGAAAACCCTCTCCACTATATCCTGCTCCACCGGCGACACCTCGCCTTCATCCATGCCTTCCTCTATCATTGACTTGATTTCATCCTCAGTCACCTTGCTCTCATGTTCCTTGATTCTCAGCACACTGGTGCAGAATGCCGTGCTCTTTGCAAGGAGCCATACTATAGGAGAGGCTATCCAGGAAACGAAACGCATCAGGCCGGACAAAGCCTTGGCCACGCGCTCAGGATTGGACATCGCAATGCGCTTCGGCACGAGTTCACCGAAAAGGATGGTCAGGAACATCACGACGAATACGATAATTGCCTTGGAAATGACACCCGCAGTAGCAGCGTTCATGCCCCACTCCTGAAAGAGGGCAGCGAAATCCCTCGCGAGAGTATCCCCGGAGAAAATACCGGTGAGAATTCCTACGAGAGTGACACCCATCTGGACGGCCGACAGGAATTTGTCCGGGTCCGAAGAGAGTTTCAATGCCGCACCGGCAGACTTGTCACCTTTTTCGGCGTCAGAAGCAAGCTTGGATTTCCTCGCAGAGATCATCGCAATCTCCGACATCGAGAACAAGCCGTTAATCAGAATCAGGATTAATATTATGAAAGTTTCCATCAATTCAGTCAGGTTTATTTGAGTTCAGCCACAACTGTCTCCGCCGCCTTGATCTCCTGTCCGAGATGGACCTTGACTTCGGCATCGAGAGGAAGGAAAATGTCAAATCTCGAACCGAATTTGATGATGCCGCACTGACGGCCTCTCTCCTCCTCGGAGCCGAGCTCTGAATAACATACTATGCGGCGGGCGAAAGTGCCTGCAATCTGCTTGAAGAAAATCTCCCCGTGCCCGGTGTCGATGGCTGTGGAAGAATGTTCGTTCTCCTCGGCTGCCTTCGGAAGGAATGCGAGAAGATATTTGCCGGGATGATACTTGTAATATGACACCTTGCCGCTTACCGGCCAGAAATTGGCATGCACGTTGAAAAAGTCCATATATACGGACACCTGGATGCACTCGCGCTTCAGATATTCCTTTTCATAGGCCTTCCGGATTATCACCACCCTGCCGTCTGCCCCGGATGTTACTATCCTGTCCCCGGCTGGTGTATGTCTCACCGGCACGCGATGGAACCAGAACACGAAGAATGCGAAACCTGTAACGACCGCTGACAGAGTCCAGGCAACAGCCCGGAGATTAATGAACTTAAAGCTTATATAGACTATCACCGCACACACAAGCCAGGCAATCGCGATAGTTCCGTATGAGTTTTTGTCGATTTTCATAAAAAAAGCGCAGTTGTCAGATTTCAGACTTCAAAGATAGGAAAATAATATGAAATACTCAGAAAATATTCATCAGAATCAGATACAAAGCCCCTACTGGGATGGAGAATATGGTACTGTCAAACCTGTCCAACAGGCCTCCGTGCCCCGGTATGATGTCTCCTGAATCCTTGACGAGATAATATCTCTTCCACTGTGACTCGAACAGGTCTCCGTACACACCTGCCACATCCATTATCACTGAAAGTGCAATAGCGTGGCCAAGTGATATTTCAATGTTGCCCATGGTGAATTTCAATATTATGGCCGCAATCACCGAGCACAACATTCCGCCCCAGAATCCGACCCATGTCTTCTTCGGGGAAATCTCCGGGAACAGTTTCTTCGGGAACTTCTTTCCGAGTGAGCAGCCGAACACAAATCCTCCGATGTCGGAAGCCCAGATCAGGATGAAGAAATAAAGAAGGAAATGCCCGTTGAACTCGTTGTTGAAGAACACAATGAGGTTCGACAACGAGAGCGGCACGGCAATATAAAGGAGGCCGGTATATATGTCGGAGAACTTTCCGAACTCGTCCTTGTTCCTGACATACAGCGAATTGACCATCACGATAATGACTGGCAGTATGGCAATGGAGACATATTTGGCCTGCACGTCATAGGCCATTGTCAGGAAAAGCAGAACGAAGAGCGTTTCTCCTGCTACTATGGCCAGGATTCGGGAGAACTTGTAACGGTCCTTCATCGTAATCGTATAAAACTCGTGCATCATGACCCCCATTATAAACATGATGAGGGCGGCGAACAGGAATTTGTCCACGATTAGTCCGGCAAGCATGATCCCGATGAAAGCAACACCGGATATGCTCCTTTTGATTGTATTGTTCATTTGGTTCAAGTTTTTAGCACACGGGAGATTCAGGCCTCCTGAGCCTGAACCTCCGCTTCAGGTTTGACTTTAGGCCCGAGAATGTTCTCCACGTCTTCCGCAAAGATAACCTCTTTCTCAAGCAGCAGGGCAGCCATCCGGAGGAATCCTTCCTTGTGGGCGTTGAGTATCCCGAGAGTCCGGTCATGTATCATCGAAACAAGGGATTTCACCTCCTCGTCAATAATCTCGGCAGTCTTCTCGCTGTAAGGCTTGGTCAGGTCATATCCCCTCGATCCTGTCGAATCGTAGAATGAGAGCTGGCCCACCTTCTCGCTCATTCCATAATACTTGACCATGCCGTATGCCATCTGGGTAAGCCTTTCGAGATCATTCTGGGCACCTGTAGAAGGCTCTCCGTTCACAATTTCCTCTGCGACACGGCCTCCGATGAGAGAACACATCTCATCCACCATCTGCGCCTTGGTCCACAGCTTGCGCTCCTCAGGCAGATACCATGCAGCCCCGAGAGCCTGTCCCCTCGGTATCAGGGTCACCTTGAAGAGAGGATTGGCATGAGGCAGGAGCCAGCTTACGGCAGCATGTCCGGCCTCGTGATGGGCTATCGAACGCTTCTCCTCAGGAGTGATGATGGAAGATTTCCTCTCAAGACCTCCGATTATCCTGTCAACGGCATCAAGGAAGTCCTGGCGGTCAATCTGGGGCTTGTTCTTCCTCGCCGCCGTGAGAGCCGCTTCGTTGCAGACATTTGCGATGTCCGCCCCTGAGAATCCCGGAGTATGCTTGGCCATGAACTCGACATCGAAGTCAGGTTCGAGCTTGAGACCCTTGAGATGCACCTGGAATATCTCGGTTCTCTCCTTGAGTTCAGGAAGTTCCACATGTATCTGACGGTCAAAACGTCCTGCACGGAGCAGGGCCTTGTCGAGGATGTCAGCCCGGTTTGTGGCCGCGAGAATGATGACTCCGGAATTGGTATCGAATCCATCCATCTCCGTAAGGAGCTGGTTCAGGGTATTTTCCCTTTCATCATTGGAAGAAAATCCGACATTCTTGCCTCGAGCTCTTCCCACTGCATCAATCTCGTCTATGAACACGATGCACGGAGCTTTCTCCTTGGCCTGCCTGAAAAGGTCACGGACTCTCGAGGCTCCCACGCCCACGAACATTTCCACGAAATCGGAACCCGAGATGGAGAAGAACGGCACATTTGCCTCCCCTGCCACCGCCTTGGCAAGCAATGTCTTGCCGGTTCCCGGAGGGCCCACAAGGAGAGCTCCCTTAGGAATCTTTCCTCCGAGCGCGGTATATTTTGCAGGATTCTTCAGGAAGTCCACAATCTCCATTACCTCCTCCTTCGCTCCGTACAAGCCTGCGACATCCTTGAATGTCACCTTGACCATGTTCTTGTCCGCGAGCTTCCCGGTGGATTTGCCGACATTGAAGATTCCGCCCTGGCCTCCGGGGCCTCCTGCTCCCATATTGCGGTTGAATCCGCGGAACATGAACACCCACATGAGTATCAGCAGGACAGGGAAAAGAAACCAGTTCAGTATCTGTCCCCAAACCTTGTCATTGTTCTCTATGATTACCTTGAACCTGGCTTCCTCCGGAAGTTCGGCGTTCAGTTTCCCGAACTCTGTCTCCGGGTCGAACTTGGTGGAGACATAGAACCAGAAATGAGGAGATGACGCAGGGACCTTGCCGGCGAACTTTGAAGAGTATTTTGCAAGGCGGTCCGGTCTTACTACGACATCACCCTTGAAGTCATTGCGCGTGAAGACAATATCCTTCACGTCACCTTCGCGGATCATGGTCTCGACTTCGGCCCACTCGATCTTCTGGGGCTTTCCTCCGCTGTTGCTGAACAACATCCAGAGAATCCCGGCTATTATCAGCATGTAAAGCCAGGACAGTCCGACGTTCAAGGTAACTATCTTCGGTTTGCCTTTATTGTTATTGTTTGCCATAAGTAACAAATTCAAGTTTTGCAAGCCGCAAATTACAGTTCATCAGGTACTTTCTTGGTGCGCTTTGCCACCCTCGCTGCAGAAGCACGGACTTTGGACGATGCCTTGGTCTTGATCCTGGCAGGTTCTGGAGCAGGCGCTGCCGGCTCGTCGGTATATTCGGTACGTGGAGCGTCCGCCCAGAGATCCTCGAGCCTGTAGAAAGCCCTGTATTCTGTCAGGAAGATGTGCACTACCACGTCACCGTAGTCGAGGATGATCCAGAAATCGTTCTCGAGACCCTGCATCCTGAGGACCTTGAGTCCGCATTTCTCCTGCATCCTTACGAGGACATTGTCCGCAATGGCTGCCACCGCCGTGGTGGAATCCGCGTTGCAGACGACGAAATAATCTGATATTGCTGTACCTATCGGCTTCAGGTCCAGGGACACCACGTCTTTTCCTTTCTTCTCGAGCATGGCGTCGGTAATGACCTTCAGAACATTATTTTCCATTTCAATTATGTTTTTATAATTTTGTTACAAAATACAAATATAGGAATTTTAACCGTGCAATAAAACAAAAATCAATCCAATGAGAGCAGAAATGGACATAACCTGGTTCGACACCATTGATTCCACTAATAATGAGGCGAAAAGACGGCTCAGCGAGATTGACAAAATGGCAGTTTACGCAGCGAGATACCAGACTGCCGGACGGGGACAGAGAGGCAACACGTGGTCGAGCGAGGCCGGGGAGAACCTGACTTTTTCCATAGCATTGAGATTAGGAAAGGACGGAGCCGGAATCCTGCAGGCAAAGGACCAGTTCTCGATAAGCGTCATTTCCGCGTTGTCCATACAAAGATACCTGAAGACTCTCGGAGTCAGTTCAATGATAAAGTGGCCGAATGATATCTATGTGAGAGACAGGAAAATCTGCGGGATGCTGATAGAAAACGGCCTGGAAGGAGACCGGATTTCCAGTTCGGTAATCGGGATTGGGCTTAACCTGAGACAGAGGAATTTCCCTCCCGCATTGGTAAACCCGACCTCCGTGGTTCTTTCGGGAGGTGAAGCCCCGGTTCCTGAAAAGGCGATAGAGGACTTCATGGAAATATTCAACGGCCTGATGCCAATGCTATTTACCGAAGAGAGCAGGAAGAAGGCCACTGAGGAATACCTCGGAGTACTTTACCGGAAAGAAGCCCGACATGAATACAGGGATCTCCTGACCGGAGAGACATTCATGGGAACGATAAAAGGCATCTCCACCGGAGGAAGACTCCTGGTGGAAATGCCTGACAGTCATATTAAAGATTTCTCCTTCAAGGAGATAGGCTATATCATCTAAAACTCAGCCCCGCATTGATGCGATGGCCTCAGCCGGATTATGGGCCTTGAACACTGAACTGCCTGCCACAAGAATCCCGGCACCGGCACGTGCAAGTTCTCCTGCATTGGCCGGCGAGACTCCCCCGTCCACTTCAATCGCGCACTGCAGCCCGCGTCTGTCAATCTCAGCTTTCAGCGTCCTCAGCCGGGCATAGGTATCATCAATGAATTTCTGCCCGCCGAAACCGGCGAAAACAGACATTATCAATACGAAATCCAGATTGTCGAGATACGGGTACAGTTTCTCGACCGGGACATCCGGATTGATGGCAATTCCGGCCTTGACATTGCATGAATGTATCATCGAGATGATTTCCGCAGGATCTGTCCCGCTGTTTTCAGCGGCCTCGAGATGGAAACTGATCATCGAAGCACCTGCAGCAGCGAACCTCTCCACGTATTTCTCCGGGCACACAATCATCAGATGTACGTCAAGAGGCTTCTCCGCGATGGATGCGATGGCTTCCACTACAGGAAATCCGTATGAAAGGTTCGGAACCTGGATTCCGTCCATTATGTCAAGATGGAAAATGTCCGCATGACGGTTCACCATTTCCACGTCTTCAGCAAGATGCAGAAAGTCGGCGGACAGCATGGAAGGGGCTATCTGTATCATTTGAAATTGGTTACGACGTCCACAAGCAGTTCTACGAATTTCTCGTTGGATGCGAGGTCGAGCTTCTCCCCTGGCGCATGGACACCTCTCAAGGTAGGACCGAAGGAAATCATGTCGAGGTCAGGGAACTTGGTCAGGAAAAGCCCGCACTCAAGACCTGCATGAATGGCCTTCACCTCAGGCTCTACACCGAAAAGCCGCCTGTAGGAAGCCACCGTCTCAGCGAGAATATGCGAATTCATGTCAGGAGCCCATCCCGGATATGGGTCTGAATGGGAAATCTCGGCCCCGGCAAGCAGGAAAGCGGATTCCACCTTCTGTGCCATGAATGCTTTCTCCGACTCCACGGAACTTCTCTGGCTGGTCGTCACCATTATCTCGCCCGGCTTGTTCATGAATACGGCGGCAAGATTGCTGGATGTCTCCACGAGGCCGTCGATATCCTGGCTCATTGCGAGGACTCCGTGATGTACCGCCATGAGGGAAAGCACGAAACGGCGAGCAACGTCAGACTCAACACATTCGGCAACAGGCTCGTTTTCAATCACTTCAAAAGAAACATCAGGATCTGTCCTGTGGAATTCAGCCTTGACTTCATCCGCAAACGAAGCGAAACGTGCCCTGATTCCTTCCGCAGCTTCTGACGGAACTGCGATGACTGCTTCGGCCTCACGGGCAATAGCATTTCGTTTGTTGCCGCCTTTCATATATACGAGCTGGTAACCGGTCTGGAGTTCGGAATAAAGGAACCTTGCAAGTATCTGTACCGTATTGGCCCTCTCCTTGTTTATATCGTCTCCGCTGTGGCCTCCGAGTGCATTGAACACCCTGAATTTCAGGAATACCGAGCCGTCAGCAGGTTTCTCCGTTCCATATTTGAATATGGCAGTAGTGTCGATTCCTCCGGCACATCCCACGAAGAGCTGGCCTTCATCTTCCGAATCGAGATTGATGAGGGTTTTCGCGGTGAACATTCCGGATTCAAGAGCCTTGGCACCGTCCATGCCCGTCTCTTCGGAAATTGTGAAAAGACATTCCAGCTTGCCTGACGGCACGTCGCTCGCGAGCAATGCCAATGATGCAGCAATTCCGATTCCGTCATCGGCACCGAGAGTGGTATCCTTGGCTATCATCCATCCGTCCTCGATGACATAGTTTATCGGATCCTTTGCAAAATCATGGTTGCATCCGCCGTTCTTCTCGCAGACCATGTCCTGATGGCTCTGGAGAACGATTGCAGGTACATTTTCCCTGCCGGCTGATGCTTCCTTGGTTATGACCACGTTGCCGGTCCCGTCGGTGCGGCAGGCAAGATTGTGGTCGGCTGCAAATTTCTGGAGATAGGCGGTCATCTTTTCCTCATGACCGGACTCGCGCGGAATCGTGGTGATTTCGCGGAAGATTTCAAGTACTGAATTTGAATCCATATTTACCGTAATTTATTTTCCGGCAGGCACAAGCAGCCTCTCGATATCGGAGACATACTGTTTGAATGACTTGTCAGTCGACATCAGGTCCGATACGGTGGAGCAGGCATGCAGGACTGTCGCATGGTCTTTCCCTCCAAGTTCCGAGCCAATCGTGGAAAGTGAGCATCCGAGAAGGCTGCGGCTCATGTACATTGCAATCTGGCGGGCCTGGACAATCTGGCGCTTGCGCGATTTGGAGACGAGCGCTTCACGGCTGATGTTGAAATAATCGCAGACAGTTTTCTGGACCTTCCCGATGGTAATCTCGTTCTTCTCCTCTCCTACAATCTTGCCGGTTACCTTCTCTGCAAGGGAGACGGTCACCTCCTTATGGATGAGAGTGGCGTGCGCGATGAGGGATATCAGGGCACCTTCGAGCTCACGGAAATTGGACTTGATCCTCGTGGCGAGATATTCGAGCACATCGTCGCTGATGTTCACGCCTTCCCTGAAGCTGCGGGCCTTGAGCATCTCGAGCCTCGTGGCATAGGACGGGCGCTGGAGTTCCACGGAGAGTCCCCACTTGAGACGTGAGAGAAGCCTCTCCTCGAAATTCCTGAGATCGGCCGGAGCACGGTCCGATGTGAATATCAGCTGTTTGCCGTTCTCGTGGAGATGGTTGAACACGTTGAAGAAAGCGTTCTGGGAGCCCGGGCCTATGAGGTCCTGGATATCGTCCACGATGAGGACGTCAATTCTCATGTAGAAGGCAAGGAAGTCCGTCAACTTGTTCTTGATGTTGATGGCGTCCATATACTGGGTCTTGAACTCGTTTCCGGTGACGTAAAGCACAACGAGGTCAGGATATTTCTCCTTTATGGAAATGCCGATGGCCTGGGCGAGATGGGTCTTGCCGAGACCAGGTCCTCCGAAAAGGAAGAGAGGGTTGAAAGGAGTGTTGCCAGGAGAGGTCGATATGCTCTCGCCGGCGGTGATTCCCATCTTGTTGCACTCGCCCTTGACGAGATTGCCGAAGCAATAGACCGGATTCAGGCGCGGATTGACAGTCACCCTGCGGAGTCCCGGATACACGAACGGGCCCGGGCTGCCTGCTGAAGGATATGTATTGACTGAAATCGGCTTGTTGGACGGTACTGTTGAACTGGCTGCAGGATATGTCATCGGCGGCTGCACTTTCACAGGGCTGACCCTGTATACGAGTTTGGCCTCAGGGCCGATTACCCTCTTGAGAGTGCGCTTCAAGACATCAAGATATACGTCCTCTATATATTTTCTATAGAAGTCAGAGGGAACCTCGATGGTTATGGTGGAGTTCTGGAATGCGACAGGGGTCAGCGGTTTGAACCACTGATTGAACATCTGTGTTCCGATGACCCTTTCTATCACTGCCAGACACTCATTCCACACCTCTATGTGCTTTCCCTCTTGCTGCATATCCTAAATTTAATTCATATAGCCAAAAAAAGCACCGGAATGAAGGGACGCCCTTTCTTCCGACGCTTTGCAAATATGGGGGAAAAATATTTTATAAAAAAATGAAAATGCTATTGCATATTAAAATTATTTTTACGTACCTTTCGTTTTGAAAGAGGCAAAACGAATAATTAGTAAATTATTGAATAACAGCTATTTATGTGATTCAAAACAAGGTTGTACGCATTAAGCCAATGATTTCTATTTTTAATAATTCAAAAATAACAAATTGTAGCTTAAGTGTTGAAAACTCTATGGTTATGAACAAATCACGGGATCAGAAAATGGAAGCTTTTATCCTGAGATATTTTTTCGGGTCAGCTTCGATATTTTTCACAAGGCTGTCAATATCTTTTATCAGACTCTGAAGGGTATCGTATATTTCCCCGTCCGACAGAATTCTTCCCACGGTCCCGTCCGGATCCGTCAGCCCGTCCGCCACCTGGCGCAAAGATTCCACAAGCCCCTTGAGATCCGCCTCGGTCAATTCTCCTACAACCTTGGACAGTCCGTCCATGGCCACATCCGCAGAGCCGCTTATCGTGACGAGCTTTGATGACACATTCTTGAAATTGACGAGAAGGCTGTCAATCTCAGGCGACCTGGCAGCAAGTCCGGAAGTCAGATTCTCGAGATTGGCCATCGTCCTGTCCGCATGTTCAATAATGGACGAAAGCGAACTGTCGTCGACGCCTGAAAGAATCCGGTTCAGCTCTGCCCCGGTGACCTTGAGCGTATCCAGTGTAGCCGTAACCTTCTCGACAAGAGGACCGATCATGGAGGTCAACGAACTTATCATGTCAGGCTCCGTGCAAGGCATCATTTCCGCTCCGTCAACCACCATTTCGCCTGATGTGCCGAGATCCAGGCGAATTCCTTTTCCACCCATGATGTCCACACTGTAAATGGTCATTTTGGTGTCAACCGGTATCCGCATCTTTTTCTTTACTGCACATACCACATCAAACATATCTGTCTCCGGATTATATTCCACGGATGTCACTGAACCCGCCTTGTATCCCTTCATATATACCGGATTGGAAGGGACAAGTCCTTCAACATCGCTATAGTGGGAAACAATCCTGATGTCTTTTCCGAACACATCGGCACCCCTCAGGTAATTCACCACAAAAAACGTGGATGTGAGGACTGCAACGGCGAATATCCCTATTTTTGTCTCGCGTGTCATACTATCAAAAATTTTTATACCGTGAAACCAGCCGGACGATGCCGTCATTTCAGCGGTTTCACTTCATCTCCGTCGATTTCTACAAGAAAAGAGCCAGAAAAATTCTTCCTGACCTCAGGGAAAATCCCCTTGACCTCATCCCTGCTGCCGGAAACACCTATTATATATTTGTTCAAAGTGCCTTTCCTTACCACAACGGGCTTGTATCCCTTGAAGTAAGGGTCATTCTCCTTCATTGCCTTCGATGTGACGAGCACTTGTATCCCGTAACGGAGGGATGTCTTTTTGTCAGGCGCTGGCGGGGTGTCAGCCACTGTCTCCGTTTTGCGCTCGGCGGAAGCGACTTTGCCGGAAGATGTCCGGGCAGGCTGGGAGTTTTCTTTCCTGACGTCCGCTCCGACACTGGCGTCATACCTTTTCTTGAATACGGAGAAAGCCTCGTACAGTTCCTTGGCGATTGCAGCCCTTCCGCTCTCGGACCTGATTACCGCAAGATCCTTGGCATTGGACATGAAACCCACCTCTACAAGAGCGGCCGGCATGGATGTCCTCCAAAGCACCAGGAACGGGTCCTGTGAGACTCCCCTGCTTGACCTGACAGGGCCTCCGGTCATCGCCTTGTTGATGTCCTCAGCGAAAAGGAGACTCTGCTCGAGATGTGAATTCTGCATCAGGTTGAAGAAGATGAAAGACTCCGGGTCTGAGGGGTTGAAGCTCTGATAAGTCGTGGAATAATCGTCCTCGAGCATAATCACGGAGTTCTCCCGCTTGCATACTTCCATATTGTAGGCGTACAGGTCGGTATTCTTCTTCGAGGACTGCCCCAGGACATGCACAGAAAAGCCGTTGGCCGACGGGGCGGCAGGGACGCTGTTCACATGTATGGACAGGAACAGGTCGGCATTCGCCCGGTTCGCTATATCCGGCCGGCCGGCAACGGTGACGAACTTGTCAGTTGTCCTGGTCAATATGACTTTAACATCCGGGAATCCTTCGTTGATGAGCGCGGCAAGACGCTTGGCAATGTCAAGGTTGATATGGCTCTCGTACGTCTTCTTGTCCGGGCTCACGCATCCCGGGTCTTTTCCGCCGTGGCCGGCATCGATGCATATTGTCCTCAGTCCGAGGCTGCCGTCTTCCGAAGCATGCAGCGGGGATGGGAGAAGCATTGCCGCCATGGCAATGGAAAAGCAGAAGTCCCGAATATGTTTTTGCGTATTTTTCAAAATGGTCTTATATTTGTATTTTGCAAATTTAAAAAAAATTGCGATTAAAACTATAGAATCGGACATTTGATACGTTCTGAGCATATAAAAAGGCTGTTTGGCGGCAGGCGGATTCTCGCTGCCGTTCTGCTGACGATATCCGTGACGATATCTCTTCCTGTCATCTCCCAGGACGGCAGGAAGCAGAAGCGTCCTCCAAAGACAACGTTCAGCCAGGCAGTGGCTTACAATCGCGACAGTGTCCCACCTCTGACAGATTCCATGAGGGCCGTGATGGACTCGCTGAGAGTAGCCGACTCTCTTTTCAAGATAGATTCCGCTGCCCTGCAGAAGAAAAGTTCGCTGGACAGGCCGGCCTTTTCTACGGCCAAGGACTCTACCGTGGAGGTGTTCTCCGACGGGCAGAGGAAAGTCTATTTCTACGGTGACGTGACCGTCAAATACCGCAACATGGAGCTCTCGGCCGACTATATGGAATATGACATGAAGACCGGGACGGTGTTTGCAAGAGGTACTTTGGACACGCTTACAGGAGAGGTCAAGGGCCAGCCGGTGATGAAGGAGGGAGGTTCCACATACACGATGGAGGAACTCCGGTACAACTTCAATTCCCAGAAGGCCAGGATCACGAATATGATAACCCAGCAGGACGAAGGTCTCCTGCACGGCAAGAACATCAAGATGATGCCGGACAAGTCCATCAACATCACGAAGGGACAGTATACGGTCTGCGATCTGGAGCATCCGCATTATTATCTGCATCTTACTGCGGCGAAGGTCATTACCAAGCCATCCCAGAAGACGGTGTTCGGACCGGCATATCCGGTTATAGAGGATGTGCCTATGCCTATCGCCCTGCCGTTCGGATTCGTGCCGAAGCGACCTGACAGAGCCACGGGAATGCTCATGCCTACTTTCGGCGAGGAGAACTCCAGAGGCTTCTATCTCAGGGACATGGGAATGTATTTCGTATTTGGGGACTATCTGGACCTGTCTCTCACGGGTGACATCTATACTCTGGGATCATGGGCAGTGAACGTAAATTCCAGGTACAAGGTCAATTACAAGGCTTCCGGCAACTTTTCGTTCAACATGTCCAACGACCAGACGGGAGAAAAGGGCAGCACCGACTTCTTCCAGACGAGGAACTTCGGTCTGAAATGGTCGCACCAGCAGGATTCGAAGGCTCATCCGGGAACCACGTTCAGTGCATCCGTAAGTTTCTCGAGCCCGTCAAACAGCAAGTACAACTCGCAGTCAGTCAGCGAGGCGCTTCAGAACCAGACCTCTTCATCCATTTCCTACAGCAAGAACTGGAACGGCAAGTTCAACCTCTCCATAAACGCCCTGCACAGCCAGAATTCGAGGGACAGTTCTTATGCGTTTACCCTTCCGAACCTCACTTTTTCGGTGACGAGATTCTATCCGTTCAAGCAGAAATACCGTGTCGGGAAGGAGAAATTCTATGAGAAATTCTCTCTCGGTTATAGCACCACCCTCCAGAACAAGATCAACTTCAAGTCTTCAGAGTTCATGAAAGAGGGATTCCTGGACAAGTTCCAGAACGGAATGACTCACAATTTCCAGATCGGCCTTCCGAACTTCACGATTGCCAAGTACCTGAATTTCACCCCGAGCATAAGCTACGGCCAGAACTGGTTCTTCCGCAAGACGGATTATGTGTTCAATCCGGAGACCAACAAGGTGGAAGCCCAGGACAAAGGACAGTTCAGCGCTTTCGGCATCACGCAGACATATTCCGGAAGCCTTTCGATGAGCACACGCCTGTACGGTATGTTCAATTTCGGAAGCGCGCACAAGATCCAGGCGATCCGTCACGTAGTGTCACCTTCAATATCGTTCTCGTTCAGTCCTGAAAAGGGAACCGGCATGAACGGATGGAGAACATTGAATTACACTGACACTCTCGGTGTGGAGAAGTCCTACGAATACAATGTCTATAGCGGGCAGCTCTACTCCCCTCCGGGAAAGGGCAAGTCGGCGACGATGAGCATTTCCATCGGAAACAATCTGGAAGCCAAGGTCAGGGACATGCGTGACACTACCGGCAAGGGTATCAAGAAGGTCAAGCTCATCGACCAGCTGAATCTCAGCACAGGATACAATTTCCTCGCCGAGCAGTTCAAGATGAACAATATCGGAATCACGATGTCCACTTCCGTATTTGGAAAGCTGGGCATCAACGGCAATGTCAACTTCGACCCGTACGCGGTGGACGAGAAAGGAACGAGGATAAACAAGTTCAACTGCAAAGTTAACGAATGGTGGAAAATAGCCCGGCTCACCGCGGCCAGTGCATCCCTATCTTATTCTATCTCAGGCAAGGGAGCCATGAACGGCAATGACGGATCCAAGACCCAGGGGGCAGGAGGAGGCGACGGCCAGAACAGTGCTGATTATTACCGCAGGATTTATTATCACCCTCTCACAGGAGAATATATTCCGGGCGGATGGCTGTATTATACCAATCCGAATGTGCCTTGGTCATTGAACATCAACTACTCGTTCTCCTACAGCAAATCCTATCAGTACACGAACGAGCGCAGGATTACGAACAACAGATATACCCAGACCGTAGGCCTGAGCGGAAACATCAAGCTGACACCGAAATTGAACATCAACATGACCACCGGTTTCGACCTGATGGCAATGAAGATGACCACAACGCAGTTCAGCGCACAGTACGACCTGCACTGCTTCAACATTTCCGTATCATGGGTACCTACGGGAACATGGCAGTCATGGAGTTTCCGTATCGCAGCCAATGCCGCAGCCCTTTCCGACCTGCTGAAGTTCAAGAAGAGCACGAGCTACTGGGACAGGTAGGACAGATTCTTTTGCATATTAAAATATTATATATTATATTTGCGCGACTTGAACAGAACAGTTTGTTCATATCTTGACCATTATCGGTCAGACACAAATCATCAAATTAGTTATTACCGGTACCGTAAGGTACAATTTTATTTGTTTTTTATATGCCTCATACTCTTGTAGAGTTGTCTTCGATGTCCGAAGAGCAGCTCAGGGCGCTGGGAAACGAGCTGAAAATCAAGAAATACAAAGACTTGGATCTAATGGATTTGAGTTTTGCCATTCTTGATGAGGAAGCCAAGATAGCATCCAGGATTCCGGATCCGGAAACTCCTAAGAAACGCCGCGGAAGGCCTCGCAAGGAAGAAGCCGGCAAGGACACCGGCAATCAGACGGAAGATGCAGCACAGGGCAGTCGCGGAGCCGTTCCGGAAACATCGTCAGACGAATCATCAAAGAAAAAGACTAGAAAGCCGAAACAGGCTTCAATTCAGAATAATGCCGCTGCAGTTCCTGCAGAGGGCACAGAATCTCCCGCTCCAGCCCAGGAAGCAAAGCCTAAACGCGGCCGCAAGCCGAAGGCACAGGCAAATGCCCCTGTCATTCCGGGACAGCCTTCAGAAAATATAAAGGACGTTCAGGACAAGAACAGGGCCGAGGTCCAGCCTGCACAGAATTTACGTCCGGAATTGCCTCTGGACAAACAGTCCGGACAGGACAAGCAGCCTGAACAGCAGAAGAAAGAGGAAGTCCAGTATACGGACCGTCACAAGATTGTCCTGCCTCCTCTCCCTCCCCGGATCAAAAAGCAGAAAGGAGGCCAGCAGAACCAGCCTCAGCAGGGACAGGAGCAGAGAGTGTCTCAGGATGCCGTTCAGAACAACCGTCCTGCACCGAAACCGAAAATCGAGTTCGAAGGCACGGTACAGGCTACCGGAGTTCTGGAAATCATGCCTGACGGATATGGTTTCCTCCGTTCGTCTGATTACAATTACCTGAATTCTCCTGACGACATCTATGTTTCCCAGGGACAGATCAAGAACAACGCACTCAAGAACGGTGACACCGTTACCGGAGAGATCAGGCCTCCGAAGGACGGGGACAAGTATTTCCCTCTCGTAAAGATTGACTTCATCAACGGCCGTTCTCCTGAATATATCAGGGACAGGGTTCCGTTCGATTTCCTCACGCCGCTTTTCCCGGACGAGAAATTCAATCTTCTCGGACACGGTCACGAGCACGATCTCTCCTGCCGTATCGTGGACATGTTCACCCCGATCGGAAAAGGACAGAGGGGACTTATCGTAGCCCAGCCAAAGACTGGTAAGACAATGTTGCTCAAGTCGATAGCCAATGCTATCGCGGACAATCACCCTGAAGTGTACGAAATCGTGCTTCTCATAGACGAGCGCCCTGAGGAGGTGACCGACATGAGCCGCAGCGTGAAAGCCGAAGTGGTGGCATCCACTTTCGACGAGCCGGCCGAGAGACACGTGAAGGTGGCCAACATGGTGCTTGAGAAAGCCAGGAGACTTGTAGAGTGCGGTCACGATGTAGTGATTCTGCTCGACTCCATCACAAGGCTCGCGAGGGCATATAACACAGTCCAGCCTGCATCCGGAAAGGTATTGACCGGAGGTGTGGATGCGAATGCACTGCAGAAGCCAAAGAGGTTCTTCGGTGCTGCCAGGAACATTGAGGGAGGCGGTTCCCTGACGATTCTCGCAACAGCACTCACGGATACAGGATCCAAGATGGACGACGTTATTTTCGAGGAGTTCAAGGGAACCGGCAACATGGAGCTCCAGCTTGACCGTACTTTGGCCAACAGGAGAATCTTCCCTGCCGTGAACGTGATTCTTTCAAGCACGAGGCGGGATGATCTGCTCTACAACCCGGAACAGGGCCAGAGGATATGGATTCTGCGCAAACTGCTTGCAGAGATGAATCCGACAGAGGCTATGAACTTCATGATCCAGCTGATGGACCAGTTCAAGACGAACCAGGATCTCCTGGACAACATGAACAAAGTATCTCCGAAAGACGCCAAGAGCTACGATTACTAATTTACTTTTTGTCATGTCCTTCTATCGGCAGGTCTCTGCCTCCGGAAGGCGTGAGCTCCCGCGCTCACGGGAAGCGGGTGGGTGCCCGTTGGAGACAAGTTCCGCGTCAGCGGGACGCAGGGAACAATGGGAGGGTCCGGAGAGAACGAAGTGAGCGCAGTCCTTCTGGAGGCAGAGACCTGCCGTAGAAGGAACAATCTTGAACATGATACATAAAAGAAGGGAATGTCCAATTGTGACATCCCCTTCTTTATTTATTGATATTCAATCCTTTCTATTTGACGAACTGTGCCTTGAGACGCTCTATCTTGGCATCTGCGTCATCGCCCTTGGCTCCGAAATAGAACTTGATCTTCGGCTCGGTACCGGAAGGACGTACAGAAACAACATCACCCTCTGCATCGAAGAACTGGAGAACATTGGAAGAAGGCAGGCCTGTCTCCTCAGTCTTCAGGTAGTCAACGACTTTCACTACAGGAGAACCGATAAGGTCTGCAGGCGGAGTCTGGCGCATGTCAGCCATGATCTTCTGGATTTCCTCAGCTCCGCTCTTGCCCTTGCGGACGAGTGAAGTAAGACCTTCCTTCCTGTAACCGTACTCCTTGTATATCTTCTGGAGAAGCTGATACAAAGTCAGGCCCTGATCCTTGGCCCATGCAGCACACTCGGCTACCATTGCACAGGCAATCTGTGCATCCTTGTCACGGACGAACTGACCGACATTGAAACCGTAGCTCTCCTCACCTCCGCAGATGAACTCACCGCATTTCTCGTTCCTCTTCACTATGTCAGCGATATACTTGAAGCCTGTGAGAACATTGTACACCTTCACTCCGAAACTTTCTGCAATCTCACGGATGAGTTCTGTTGTTACAATTGTCTTTACTACGTATGTACCCTCATTGAGTTTGCCGAGTTCCTTCCAGCGGCTGAGAATGTAGTATGTGATGATGGAACCTGTCTGGTTTCCGTTCAGCTGGAGCATCTTGCCTTCATTGTCACGCACTGCGATACCCATACGGTCAGCATCAGGGTCAGTGGCAAGCACAACGTCAGCGCCTTCCCTGTCAGCAACCTCAAGAGCCATCTTCATGGCTGCAGGCTCCTCAGGATTAGGTGACTGGACCGTAGGGAAATCACCGTCGCTCACATCCTGCTCAGGGACATGATAAACATTCTTGAACCCGATACGGTGCAGGCACTCAGGCACGAGGCGCACTCCGCATCCGTGAAGCGGTGTATATACGAATTTCAGTTCAGGATGGCGCTCGCAAGCTTCAGGAGTAAGCATGAGGGAGAGGATGTCGGAGAGATACTTCTCATCCACGTCCTTGCCCATCATCTCTATTTCGCCACATTCCTCCTCGGCCTTGAAACGCACCTGGGAAGGATCTGTAATCTTGGCAACCTCGGCCACGACATCCTTGTCCACAGGAGAGGTAATCTGAGCACCGTCCGACCAGAATACCTTGTATCCGTTGTATTCCTTCGGATTGTGGGAAGCTGTCACCATTACTCCGGCAATAGCCCTCTTGAGCCTGATGGCATAGCTAAGTTCAGGTGTAGGCCTGATGTTGTCGAAAAGGAAAACATGCATGCCGTTTGCGCTCATGACATCTGCGGTAATCTTGGCGAAGAGCTTGCTGTTGTTCCTGCTGTCGAATGAGATGCAGACCCTCACGTCATCCGGATTGATCGGATCACCGTATGCGTCCACACAATCGGCAGCATGAGCCTTGATGTAGTTCGCAAGACCCTGGGTCGCCATTCCGACCGTATATTTGTTCATACGGTTCGTGCCGACACCCATGATGCCTCTCAGACCGCCGGTACCGAACTCGAGATTGCGGTAGAACGCATCCTCGAATCCGACAGGATCATTGTTGCGCAGTTCTATGATTTTTCCTTTTGTCTCGGGGTCGAAATCCCCTTCAAGCCAGCTTTGAGCGACTTCTTTGAAATCTTTTGCCATAATTATGTGTTTTTTGAACATCTTTGCAAAAATAAGGAATTATCTGTACTTTTGAAAGAAGAAAAATAGAACTTTTGATGACTTTCACGGATTTCATAATTGAACACGAAAATGACGACATTGCGAAGCTTCTTCTCGGGAAGGCAAAATGGCCTGACATCGACATGGAACGCGCAGCCACCGTCATAGAGTGCAGGAGGAGAATCCGTGCAAAACTGCCGGAATGGTATTCCCATCCGGAAATCATCTACCCTGACAGGCTCAGCACTGAACAATGCAGTTCTTCCGAGACAGCTGGATACAAGGCATCGGTCGCAGCAAGGATAGCCGGCAACGGGGCTTCAGGCAGATGCAGGATTGCCGACCTCACCGGAGGACTCGGAGTGGACAGTGGAGCATTCGCCAAATCATTCGGCAATGTCCTGTACAATGAAATGGAGCCTCGAAGAGCAGATGCCGCAAGGCACAATTTCAATGTTCTCGGGAGGGACAATATCGAAGTGACCTCTTTCACTGCCTCCCGTGAAGAATCCCGGCTGTGGGACAGGCTTAGGGATTTCTCCCCGGACATCGTCTTCGTGGATCCCGCAAGACGCTCTGCTGAAGGGGACAAGGTTTTCCTTCTCGAGGAATGCAGCCCGGACGTGCTCGGAATCCTGCCTGACATATTCAGCTGCACGGACAACCTGCTTCTCAAACTCTCCCCCATGGCAGACATCACCATGGCGGCAAGCCGTCTTGAGAAACACGGAGCGGAAGTCCGGGAAATACATTGCATAGCCTCGGGCGGAGAATGCAAGGAACTGCTCATTGCAGCATCCAAAGCCGGGGAGAAAAAGGCTGGATACAGCATCACCGTATATGACGGAGGCAAGACGATGTCGTTCAGTCCGGAGGACCTCGGACGGATTGCCTCTGAAGGACCGGAACTGATGGCAGGAGAGGAAGAACTGGAAGGAATGAAGTATCTGTTCGAACCCGGCAAGGCATTGGCCAAGGCAGGGCTTTTCAATGCAATATGCTCCTTCGGTCTTCGTAAAGCCGGAGTCAGCACTCACCTTTATTTCTCTCGAGAAATGCCGGACAGCAGGCTGCTCCTATTCGGAAAGACATTCAGCATCAAGGGAATGACCACGTTCAACAAGCAGGGAATCAGGACAATGTCAAAGATGTGGCCGGAATGCGAGGTGACTGCAAGGAATATTCCTGTCAGCAGTGACGGTCTCAGGAAGAAACTCGGAAGCAAGTCCGGAGGAAAGGTGCATATCTTCGGAATGAGGATGGACTTTTCAGGAAAAGGAAACCCCGGAACCGCAGGGAACCGGGGTGACAACTATCTGATTGCCGGGGAAAGGCTATAGATTCAGGCAGATGCCTGCGGTGAATCCGATGCCTCCGGCATAATAATAAGGCGAGCGCTGTACATTCATGTTCAGGAGGTTGTCCCCTCTCAGCCACAGGGAGAATCCTGATGTCAGGGCAAATTCCACCTCTGCTCCAAGATTGACATACAGAGGAATATGAAGCACCGCCAGCGGAGCCTCAACCCCTTCCCCAGAATCGGGATACAACCTTGCCAGGCCCCTTCTGCGTGAGGCGAAATCGGCTGTAAGCCCGGCCCTGACACGTTTCCTGTAATTGTACATGGCCCTGACGTCTCCGCTGAAGAATGCAGGTTCGAAGCACTCCAGCTCATGGTCATCCATATCTGTGGAACTGATGCGGAATCTGGAATCCACACTTACATCCCGGGACTCCCACTGCAGAAGTATATCGGAATACACGAGATCGTAGGTCTTGTATGCAATGGCAGGAAGACTCAGGTCAATATCCGGCAATATGAAATCATAAGCCACGGCATCAACCGGAGCATCTTTCAGGCTCGCATAGCCGAATCGCAAATCATAGCGGAAACGGCCGGCAATATTGCCTTCGAAACCGGCTGCAAGATTGAATCTCTCCACGGTATTCTCAGACATCGGGGACAGCCGGCGGCCGAAAAACGGGTTGTAGAAATGATTGCGCCCCTTGAGCGAGGCATAAGTATTCCTGTCCATGCCTCCGGTGGCAGAGAGATATACATTGAGATAATCCTTGACTGCCTTGATTCCGATATGCACGTCCGGATATACAAACTGGCCTTTGCCTGAATTAAGGTCATAGCCTTCGAAGATATCGTCCGAGTCGAGTTTCACGGCTATTTCAGCCCCGAGGGTCATGTCCAGGATACCCTTGTTGATCACATACTTAGGAGTGACCGAGAATATTCCGTTGGTCGATGAGAGCAGGGACGAATATGAGGACACTCCCACTCCGAGATCTATCAGGAATCTGTGGGAAGTATTGAATACCGGACCGAAAGAGCCCTTGAAATCCAGGTCGCTCATCCTGAGACAGGAGGCATCTCCTGTAACTTCCGGAAGAACCGGACTGCCAAGTCCCTGCACTGCGTACCTGTAGTCAATTGCAACGTCATAATGGAAATAGGATGCGTCATTTCTGACCGAGCGGACACGAAGTCCGGCATTGGCTGCATTCCATCCGGCCGAAGTCACGGAATCCTTGGTATGGAGCCCCTGATAGCCTACATTGAAGGTGAAGACACCCTTGTTGAAATCAGTGCGTCCCTTGATTCCGGCCAATGTCTCCATGTCATATCCGTCATGCGAACCGCCTGCAAAGTCAAGTGTTCCGTCAGAGTCGAAATGCTCATTTCTGTATTTGCCTATGTATGAATGATGTGAGGCATATACGGCCATGCGGAAACGTTTCTCCATCCTCGGTTCCCAGACGAAGTCGAGTGAAGGGCGCAGCCTCCATCCCGCTCCGGCCTTGAGATACAGACTCCGCCCGGAATACGGCTCCGGAGCCGGTCTCATGTCCAAAGTGTATGGCTTGAAATCATACGAACCCTTATAAGGATTCTCAAATACGGAATAGTCGAAATCCAGGTTGAACTGGGTCAGGGAATCCGGAACATTCATCTTGATAGAAGGCTTGTGAGCCTCAAGAAGTTTTCCTTCATATTCCCTGGTCACCGATACCGTGGTATTCAGGCTCTGCGCTGCGGCATTGAAGACTGCAAACGCAGACAAGCAGCCTGTAAAAAATATTCTGTATATAGTCTTCATGTTCATTATTCCCCTTTTTCTTCTAATTTGGCGAGCCTCATGTTCACATTGTCGATGACATCGTCATCCTTTCCGGAAGGCGTATATCCGTCACGGACGCTCTCGAACGTTGCCTTGGCCTGCGCAAGATCACCTCTTTCGGCAAATGAATCGCCCAGAAGTATGAAGGCCTTGGCCAACCAGTAAGTCTGGTCGGTACCGGAGTCAGTGAACTTGTAGACCTTGGCCTCAACGTCCTCGAACAGGCCCTGGTCATAGCTGTCCTGAATCAGCAGATAGAATGCCTCGGCACCTTCAGGAGTAGATGTGGAAGCTGAGAGGGTCTTCATGATTTCCAAAGCCTTGGAACGTTCGCTCATGGCGAGCCAGGATTTTGCCTGGACATATCTTGCACGCCTGCGGTCATCTTCATTGCCCGGTTTCTCGTCAATCACTTTACCGGCATCCCTCACCGCCGCAGCATAATCCTTCGAAGCGAATGCGGAATTCATCATTCCTACCAGAGCCGTATGCCTGTTGTTCTCGATGCGGGCGATGGAAAGCAGAGAACTGTATCCCGCATAAGCATCCGAATAGCGCTCCATCCCATAGGAAAGATTTGCGAAATTCAACGATGAAAGTTCCACGAAAGACCCTTCTCCGCGTTCGATGACCTTCCTGTACCAGTCGCATGCCTGCTCCTTCTTTCCGAGATTCTTGCAGCTCTCGGCCATATAGAACTCTGCCATGCTCATGTCCTGGCCCTGAGGATATTCATCCATATATGCCTGGAGGGATGCCATTGCCTTCTCATAATTCTCGGCAAGGAAAATCTGTTCCGCAGCATTGAAGAACATCGTCTCCCTGTCAGCATCCGATACGGCTGCCGTTCCTGACAGAGTCTTGACATATGCATAATACTCTTCCGGCTGGCGCCTTGTCTGATATATGGACTCGATGGCCCTGAGAGCATCCTTGGAGAGTTCGGAAGCCGGCATACGTCCTACAACCTGCTTGTAATATCCAAGGGCCTCGTCGTACTGGGACTCGTTGGCGGCAATCATTCCGAGGCCTATCAGAGCCCTTGCCTGATATGTGGAATCCCTGCCGGACTCGACAATGCGCCTGAAACAGCCTGAGGCATTTTCATTCTCCCCGGTGGACATGTAGGCCCTTCCGAGCTCATATACTGTCTCGCACCAGAATCTCGCCGTCGGACGTGCCGAAAGAGCTCCGGAAAGCAGGGCTTTCTCCTTCTCGAGATTCTCTGTCAACGCATAGGCAAGACCTGCCTGATAATACGGATACAGATCCTTGAGAGTCCTGTCCTCCCTGATTGCCGCCTCATAGGACGCCACAGAGCCGGAATAGTCCTTGACAATGAACGCACAGTCACCTTTTCTCGTGAATGCATCATACCTCTCGGACCTGTCGCCTGACTGGAGATAGATGTCGAACCACTCGGAAGCCGTCTTGTAGTCACCTGTCTTGAAATAGCAATAGGCAACGTCATACGGCAGGAGGCCTCCCTCCTTTTTCCCGTCAAGAGCAGAAACATTGTACAGGCTCTTGAACATGTCAGCCGCTCCGGTGAAATCATCATCCCTGTAGCTTGCCTCTGCCAGCCAGTACCTCGAAAGCTGGTTCAGGGCCGAACGCCTGTCGGAATAATAGGCCGCAGCCTTGAGACACGGAACTGCCTTGCGGTAGGACCCGCCGGCAATCAGCTGCTCGGCGCGGAGATAATTGGCTTTCATATAATTGCGCTGCATGTCGGAATCCAGCACATCTATCTTGTCATAAGCCTCGACCGCACCGGCATAATCATGGTTGTACAATGCTGCAAGAGCCATGTAACTGTAGATCTTGTCTCCCCTCTTGCGGTCGGAATATCTGGCGATATAGCTGTTGAATCCGGAAGGGTCATTGTTCAGGTCGAATGCCATCTTCGCATAATTGAAATATGCATCCTCCTCGATGTCCGCATTGAATCCCGGAACGGCCGCATCCTTGAAAGACTGCATAGCAGCAACCTTGTTCTTGGTCCGGAAATAGCTGTAAGCCAGCTGGTAATTGGCTATCTGGCCAAGCGAGTCGGTCCTGTCGGACATCCTGGAATAGTTCTCGATTGCGCCCTTGTAGTCCTCCAACGCATACAGGAGGGAACCGGCATAGAAATAGTCCTTGCGGTCAGTGCCGGAGGAAATGTTCGTCCTGTCATAGTATTCCTTGGCCTTGGACGTGTTCCCGCTCACGAGGTATGATTCGGATATGATTCTGGCAAGATGTGGCTTGCGCTCTTCCGGAATCCTGGAATACATTTCGTCGCCGTTCTCCATGACATAGCCGTAGTCCTTGTTCATGAAGCGGCATTCCATTATATAATAGTCTGACACGTCAGCGAATCTCGGATCCTTGCGGGACTTCCCGAACCATTCCTCAGCTTCGGTAAAGTTCCTGCGCTCATACCATATATATCCTGTCGAATATTCCGAAGGGGACTGATAATCGTTGCGCGGAAGTCTCGTCACCTTCATGAAACCGGCAAGAGCCTGGTCATAGTCACCTGTCTCGAATTCGGAATAGGCTTTCTTGAATATAAGTTCTGCAAGGCCGGAACGCCCGACAGCGGAAGGAGGAACGAGTGCAAGCTGCCCGGCAGCCCCTGCATAATCACCGGCATTGAAAAGATTGCAGGCATGGGCATATCTTATCTTCGGGACAAGACCCGAATAAGAATGGCGGCTGAAATACTCCTCCATAGCCGTCTCGTAGCCGTCAACATTCATCAATGTGCTGCAGAGGACCTCATATCCTGCTGCACGGCTGTCCGTTCCGGCAAGTCCGGAGAACAGGTTCCGGGCTTCCGCATACATCCCTCTCCCGAAAAGTTCCATAGCCTGACGGTATGCGTCCCCGGGTTTTACGATGTCTCCCCCGGCAGGTGCACCCTGCACGGAAACCATCACAAGTGACGTCAGGACGACAGTCAATATAGGTTTCTTCATATTTGTTTTTCTTTAAAATAATACACGGACACCGCGTCCGGAAATCATATTCAAATTGTAAAATTACGAATTTTTACACAAAAGAATGCAAGATTACAGAAAAAGAGCATTTATGACTATGAAACCGGACAAATGGTTCCGGAAGAAAACAGTAATTTGACAAATCAAAAGGAACAACTATGAAATTGAAAAAACTCATTGCAGCTGCAGCGCTGATAATTCCCGCTGCATTTTCTTTCCAGGCATGTGATGTCAATGATGACAACGGATCATACGATCTGCTTTTCCCGAACGCTCTCGTGACGGTCAAGCCGGATGGCAACTCCTTCTATATCCAGCTCGATGACAGCACAATCATCAGGCCGACAAACGTGGAGAAATTCACCTTCACCGAAGAAACCAGGGCATTTGCCAATTTCGCATTCCCGGAAAAGCCATGGGGCAACGAACTGGAAATCGAAGCTTACTGGATATCTCCTACACTCACCAAGCAGCCGGTGATGACTGAAGGTTCCCAGGACAGCGACAGGGAGAAATACGGTGAAGATCCTGTGGAACTCGTGAAGCTCTGGACAGTCTGCGAAGACGGATATCTCTCGCTTCAGTTCAGGACAGGATGGAGCCGTTACGGTGAAATCAAGCATGCGGTAAACCTCATTACAGGAGTAGATCCCGAGGACCCGTACACCGTGGATTTCAGGCATGACGACTGCGGTGACAGCCAGGAGGTTGTGGCTGACGGATATGTATCATTCAGGCTGAACACTCTCCCGGATACAAAGGGCGAGACAGTGAAACTCAAGGTGAGATATATGTCCAACACAGGAATGAAGACAGTCGAGTTTGACTACAAGACCCGCCCGGGTGACGGTGCCGCAGAATAGCGGCTTCCCGTTCGGCATCGGAATTGCAGGCCTCATGTCATTCAAGAAGTTTTGATGAGGATTTTCTGGGACGATAGCGAGAAGCGTCTGGCGGACGATGTCCGGAAAGGAAACCATACGGCAATGAAAAAACTGTATGCTACCTGGTCCGGATATCTTTTCGCATTGTGCAGGAGATATGTACCTGACAGGGAGAGCGCCGAGGATGTCCTCCAGGAAGTTTTCATCAAGATCTATTCTTCCATGGACTCGTTCAACTACAAGGGGCCGGGATCTCTGAAGGCCTGGATGTCACGCATCGCAGTGAACGAGTCTCTCATGTATCTCAGGAAAAAGAAGAAGGCAGATTTCGTGGAGTATCAGGACAATCTCCCTGACAAGGAAGGGGAAGACGAGCCGGATGTAGGAAAAGTGCCTGCAGAGGTGATACAGAGGATGATAGGGGAATTGCCGGACGGTTACAGGACAGTGTTCAATCTGTTCGTTTTCGAGGAGAAATCGCACAAGGAGATTGCTGGATTGTTGGGAATAACTGAAAGCACGTCAGCATCGCAATTCCACAGGGCAAGGAAGATACTTGCAGGGAAAATCAAGGAGTATGAAACAAAACATGAATAACAGCTGGACAGACAAGCTCAGGGAGAAAATGGCAGGGTACACTGAGACCCCGTCAGACGAGGTGTGGGAGAAAGTGAGCGCAAGGGCCGGGATTCCCCAGGGCGGTGAAAGCCGGAGACTGGTCCCTGTATGGTTCATTCCGGCCGTCGGAATGGCTGCAGCAGCAGCTGGTATTCTGTTGATGCTCAGACATGATCCCGAAATGGCAGAGATTAATCCGTCTGCCGGAATGACAGCGGAGGCGCTTGTTCAGAAAGAGCCGGAACTGACGGAGCAGAAGGAACTGTCGGGACAAACAGAGACCGGAACTGTCTCTGTCAATAGAATTCAGGACAGCGGAAGACTGATTGCTGATGCAGGCTCGGGGATTTCCGGACACGGCAGCAAGGCGGAAGAACCCGTTCAGTCAATCCAACACGAGGATAAGGAGCCTGCGGTATATGTTTTCGAGGAGGAAGACAAGGAGGAGAACTGTGAGGAAGTCATTGACCACGAGGCGGAGATGCGGAAATGGGCCGAGATAATGTCAGAGGACGATAGTCCGCGCAAAGCCAGGGGGCATGCCGGAATAGGACTCTCAGCATCAGGAGCAGGAGGAAGCAGCATGATTGAAAACAGATCGACAAACCTTGTTCTCGGTGCCAACCCGATGGCAAGCGGCACGGAAGTCAGTGCGTGGGTTTCACCTGAAATCTTGCAGAATCAAGGAGCCCTGACATTCAATTCTCCGGAAGTGAAGACCGAATACAACCACAGGATACCGGTAAAGCTCGGGCTGAACGCACGTTACGGATTCGGAAGATTCGGCGTGGAGGCCGGAGTCGCCTATTCGATTCTGTCATCGGACCTCAAGGCCGGGGAGGAAGGAACGTCCTGGAGCAAGGGCACCCAGACACTTCACTACATAGGCATTCCTGTCAATCTGTCATTCAACATCTTTGACAGCAGATATTTCACTCTCTATGTCAGCGGAGGCGGAATGGGAGAGTTGTGCGCCAAAGGCAGGGTAAAGAAGGACGAATACGAGAACGGGGCATACGCCCGCTCCACTAATAGCGCAATACGTCCGAAAGAGATCCAGTGGTCTGTCAATGCTGCGGCCGGATTCCAGGTAAACATACTGAAGCAGCTCGGTTTCTATGTAGAGCCGGGAGTGAGCCACAGGTTCGACAACGGAAGCAAGGTCCGCTCCATATATACTGACAAGCCGACGGATTTCAGCCTTGGATTCGGCCTCCGATACAATTTCCTGTAGACCAAAACCGGGATTGTCCGGAACATCAGATTTATTGTCTTATACTGCCACTCTTTCCGGGGTGGCAGTATTTTCTTTGTTCTTTTGGTCGACTTTTTTTATACTTTGGGCACTTTGCAGTACTTTTGCGACGTTTTTACATAAAAAAGCGACAAAATGTATAAAAAACTAATCTTGACAGCGGCACTCTCAGCCGCAGCAATCTCCGCTTTCGCAGGCGGTTATGTCCACAACACCAACCAGAACATCGCATATCTGCGCAATCCTGCCCAGAATGCAGCCATCGGAGTCCATGGGGCATATTTCAACCCTGCAGGAATCGGATTCATGGAAAACGGATTCTATCTTTCATTCGACATCAACACAGCAATCCAGCAGCGTATATCCACCACCACCTATGAGCCACTCGCTTACGGTGTGGACAATGGAGGCAAGCCATACAAAAAATATGTAGGAAAGACTTTCGTTCCTGTACTTCCTCATCTCGACCTCGCATACAAGCACAATAACTGGTTCGGTTCATTCCATTTCGGAGTGATTTCCGGCGGCGGAAAATGCAAATATGAGAACGGTCTCGGATCTTTCGAGGCTCCGGTAGCCATGATTCCGGCAGTGATCAACACCCTCGCAGGCGCAAACGTAGTGACCGGATATGACGTGGATACTGACCTCGTAGGCGAGCAGTACAATTTTGCAGGCCAGCTCAACCTCGGATACAAGATCAACAAGAACTGGAGTGTTTCAGCAGGACTTCGTCTCAACGTATTGAAGAACAACTACGTGGGCAACATCCAGAACATCCAGCTTCAATACGGCGGAGTAATGCTTCCTGCAGCCAACGTGCTCGGAGGTGTGATATCAATGCTCTCAGGAGGTGCCGTGAGCGCAGAGCAGGGTGCAGCAATGGCCGGCGGTCTCGTTGCTGACAAGAGGCTTGACGCTTCACAGAAGGACATTGCCTTCACCCCGATTCTCTCCGTACATTACAAGACCGGCAAATTCGACTTCGCTGCAAGATATGAATTCAATACCAGGGTTCGTCTCGTGAACGACACCAAGGAGAATTCCACCGGCGTAGCCCAGTTCGACGACGAGAAGGAGATTGCAGCCGACCTTCCTGCCAACCTCAATATCGGCGGTACATTCTCACCAAGACCTGACGTGAGACTCTCCCTCGGATTCAATTACTATTTCGACAAGCAGTCCAAGCAGTACAACGGCGACACGGACCTTGCTGACAAACAGGACTATCTCGAGCACAATGCATACGAGATTCTCGGTGGTATCGAGTGGGATGTAAACAAGATTCTCACCCTCAGCATCGGAGTGAACAGCAATACATTCGGATTCGGTGACGAGGCCAAGTACATCTCCGACATGAGTTTCTCGACAAGCTCTGTATCAGGAGGTCTCGGAGCAAGCATCCACGTAACCCCGAAGATTGCCATCGACCTCGCAGTGTACAAGACTTTCTTCCTGAATTTCTCCAAGGACTCCAGCGACTACGGCGGATACGGCAAGAAGATGTATGACCAGCTCGCTCCGCTTCTCGGACAGATGGCAGCTGTCAATCCGGGCCTTGCAGAGAAGCTTGCAGGATTCACACCAGAGGCCCTTGCAATCCCGGGGAAGGAGGATTATTCGAGAAAGAGTATAGTTGCCGGCATAGGAGTGACATTCGCATTCTAAAACCTCAACTTCATAATTCAATTGCAAACGGGATGGCCTGAAAGTCCATAAGACTTTTCGGCCATCCTTTTTCGTTTTACGGAAGATATTGTTAAATTTGCAGGCTTTGAAAACGAACATCAGACAACAGTTTTATGGACAATACGACAGCTACCGCCAATAATCATACAGAAGCCGCAAGATGCCTGCGCTGCAAGAATGCAAGATGCTCGGCTGCCTGCGCCGTACATACCGATGTCCCGTCGGTAATGGGACTGTACAGGGAAGGCCGGACGGAAGAAGCCGCGGATATCCTTTTCAGAAACAATCCTTTCTCAGCGATAACCAGTCAGGTATGTGACTGGAGCAAAGCTTGTTACGGTCATTGCATCCTCAACGCTAAGAAAGTTCCGGTGGACTGGCATTCCATAGAGTTCGAGATTGCCGGAGAGGCTCTTTTCCATGCGGAAATAGTTCCCGGGGTGGAGAATGGCAAGAAAGTGGCGGTCGTCGGAGCTGGTCCTGCAGGAATCACGGCTGCATTCAAACTCAGGGAGGCAGGATTCGCGGTCACGGTGTTCGATGCCAATGAGCGTCCGGGAGGGGTACTCCGATACGGCATCCCGGAATTCAGGCTTGACAGGAAATACGTGGACCGGTACGAGACAATGATGGCTGATGCCGGAATCGAATTCCGGGGCGCAACAAGACTCGGCAAGGATATCACGGTATCTGCTCTCAGGCAGGAATATGATGCAGTCCTTATTGCGGCTGGGGCAGGTATCCCGAGAAAGCTGGACATCCCTGGCGAGGAGAGTGAACGAATCATATATGCACTTGATTATCTGAAGGATCCATCCTCATACAAGCTCGGCCGCAAAGTCCTTGTAATAGGTGGCGGCAATGTCACCATGGATGCCTGCCGCACTGCGAACAGGAACGGTCACGACACATGGGTGTATTACCGCAAATCCTTCGAAAATATGCCTGCAAACTCCATCGAGGTAGAGGAGGCAAGGGAAGAAGGCGTTAAATTCGAACTGTTCGAAGTCCCGGTGGAAATCCGAGGAAACAAGGCCGTAATGAAGCATTGCGAGAATGTGACGAGACCGGACGGACGCATCGCCACGAAGATGATAGACGGCAGCGAGCATGAGGTGGAGTTCGACAGCATGCTGGTAGCCATCAGCGCAAACGTGGACATGAGCATTTTCGGAGAAGATATGCCGGAACTGAACAATTCAGGCTGGCCTTCAGTGGATGAATTCCAGAAAACCAGCCTTGGAAATGTCTATGTAGCAGGAGATTTCATCCTCGGCCCCGCCACCGTCGTGGAAGCCGTAGCCTCCGCGACCAAGGCCGTGGGGGGAATCATCAGGGATTTCAGTGAGGCTTAGGTATGCCGGCGACTGCGTCTTCGAGTTGACGGAGGGCCTGTTCAAGGAGGTTGCGGGGAGAGGCGACGTTGAGGCGCATGAAGCCTTCACCGCCGGGACCGAACATTTCGCCGTCGTTAAGGGCAAGCTTGGCCTTGTTCACGAAAAGGTCTATGAGGTCGTCATGGGAAAGGCCGAGACCGCGGCAGTCCAACCATACAAGATATGAGGCCTGGGGTCTGAGAGGCTTGATTTGCGGAATCCGCTCTGCACACCAGTCAGCCACGAAATCGATATTGCCCTCGATATAGCGGAGCATTTCCCTGCGCCACTCCTCGCCGTTTCTCAAGGCAGCTACGGTAGCGATTGGAGCGAACATGTTCGGTTCATCCAGTTCATTGGCTTTCAACCAGCTGAAGAAACGCGCACGAAGTTTTTCGTCCGGCACGACACACCACGAGCTCACGATTCCCGCGATATTGAAAGTCTTGGTCGGGGCACTGAACGTGATACTGCACGATGCCGCCTCCGGGGACACCGAAGCGAACGGAATATGTTTGTGACCATAAAGGGCCATGTCGCAGTGAATCTCGTCTGAAATCACTATGATGCCTCTGCTATTGCAGAACCGGGCAAGCTTCTCAAGAGTATCCCTGTCCCAAACGATGCCTCCTGGATTGTGCGGATTGGAGAGAATGAGCAGCCGGCATGAAGAGTCTGCCACTTTTTCGAGATTGTCGAAATCCATCGAATAGGTTCCGTCCGGATTCTCGATGAGAGGGTTGTACACCACTTCCCTGCCATTGCTCTGAGGAGTGAGACGGAACGGATGATACACCGGAGGCTGGATGATGACCTTCTCGTCCGGCTTTACGAACACGTTGACAACCATACCGATACCCTTCACGATACCTGGAATGTAGGAGAGCCATTCAGGCCTGACTTCCCATCCGTGATGCTCCCGGATCCAGTCGATTATGGCAGGCCGGTAGTCCTCCGGCTCCACTGTATAGCCGAAGAGGGAATGCTCAAGACGCTGTTTCAGGGCATCGGTAATGAACGAAGGTGTCTCGAAGTCCATGTCTGCCACCCAGAGAGGGGTCAGGTCGGCGCGCCCGTAACGCTCCTTGAGCACATCGAGCTTGAGGGCGCCTGTCCCGCGCCTGTCCACTATTTTGTCAAAATCGTATTTTCCCATGGTCTTCCGTCATTTTCCTGCCGCGGCATCGAGAGCATAGCAAAGGTCAGCATAAATGTCATCCACGTCTTCCAGACCTATCGAGAGGCGGATTGTCGTGTCAAGTACATCCATTTCACGTTTCTTCTCCGCGGAGAACGGGCCGAAAATCGTACTGTACGGATGGATTGCGAGCGACCTGCTGTCGAACAGGTTGGTGGCCCTGTAAACCAGTTTCAGGCTGTCTATGAATTTGAAACAAGCCTCCTGGCTCTCGAGGTCAATGGTGACCATAGCTCCGGCCGTAGGTCCGAACTGCCTGGCTGACAGCTCATGGAAAGGATTGTCCTCAAGCCCCGTATATCCCGTGTGGCGAACTGCCGGATGGCGGCTGAGCCTGCGGGCAATCTCCAGCGCGTTGGATGACTGGACTGCATATCTCGCATTGAGGGTCTCGAGCCCGAGGGTCTGCATATAGGCCACGTGAGGGGTCATGTAGGCCCCGAGATTGAAGAGAAGCTCCCCTTTTGTCATACGGGTGAACTCAGGGAAATGTCCGTAGTCCAGGATGAGTCCTCCGATGCTCGTCGCCCCTCCTGACAGATATTTGGTGCTGGATACCACCTCTATGTCCACGCCGAGAGCACTGGACGAGAACTCCGTGAACGGAATCATGGTGGTGTCAGCAACGAGAGGAATGCCATGCCTGCGGGCAATCTCGGACAGCGCGCTGAGGTCGGCCACCTCCATCTGGGGGTTTGTGATGATTTCCAGATATATACATGCAGTATTGCCGTCCACTGCAGCCTCGACCTGTGCGAGGTCCGTAAGGTCCTTCAGCCTCGGTTCGACGCCAAGCCTCGGCAATGTCTCGGTGATAAAAGAGAACGTATTGCCGAACATGTGACGGGATGTGACAATGTTGCCGCCGGCACGTACAAGGCCGAACAAGGTATTGCTGATGGCGGCCATGCCGGAATTGAGGGCAACTACTGAAGATGCCCCTGTAAGAGCTTTGACCCTGTCCTCGAAATTCGTGACCGTAGGATTCATCACCCTCGAATAGTCAGGAGCAATCACCCTTCCGCAGAAGACGTCCGACATCTCCGCTGCATTGTCAAACTCAAAAGCCGCCGCATGATATACCGGCATGCTCAATGCCCCGTACGCATCCTTCCTTGGATAGGCCGTATGGAGCGCCTTGGTCTGTTTCTTCATATATTTGCGATTTCTAAAAATTCATCATGTTCTATTTCAACCACCTCGTTCACAGGCAGGTGTCATGGCAAAGAACGCAGCGCGAAGTTACAAATTTCGGAATTTGAAAAAAACAAAATATTAAGATTTCGATAAATTGGAAGGAGCGACTTTGCATTTCAGAATAAATAAGGTAAATTAGCGCAATCGCGATAATTTTGACAATATGGCAGAAAGCATCATTACCGAAGAAATCAAATCACAGCACGAGCCGGTCATATCATTCAAGGGTGCTGAAATAATGAACGGCGAGACCCCGGTCATATACAATCTCCACATGGACGTTTATCCCGGAGATTTCGTCTATATAGTGGGAAAAGTAGGCACCGGCAAGACTTCCATAATCAGGACGATGATAGCCGAAAACAAGCTTGAAAAAGGCACCTGCTCCATCTGCGGATTCCAGGTGAACGGCATCAGGGACAAGGAGATACCGTTCCTCCGAAGAAAAATCGGAGTGGTATTCCAGGATTTCCAGCTGCTGATGGACAGGACAGTGCATGACAATCTCGAATTCGTCCTGAGGGCTACCGGATGGAAAGACACGGAAAAGGTGGAGAAGAGGATTGAGGAGGTCCTTGCAAGTGTCGGGATGACAAGCAAGGCCCACAAGATGCCGCACCAGCTCTCGGGCGGTGAACAGCAGCGAATTGCAATCGCGAGATCCCTGCTCAACGAACCGGAAGTGATTATCGCGGACGAGCCTACCGGCAATCTGGACAATGACACTGCAGACGGAATCATGCAGCTCCTAACCGGCATTAACCGGAGCAGGGGCACTGCAGTGGTAATGGTCACTCACAACAGGTCTATATTCGAGAAATATCCCGGACGTGTCATGGTTTGCAGGAACGAATCCTGCGAGGAACTCAAATGACTGACAAAATGACAAAGAAAGACAGATTCTCCGGAATAATAGGATGGTTCAGTGAAAACATGCCTGTGGCAGGTACGGAACTTCATTACGGAACCCCTTTCCAGCTGCTTGTAGCGGTGATTCTATCAGCACAGTGCACTGACAGGAGGGTGAATATGACCACTCCCGAATTATTCCGGCATTTCCCTGACCCCCAGACACTTGCAGCATCCTCATTCGAAGAACTCTTCCCATACGTCCAGAGCATATCATATCCGAACAGCAAGACCCGGCACCTGATAGCTATGGCGCAAAAATTGATTGACGATTTCGGAGGGGAGGTCCCGTCCGGCATTGACGAACTGATGAGCCTTCCCGGAGTAGGCCGGAAGACGGCCAATGTGATTGCCTCAATCGTATATGACAAGCCGGTGATTGCAGTGGACACTCATGTGTTCCGTGTATCGCACCGTCTGGGTCTTTCCAGAGGCAGGACACCGGAGGCTGTGGAGAAAGACCTCGAGGCCGGGATTCCGGAGGACAGGAGGGCTGTGGCCCACCACTGGCTGATATTGCAGGGACGCTACATCTGCACGGCCAGAAATCCAAAATGCGGTGAGTGCGGTCTGGTACAATGGTGCAGGGAACACACTGCAAAGGACAAGACGGAACAATAGACATACACAATATGCACACAGTGATACATTTCACGTCGCAGAACGTTTTCCTCATCGGATCCATTCTCGTCTTCACGGCGATAATGGTCTCCCGCACCGGATATAAATACGGAGTACCTTCCCTCCTCATCTTCCTGATGGTGGGAATGCTTTTCGGAAGCGATGGTATAGGTCTGGTATTCAACAATTATTCCCAGGCGCAGTTCGTGGGAATCGCGGCCTTGAGCGTAATCCTGTTCACTGGCGGTATGGAGACCAAGCTCAAGGACATCAGGCCGGTGCTCGTTCAGGGAGTGACGCTATCCACCCTGGGCGTCTTCCTGACGGTGGTGTTCACCGGATTCTTCATATTCCTGCTGTCACGATTCCCGAAGCTCGGGCTGCAAATGCCTGTGGTCATGTGTTTCCTGCTCGCCGCGGTGATGTCGTCAACCGACTCAGCTTCAGTATTCAACATATTGAAGAACTGCAACATGAAACTGAAGCAGAACCTGAGACCGATGCTCGAGCTCGAATCCGGTTCGAACGACCCGATGGCCTATGTCATCACCATCGTGCTCATCCAGGTGGCCCAGACATTGTTCGACCCTGCCACAGGAGCAGAGGGAATCAATTACGGCAGGCTGATGCTCAGTTCAGTGGGGACCCTGGTCCTGCAGATTGTCATAGGCACCATAATGGGTGTGGCCATCGGATTCGCGACAGTATGGATTCTGCGCAGGGTGAAACTGAACAGCACTCCCCTGTACTCGATATTGCTGCTTGCAGTCAGCCTCTTCACCATCTCCATGACCGAAATTGTGAAAGGCAACGGATATCTCGCCGTGTACATAGCCGGCTTCATAATTGGCAACAAGCCGATGAACAACCGCAGGGAAATCCTCAGTTTCATGGACGGCATGACATGGCTGATGCAGATAGGAATGTTCCTCTCGCTCGGGCTTCTCGTCAATCCGAAGGAAATGATGCACGTTGCTCCGGTCGCCCTGCTGATCGGACTGTTCCTGATGTTCGTTGCAAGGCCCCTGACTGTTTTCCTTTGCCTGGCTCCGTTCAGGAGAATCACATTCAGGGCCAAGGCATTCACCTCCTGGGTAGGCCTGAAAGGGGCCGTGCCGATTATTTTCGCAACCTATCCGATAGTGGCCGGGATTCCGGGGTCGGACCAGATTTTCAATATTGTATTCTTCATCACACTGCTCTCGCTTATATGCCAGGGCATGTCGGTGCCGAGAGTAGCCAAAGCCATGAGGCTGAACCTGCCTGAAGACAAGAAGCCGGAAACGTTCGGCATCGAGATACCGGAAGAGGCGGGCAAGCTCCAGAACTACACCTTGGCAAGCGAGGATCTGGCAGGTGGCTGCACGCTGAAGGAAATCAATCTGCCGGAAGGGGCGAGAGTGGTGATAATCAGGAGGGATGACCAGTTCATCGTTCCTGACGGGATGGTCAATCTTAAGGAAGGTGACATCCTACTGATGATTTACAGCGAGAACGGAAAATAATATTTCTGATACCGATGGACGAGAATAGACGAATTCTGATTGTGGATGACGAGCAGGACATCTGCGAAATCCTGAAAGTAAACCTCGACAATGCCGGATTTCTTTCTGACACAGTCAATTCCGCGGAAGAGGCCCTGACAAAAGACCTGTCGAAATACGCCCTGGTGCTCCTTGACGTGATGCTCGAAGGCATGTCCGGGTTCAAGCTGGCCGAGATAATGAGGAAAAATCCCCTCACTGCTGACGTCCCCATAATCTTCGTCACGGCACGAGACACCGAGGATGACACGGTACACGGTCTCGGAATCGGAGGCGACGACTATATCGCCAAGCCGTTCTCCGTCAGGGAAGTGGTCTCGAGGGTGTCAGCGGTGCTGAGGAGGGCATCCGGCAGGAAGCCTAAGGAGGAAGAAGAGAAATCATTGAGTTTCAAGACATTGAAAATCGACCTCGTAAGCAAGTCAGTGACAGTGGACGGAGAACGGGTAGAGATGACCCGGACGGAGATGGAGATATTGAGGATGCTGATGAGCCATCCTTCGACTGTGTTTTCGAGGGAGGAGATTCTTAGGGAAGTCTGGCCTGAGGAAGTGATTGTCCTTGGCCGTACAGTGGACGTGAACATAACGAGACTCAGGAAGAAGACCGGAAGATACGGTGCATGCATAGCCACAAGGCACGGATACGGCTATTATTTCGACGAAAATGCTGAAATACATTGAACATACCCGGCTGAGCCTCAAGCTTCTGGCAGTAGTCGCCATGCTGATTGTCCTGCTGACGGGAAGTTTCCTGATATTCCAGTTCAGCAGGGAAAGGCAATACCGGATTGACATACTCGACACCAGGCTGCAGGGCATCAACGAGGATATCGCCAGACTCGCCGGGAAACGCGACACGACCGGCCTGCTCGACCTGATACATGGTTCCGGAGGGCGTGTGACCATTCTGGACATGTCAGGCAACGTGCTGTATGATAGCATGATGGAGGATATCAGCGGAATTGGCGGGCATGCCGGACGCGAGGAGATAGCCGAAGCCATCAAGACAGGCAGGGGCTACAGCCTCAAGAGGGAGTCGGAGACCGTAGGCGGAAAATGGTTCTATTCCGCCACTTCATTTCCCGATACCGGGATAATAGTCCGGAGTGCGCATATCTATGACGTATCAATGTCGGAAATCCTGGCCTCGGACAAAGGCTATATATGGACGGCCCTGATACTTTCCGGCCTGTTGTTCCTGCTTTTCTACAGGTATGTTAGGCATATTGACCTGAACATCAAGCAGTTGAAGACATTCGCATCAATGGCCGCCCAGGGAAGGGAAATCAATGACGCGGACATGGTTTTCACGGATGACGAGCTCGGTGAGATTTCCGCTCGCGTCGTGGAACTCTATGCGATGCTGCAGAACAGCGAGGATGACAAGACGAGGCTCAAAAGGCAGCTCACCCAGAACGTTGCGCACGAACTCAAGACCCCCGTGAGCATCATCAACGGCTATCTCGAGACAATATTGTTCAACGAAGAACTTGACGGGAAATCCAGGCGGGCCTTCCTCGAAAGATGCCTCGCCCAGGTCGGTCGCCTCGGCAGCCTTGTGAACGACATCACCCTGCTTTCGAAGATGGACGATGCCGCAGGGACGTTCATGACGGAAACCATCGACATCCGGGAACTCGTCGGAGAGATAGCCGGAGAGGTCAGGGAAAGTCTGGAAGCCAAGAAAATGCGCATGCTCGTTCTCATAGGACCGGATACTGTCATCAAGGGCAGCCGGCAGCTCGTATATTCAATATTCAGAAACCTGACTGACAATGCGATAGCATACGCCGGAGAAGGTACGACCATCACCGTTCAGTGCAGGAAATCCGACAGCAGTCACCATCATTTCATATTCAATGACAACGGGGAAGGTGTCCCCGAGGAACATCTCGCACATCTCTTCGAGAGATTCTACAGGGTGGACAAGGGACGTTCCAGGACTCTCGGAGGAACAGGACTCGGACTTGCAATCGTCAGGAATGCCGTGCTCCTGCATGGCGGAAGAATAACGGTCCGCAACGGGGAAAGCGGTGGTCTGGAATTTGCATTCTCCCTCGCCCGGTCCAAAGAATTGAACTGACAGAGTATGGAATTCCTCATTTTCTGCATCATAGCGATCATTGCATCCGAAATCTACGTATGGTTCGCTTTCATCCGGCATCTGAAACCGGCATGGAGGTTAATCTACTGGATTCCGTATGTTTCCATGCTTGCAGCAATGATATGGATGTCCTGCTCGAATATCTCGGTCTGGAAAATCTATACCATCACCGGACTGATGATAGCCTTCTTCGCCCCGTTCGGGGCATTCGCAGTGTCAGCATTCATCGGAAGATTCATAGGAAGGTTCTGGCTGCCGGCTCGCAGGGCGGGATTCGTGGCGGGAATCGTGCTCGGAATCATAGTCTTCATCTCGGGGATATACGGACTGACAGCCGGATGGAGACGGGTGGTAGTAAAAGAGATTCCATTGGAGTTCAAGGAGTTACCTGAATCATTCGAAGGGTACAGGATTGTCCATATTTCCGACCTGCACATCGGGACATACAGCTACTCTCCCGGGACAGTGGAAGAAATAGTGGAGAAGGTCAACGCCGCTAAACCCGACCTGGTATTGTTCACCGGGGACATCATCAACATCTACCCGGAGGAACTGGAACAATTCACCGAGATCCTCAGCAAGATGAAGGCTAAGGACGGAGTGTTCTCGATAATGGGCAATCACGACTATTGCGGATATGCGAGGTATGATTCCATCGAGGAAGAAGAGGAAGGTGTGAAGAGACTTCAGGAGCTGGAGAAGAAAGCCGGCATGGAAATGCTTCTGAACAGCCACAGGATAATCCGCCGCGGAGCGGACAGCCTTGCCCTGATAGGCGTGGAATATATCGGACAGCCCCAGTTCCCGGCATACGGGGACATCGTGAATGCCAGCGCAGGACTCCCGGAAGGGATATTCAGGATATTGATGTCGCATGACCCTACGCATTGGCACAACAGCGTGAAGGATAAGGGTGAAATAGCCCTGACCGTGTCCGGACACACCCACGCGATGCAGTTCAGGATATGGAAATTCTCCCCGTCCATGTTCATGTTCAAGGAATGGGGAGGACTGTATCAGGGAAACGGCAACTGGCTGAATGTCAATACAGGAACAGGAGGAAACATCCCGTTCAGGCTCGGGGCATGGCCGGAAATCGACGTCATCGAACTGCACAGGGGCTGAGACATTGACATTGCCTGAAACAATATTTTAACATTTCCTTAATCCCCTCATAACATGCTTTTACGACTTTTGCAGCGGACTAAAAGCATCTTATGGACACAGTTTATTTGGGATTCACGGTATTCCTTTTCGTACTCGCGATTTTCGACCTGATGGTCGGAGTAAGCAATGACGCGGTAAATTTCCTCAATTCGGCAATCGGGGCCAAGGTTGCCTCATTCAAGACCATCATCATCGTGGCAGCTGCAGGCATCTTCCTCGGGGCATCCATGAGCAACGGGATGATGGAGGTGGCACGGCACGGAGTCTTTCATCCGTCGATGTTCTCATTCAGGGAGGTGATGTTCATATTCCTCGCCGTCATGGTCTCTGACATCGTTCTCTTAGATGTGTTCAACACGCTCGGGATGCCGACTTCCACCACGGTTTCATTGGTGTTCGAGCTGTTCGGCGGAGCATTCGCAATGTCGCTCATCAAATCATGGTCCGACCCGGGCCTCAACATAGCCGAGATGATGAACACAGGCAAGGCCCTGAGCATGATAATGGCAATCTTCATATCCGTGGCCGTGGCCTTTTTCTTCGGCACCGTGGTGCAATATCTCTCCCGCCTGCTGATGACCTTCACGTACAAAGGTCCGGCCCTGAAATGGAAAATCGGTTTCTTCGGCGGCCTTGCAGCGACTGGCATAATATATTTCATGGTGATAAAGGGAATAGGCAATTTCTCATTCATATCGCGAGAGACGATGGCCGCAATCAATTCCCACAGCTGGATAATCTGCGGCATCTCATTCATCGTGACCGGAATCATAGCCCAGATACTTTATTCATTGAAAATCAATGTTTTCAAAGTACTTGTCCTGCTCGGCACATTCGCATTGGCAATGGCTTTCGCAGGCAATGACCTCGTAAATTTCATCGGAGTGCCGCTCGCCGGACTCGCATCATACCAGGACTTCAGCGCAAACGGCGGCGGAATGGACGAGAGTTTCATGATGTCGTCTCTCGAAGGTCCCGCATCGACACCTGTCCTGTTCCTGATCGCGGCAGGAATCATAATGGTCATTTCCCTCGCCACTTCCAAGAAAGCCTACAATGTGGTTAACACTTCGGTGGGTCTCGCAAAGCAGGATGCCGGAGACGAGATGTTCGGTTCTTCGAGAGTGGCCAGGATGCTCGTGAGGGCATGCACCAATGCCGCCACGACAATTTCGTCCTTTGTTCCCGACAGATTCCGCAGATGGGCCGATTCCAGGTTCAACGGAGAAGAAGCCGTGCTGCCTCAAGGGGCCGCATTCGATGAGGTGAGGGCCACCGTCAACCTGGTAGTGGCAAGCCTTCTGATAGCCCTCGGGACATCCCTTAAACTGCCTCTTTCCACGACTTACGTTACCTTCATGGTAGCAATGGGAAGTTCGCTCGCAGACAGGGCATGGGGACGTGAAAGCGCTGTATTCCGCATCACCGGAGTGCTCTCGGTCATCGGAGGATGGCTGATTACGGCAGGAGCGGCATTCATCCTTTGCTTCTTGGTGAGCTTGGTAATGTCAGCCGGAGGAATATTCGCGGCAGGAGCATTGGCGATACTTGCAATATTCCTGCTCCTCAGGAGCAATCTGGCCTACAAGCGCAAGAAGGCCGAGGAGAAGGGAGACGAACTGTTCACCGAGATAATGTCATCTGAAGACAAGGACAGGACTCTCGTACTGCTCAAGAAACATATATCAGGAAGCCTTTACCGTTTCCTGGAATATGCGAACAATACCTATCTTCTCGTGACCGACGGATTCATTTCCGAGAAACTGAATATGATCCAGTCCGCCGGGAACTCGATAAGGCGCGAACGGCAGGACATGAAGCAGACGAGGCGCAAGGAAATGCTCGGAATACGCAGAATCGATCCGGACGTGGCCATCGGCAAGAATACCTGGTTCCATCTCGGAAGGAACAGCTGCGAGGACATATTGTACAGTCTCAGAAGGATTTGCGACCCGTGCGAGGAGCATATTGACAACAATTTCGTACCTCTTCCGAAAGAGCGTGTCAAGGAATTCCTCCCGGTGCGCGACACCATGCTGTATCTTCTGAAACGCAGCGCAACGCTCATAGAGTCAGGCGACTACTCCGACTATGAGAAGCTGTGCAGGCAGTGCGGGGAATTCCAGGAGACAATATCCGAAGTGCGGGACGGGCAGATTGAAAGGATGCGTTCCTCCGACGAGAATCTCACCGTTTCCTACGTCTATCTCAACATCCTGCAGGAGACCCACGAGATGGCAAGCTCCTTGAGACACCTGCTCAGGGCTGCGTATAACTTCGGGCAATAAATTCCTGAAACCGGAAGTATCGCGCTACATCATCATATTGAACATCGCATCCCGTACCTTGGCATTCTTCCCGGCATTCATCTTGCCGAAGTTGAATGCCACGGATGCGATGAAATACCGTCCGAGAATCTTGGAATATACATCCTCAATATACTCGTTGGTGACCCTCTGTCTCAGGTTCCTGGTCTGGTTCAGCACATCCTGCACGCGCAGGGACAGGGTGAAGGCCTTGATTGACTTGCCAGCACTGATGTTCCATCTCCATTCAGGATCTCCGTAGCCGGAGGAATATCCCCTGAAGAAATTGTAGCTCAGCTTAGTGGAGAACTCCCAGCCTTTTCCGGGCTGATAGAGCAGGTCGGCGAAGGCACTGTGTCTCCAGGAGCAAAGTCCGGCATCCTTGTTTATTGAATATCTGGAATTGTCGTTGCTCACCATGTATCCGGCGGTGACATCGAACTTGTCAATGCTGTATTTCAATTTCGCCGTAACGTCCCACGAGAAGACTGACGTAGTGCTTTCCCTGAAACCGCTATCTCCGCTGTAGAACCGGTCTCCGCGCGAATTGCCATAGAATCCTGACATGAATTCATAATAGTCGAATGCATCTACATCCAAACCGTCGAGCTGGGACACTGCCTGATAGGAAATGTTCCTGTTGTAGTTCAGCGAGCCATACATCGAGAGGGTGAACTGGCGTTTCTTGCCTAACGGCTGGTTGAATGACGGATAAAGATAGATGAACATGTTCGGCTTCTTCGCGTTCACCGGCACCGAATAGCGAACTCCGTCAGTATCGAACCAGACGGCATCCACCTCTTCCCTCTGGGTAAGGTTTGCGCTCATGGAGAGCCCGAAATACGTGAATTTCTCACGGTTGTTGAACCTGTAGTTTATATAGGCGGTATGCTGCAGGGCAGGACCCAGATAGACATTGCCGGCTGTAATCCTGACAGGATTGGATATATCCAGCACAGGCTTGAGCTTGGAATGCGAAGCCTGGTTCGTATTTGCAGAATACAATATCATAAGATTGCTGTTCCCAGCGTTGTATCTCCAATTGACAGCAGGTGCAAAGTCGGCCCTCCACTCGTCTTTTCCCGTGACACTTTCCACACCGAGTGACCTGGCCCGAGTCTCGTTCCTGTACACCGTGCAAGTGAGACCAAGATTCAGTTCTGTGGTGTCCGTGGAGAACTGGAACTGGAGCATTCCCCTGTTAGTCAAATAGTTATTCCTCGAATAAGAAGAATAGTAGTCATCCTCCGAGCCGTCAGGCCTGAAGGCGTCCTGCACATCGGACCTTGAAACATATTTGGACTCGGCCATCAGCCGGAGTCTCCAGCGTTTGCCGAGAGGCTCGGTATAAGAAGCCCGTCCTGAGAATCCCTTGTAATCATTGTCGATGTCATAGAGCAGATTCTTCATCTGTACATTCTCCCCGATTACTGTCTCGCTGTTCTCGTTCCTGTTCCCGTCATCGAACCGCATCTCGGTCGAAAGACTGAGGACTACGGAACGTCCTTTCTTGTCTCCTATATCTCTCAGGCCTCCGTGCAACTGCACTATCGTGGAAAAACTCTTCATCTTCTTCAAGACGTCAGATGACGAGGAGTTCAACCGGTTTCCTGAAGCATCGTCAGAAGCCGACATGGAACTGTTCGTTGAATATCCGTCGCTGTATGAGAACCACGGGTTCAGGTTGAAATATGCTTTCTTCGTGTTTTTATTCTTGAGCTGCAATGCGATACTGACGGCATCCTCCTTGCCTCCTTTGAGCACGGAAGACTCGGTCATCAGGTCAGGGGCATCCTGCCTCAGGGACGTCCTGAAAGAACGGGTAGCATTGTCCTTGGCATTGTATTTATATGTCACTGACGCATCTGTCTCCATCCCGGGAATGCGGGCAGTGTTATAGTTCGCGCCGGCAAGACGCGATGTGGCCAGGCCTCCGATTCCGTTCAGCACGCCTCCCATCTGGCTGGCTCCCCTGAAGACATACATCTGTTCCTCAGACTCGTCCACATTCAGGGCATTGCCGAGCAGTACGAGCTGGTCCTTCTCCCCATAGGCCGACATCATCACATTGGCATTGTACAGGGCCCCGCGGCCGTCCGTCAACGGATCTTCCGCCTTTCCGGTCAGAGTCGAGCCGCCGCCTGCCTTGGCATTGCCGAACCATCCCTTCTTGTATTCCTCCTTCAGTTCGACATCCATCACCTTTTCCTTGTCTTCCTTGGTGGAGACTCCCGTGAATGCTGATTCATCCTTGTCCTTGTCTATCACCCGGATCTTGTTCACTATCTTGGCCGGCAGATTCTTCACCGCCACGGTTGGGTCGTTGAAGAAAAATGTCTTTCCGCCCACGGTTATCTTGTCCACCTGCTCGCCGTTGACCTTAACGGTACCGTCTGAAGACACTTCCATACCGGGCATGCGTTTCAGCAGGTCCTCGAGCATGGCATTCTCCCCGACCTTGAAAGACGAGGCATTGTATTCTATCGTGTCTTTCTTTATCACCACCGGGTTGCCGACAGCTGATATGGATGCAGCATCGATGAACTCGGGATTCTCCTTAAGCTTGATTATCCCGAGATCGGACTGCCAGCCCTTGAACGTATGTTCCTTTTTATAAGGCAGATAGCCTATGAGTTCGGCATTGAGTTCATATTTCCCGGCAGGGACGTCCTTCATCTTGACATTGCCCTTTTCGTCCGACAATGCGAAATTGGTTATCGTCGTGTCTCCGGCATGTGTAAGATATACCGAGACCCAGGGCAGAGGCTCGTCGGTCTGCGCGTCCTTCAAGGTAAGTTTGACTTCGACATTGGAGTTCTTCACTAACAGGTCATAGCTGAACTGGGCAAAGGCCCTGGGGCACGATGCAGCAAAGAGACAGGCGATGATGCCGGCGGTCAGGAAAGAGATAGTCTTTGACATTGGTGTGAATGATTGATACCAGCTATCAGACGCAGGCAGGATGAATATGTTACAAAGAAATCCGGAAATTTTCAGGAAATTTCTCAGCAGCCGGCTATCCAGCGGCTTCCAGGGATGTAGGAAATGAGCTTCACTGAAAGTGCGGATGTAAGGAATGTGCATACCGCCATGAACGGAATGGATACAGGTGTCGGGAGATGGAGCATCTGCATGGACACCACAGCCCACATGTGGAGCCAGAAAATGTGTATGAGATACATTCCGTAGCTCAGGCGGGAAAGCTCCGTGACGGCAGCCGGGGCACTTTCGCTCCTTATGCATGAGAACATCAGGAATGCGCCTGCCGTAAGGGCTACTACATTGATTGTACAGAAACTCCAGCCTACCTCGAGGCGGGGAGTCTCAAGCAGCACGCCCGGAACGGCCTGAACATAATATGACAAAATCGTTGCCACTGCGCCGGCAACCATCAGGACTGCACCGACAGTCAGCCTCTTGCGTACGCTCCAGTCAAGATGCACCCTGATATAATGCGCAAGAACGAGGTATCCCAGATAGCCCGAGAAATACCACAGCAGATGATATTCGTTCCAGAAGCATTGTCCCCATACCTCTCCGAACCACCTATTCAGGAACGGAATGCAGGTGGAAATAAGGAAAAGCACGATAAAGAAGCGTTCCTCACGTGCAGATGCCTTCCGGAGCCACGGAGAGATGACCGGAATGAACAGATACAGGCTGAAGAGCGGGAACATGAACCAGAGATGTCCGGCAAGTGACGGGAAGTTAAGGGGAATCCTCGACAGGTCACGCACGGCAGAATCCGGCCCAATCTGTCCCCAGAGCATCGGCAGGGTGCTGTACAGCACGGCAAAAACCAGGAAAGGAGGCAGAATCTTGCGGAATCTCCTGCGGTAAAATTCCCACGAAGTCTCCTCCTCGCGCATCGGCACGAGCAGGAATGCTGAAACTATGATGAAAAGCGGAACCGACATCCTCGAGAAGCCGTCATATACCGATACGCATATACGGTCAGTCTGGTTGGCGAGCATCGCCTGGGGTCCGGCCATGTCGGTGGAGTCGGGTCCGGGATAATAATTCTCGCTCGCATGCACGAGCATCACAAGAAAACACGCGAAAATTCTGATGTAGTCCAGGAATACGATTCGTTTCTGATTCATTACGGTTGAGGTTTGGACCGCTAAAATACGGAATATATTCCTGAACTGCAAAATCAATGTTCAGACGTTCTCCTCGGACAAAGAATTCCGGTACTCGGATGGCGATTTTCCGTAGTATTGCTTGAAGTAGCGGCCGAAGAAAGACTGGTTGGGAAAGCCAAGTCTGTAGGACACGTCCTTGATGCTGTTTGCAGGGTCATCCAGGAGGCGGCATGCCTTGTCGATGATGACCACGGTTATCCACTGCTGGGCCGAACGGCCGGTGCCGGACTTGATCAGGGACGAGAAATATCTCGGCGTAAGACATTGCTCCTGGGCATAGAAGGCCACTTCCCTGCTTTTCGTGCAATTCTTGTAGAGGGACTGCATGAAATTCTGGAAGACAATGTCCTTGCGGTCCTGCCGGACAGGACTGGAATGGGTGCCCGAAAAATACTCGTACATTATCTGGAAGCACAGGGCCTTGGCCAAGGAGCTCAGCATCTGGAACATGACAGGGTCCGACGCCATACCCTTCCGGGACTGGATGGCCGATATCATCTCGTCAACCCGGGCCTTGCCTTCCGGAGAAAGAGTCATGCAAGGATTATTCTTTACATACAGATAATTATACGTATTGGCCACCACGTGGAGGGAGGAATACACGAACGAGAAATCTGCAACACCTATGACACCGGCGAGGTCGTCGCTGATATTGTGGATATACAGTTCACAGAAAGGAAGATAGATGAATATGTCATTTTCCTTTATAATATAAGTCTTGTTCTCGATGACTATCTCCAATGAGCCTTTCCTGCAATAGAAAAAGCCGTTCTTGTCTATACGCAAGAACCGTCCTCTCATCTCCAGGTCAGACCTTGTCATGTCAAAAAGTCCCATCTCGGGATATTCGTTCGTATTTTCCTTAATCTCCATGTAGTTATGTGTTGTCAATCGGCACAAATTAACAAAGATTTTGTCTTAAATCAGAGAATTTTGGAAGTTACTTACCGCAAAATCGTACATATCGGACAATTTTCAGTCGCTTTCAGCATTACAACCCCGGTCGGATGCCCTGATTTTTGCAGTGTGCAGCATGCTTGAACATTTAGAAGGAATTTATAATGTACAGAAAAGAGAGAATCTGCCGCGGAACTGGAGCGGCTTTTGCCATGACGGCATTGATTGCAGCCGCATTGACATCTTGCGGGAACAGGAAGGAACTCCCGGTGAAGACCCCGGTAGTGAAGACAGAAATAGTGAAGGCATACGGGGATGAGGCAAGAATCGAATTCCCGGGAAGGGTGACAGCTTCGAGCGAAGTGAACATGGCCTTCCAGGTATCAGGAACCCTGAAACGGATAAATGCCAAGGAAGGGGCGGCCGTAAGGCAAGGCGAGGTAATTGCGGAACTGGACGACAGGGACTACAAGGTCCAGCTTGCCGCAGCGCAGGCGGAATACGACAATATCAAGGCTGACGCCGAGAGGGTATTCGCACTATACCGGGATAGCGCCGTGACCGCATCGGCTTATGACAAGGCAAGATACGGGCTCGAACAGATTTCCGCAAAGCTCGAGAACTGCAGGAACCAGCTTGCCGACACCAAACTGACAGCTCCGTTTGCCGGCAGGATCCAGAAGACTTTCTATGACGCCCCTGCCGTGGTAGGCGCAGGAATGCCGGTCGTCAGCCTGATATCGAGCGGGGCTCCGGAAATCGAGATAAACATTCCGGGATCGGAATATGCCAAATTCCGGGATTATTCTTCATTCGAAGCATCATTCGACTTTCTCGACGGAATGAAAGCACCTCTCAAACTGCTCAGTATCAGTCCCAAAGCCAACGCAAACCAGCTCTACACCGTAAGGCTGGGCCTGCCTTCCGCAATGTCAGGAGTCGCACCCGGAATGAACACCATGGTGAGCATAAGCACGAAACCAGCCGATGACGAAAGGACATGCATCCCTTCTTCCGCATTGTTCAGCAAGGACGGCGAGAGCCATGTATGGATTCTTTCGGGAGAAAATACTGTCAGCGCAAGGAAAGTGGAGGTGGGCAGCCTGCACACGGACGGCTCGGCGGTGATATTGTCAGGAATTGACCCAGGAGAAACCGTGGTGACTTCCGGAGTTCACCAGATCAAGGAAGGCGAACGCGTGAAAATACTTGAGAAAGCATCATCCACCAACATAGGAGGCCTGTTATGAGCATTGATTTCGGAAAATGGGCATTCAGGAACAGCAAGTTGATTTACTTCCTGATTGCCGTGCTTCTCGTAGGCGGAGGTCTGTCCGCATACGACATGAGCAAGCTTGAGGACCCTGAGATAAAGGTGAAGAAGGCCATAGTGGTGGCCACATATCCCGGTGCATCTGCACATGAAGTGGAGATGGAGGTCTGCGACCCGCTCGAGAAGAGCATCATGTCCATCGGGGATGTGAACAAGGTCTGGAGCCATTCATACAACGACTTGACAATCATTGAGATAGACCTCAAGAGCACCACTCGGGACGAAGACGTGGAACAATGCTGGGACCTGCTGCGGAGAAAGGTCAATGACACAGCAGCAGGACTGCCGGGCGGAGTATCCGTGATGGTGCAGGACGATTTCGGGCTCGTGTACGGAATGATGTACGCCCTGACTGCCGACGGGCTCAGCGAGGAGGAAATGTCGGATTACGCCAGGCTTCTGAAGCGTGAAATCGGCAATGTGCCCGGAGTCGCACGCGTGAACATATACGGAGAACGGGAGGAATGCATCAACATTTCCATCCGCACTGACAAGATGGCGACCCTCGGAGTCTCCCCTGCCGAAATTCTCTCGACCCTCAACGGGCAGAACAATATCTACTATGCCGGCTATTATGACAATGGTCCGGACCGTATCCGCGTGACTGTCAGCGACAAGTTCAGGACCGCGGAGCAGATTGGCAACATGGTTATACAGGGCCATGAGGATGACCAGCTGAGGCTCAAGGACATAGCCCTCGTTGAGCACGACTGGGCGGAGCCTGTCCGCAACTCGATGATGTACAATGACCAGAGGGCTCTCGGTATTGCCGTTGCAGCGGCTTCAGGTACGGATATCGTGAAAGTGGGAGCTGCTGTAGAGGAAAAACTTGCAGAACTTGAGGCCGAAAGACTTCCTTCAGGAGTGGAATGCCACAAGGTGTTCTGCCAGCCGGAAAGGGTGACAAGCTCGCTGCTTACTTTCCTCAAGAACCTTGTGGAATCAGTGCTGATTGTGGTTGTGATTCTTATGGTCACGATGGGATTCCGGAGCGGTCTGATAATAGGCATCAGCCTGATAATGATAGTAATAGGCTCGTTCCTGTTCCTCGGTTTCATGGACGGCACGATGCAGAGGGTGTCTCTTGCTGCATTTATCTTTGCAATGGGAATGCTGGTGGACAATGCCATCGTGATTGTTGACGGAATTCTCGTTGACCTGAAGACCGGAAAGCCGAGGCGCGAGGCAATGACGGACATCGGGAAGAAGACGGCAATGCCGCTGCTCGGCGCCACGCTCATTGCAATATTGTCTTTCCTGCCTATCTTCCTTTCACCGGACACGGCCGGCGTATATGTCAGGGACTTGTTCATCGTGCTCGCGGTATCATTGCTCCTGAGCTGGATTCTGGCCTTGGTGCACGTGCCGCTGATGGCTGACAGCCTGATGAAGGGCAGGAAATACTCGGCAGTAGAGGGGGCAAAGGATGAGGAAGCACTTTATACCGGATGGGTTTACAGGGCATTGCGGAAGTCATTGGATTTCGCATTGAGACACAGGGTGTTCACTGTAAGCATTGCTCTCGGTCTTCTTGTACTGACCTTCTTCGGATACGGCAAGATGAAGCAGGGTTTCTTCCCGGACATGGTCTATGACCAGATGTACATGGAGTACAAACTTCCGGAGGGGACCAATTCGACCAAGGTGGCACAGGACCTCGCTGAAATCAAGGACTGGCTGCAGAAGAGGCCCGAGATCGGGGATATCACCACTTCCATTGGAGGCACACCGGCTCGATACAATCTCGTCCGGAGCATTGCCACGCCTTCACTTTCATACGGTGAGCTGATAATCAATTTCGAGAGCCCGGAAGCGCTTGAAGCCAATATGGACGAAATACAGAGGGAACTGGAGGAGATGTATCCTGACGCATATCTGAAGCTGAAGAGGTACAATATCATGTACAAGAAATATCCGGTGGAGCTGATGTTCTCCGGGCCTGACCCGGCCGTGCTGCATGCCCTCGCGGACTCCGCAATGAGCATCATGAAGAGCACTCCGGAAATCTGCCAGGTAACGACCGATTGGGATCCTGCCATTCCTGTGCTGAGCATAGATTATGACCAGTCCGCAGCGAGACGTGCAGGACTCAGCAGGCAGGACGTGTCGCTCTCGATGCTGACCGCAGCCGGAGGACTTCCGGTCGGCACATTCCATGACGGGATACACAAGAACACGATATATGTGAAATGCACCGACAGCGACGGCGGTCCGGTGGACAATCTCGAAAATGTACCTCTGTTCCCGATGATTCCGAACATGGGGAACGCATTCACGGAGGAAAATATGCTGAAACTCAGGAACGGGACATTGAACAAGGCCGACCTCGTGGAATCCGCTTTGCAGACCGTGCCTCTGAAACAGATTTGTCCCGGCGTGGAAGTCAGGTGGGAGGACCCTGTGGTGCCGAGGTTCAACGGACAGCGCACACAGACAGTGATGTACTCCCCTGCCCCTGGCATCGAAACGGAGAAAGCAAGACAGCTGATTGCAGGGAAAATAGAGGCAATGGATCTTCCGGCAGGATATTCCATCCACTGGGAAGGAGAGAAAGGCGCAAGCGACGAGACGATGAGCAATCTGTTCAGCAATGTCCCTCTCGGAGTGGTTCTTATCATCGCCATGCTGATTCTGCTGTTCGGTGACTACAGGAAACCTGCCATCATATTGTGCTGTGTCCCCCTGTTGGCCATCGGCGTGGTTGCGGCAATGCTGCTGACAGGCAAGGCATTCACTTTCTGCGCGATTGTGGGCGCGCTGGGCCTGGTAGGAATGATGATGAAGAACTGCATAGTGCTGATGGACGAGATCGGTGCGCAGATCGGCAGCGGAAAGGATCCTTACGAGGCCCTGATTTCCAGCTCTGAGAGCAGGCTGCGTCCAGTGATGATGGCATCGATGACGACAATTCTCGGAATGATTCCTCTCGTGAATGACGCGATGTTCGGGTCCATGGCCGTGACCATAATGGGCGGGCTGCTGTTCAGCACCATCGCGACCCTGTTCTTCGTGCCACTTCTCTACGCCATGTTCTTCAGAATCAGGAAGAGACAATAGCGTCCAGAGTCTTTTTGTATTCCGGTTTTTTTCGTATCTTTAGCGCCTAATCTGGAAAATTATGGCAAAGAAAGGAAAAAACTTGAATTACAAGTGGGAGTTCGATAACGTAGGGGGAACGACAAGAGTGAAAATCAGGAACGGCGCCGACATCGCTCATCTCGGGGAACTTGACCCGACGATGTGGACCGTGCTCTCATGCCCGGTCAAGGGTCTGGAAATTGACGAGAAGAGCCTGGCTTACATCGACACCGACAAGGACGGCAAAATCAGGGTGAACGACGTGGTTGCCACAGCGAAATGGGCGACCGGGGCGCTGAAGAACCCGGACCTTCTCGTGGAAGGCAGGAGCAGCTTGGACATCAATGAGTTCAACGGGGAGAACCCGGACGGACTCGCGCTCAGGAATTCCGCAAGGCAGATTCTCAGCAATCTCGGGAAGGAAGGAGACGTGATTTCTCTCGGGGACACCTCTGACATAGCCGCCATCTTCGCCGGAACCAGATTCAACGGAGACGGAGTCATCACGGATGCATCTGCGGAAGACGAGCAGGACAAGGCCGCGATTGCAGCCGCCTTGGAAACGACAGGCAAGCTCACCGACAGAAGCGGGGCGCCGGGAATCGACAAGGACATCATAGAGAATTTCTACAAGACACTGGCTGAATATCGCGGCTGGCTCGACGCTGCACCGGAACTCCCGTTCGGGGATGACACGGACAAGGCCATTGAGCTGTATTCCGCTTTGGATGCCAAAGTGAAGGATTTCTTCATGCGCTCCAAGCTCGCCGCATTCACTCCTGACAATGCGTCCAAGCTCGACGTCCAGGCCGGAAGGATTGAGGCCATCAGTTCGGAAGACCTGTCGGGAAAGGCTGACGAGATAGCATCCTACCCTATTGCAAGCATCACCGGGAAGCCTGAGATTTCACTCGGTTCGGCTTTGAACCCTGCCTGGGAATCCCGCCTGCGGGAACTGGCCAAGATTGTCCTCGCGCCTGATACTGACACGATTACAGAAGAAATCTGGGCGGAGACCGGGGCAAGGATAGCAGCATATGTATCCTGGAAATCAGCCAAGGCCGGTGCTACCGTGGAGAGTCTCGGAGAGGAGAAAGTACGTCTTCTCCTGGAACAGGACAGGAAGGAAAGCCTTCTCGGCCTCGTAGCAGCCGACCTCGAGCTGAAGGCAGAGTCGGAAAGCATTGACAATGTGGACCGGTTCCTCCATGTCCTCAAGGATTTCTTCAGATTGCTCAGGAATTTCATAACCTTCGAAGATTTCTATTCCAAGGACAAATCCGTCAAGGCAATTTTCCAGTCCGGAACCCTCATTATCGACCAGAGGGCCTGCCATCTCTGCATCAATGTGGAAGATATGGGCCGCCACAACAGCACTGCCGCAGCGAGCGGAATGTATCTCGTTTACTGCGACTGCACGACCCTGAGCAGGCCAGGCAAGATCACCATAGCTGCAGCCGTGACCGCCGGAGAGGTTGGAGACCTGTTCGTCGGCAAGAACGCCGTCTACTATGACAATGCCGGGACAGAATGGGATGCGGTGATAACCAAGATCATAGAGAATCCTATCAGCATTGCCCAGGCATTCTGGTCGCCTTACAGGAGGATGGCCAAGATGGTGGAGGACCTGATTAACAAGAGCGCGGCGGACAAGGATGCCAAGCTGATGAAGGACGCCACGGAGAAAATCAACTCAGCCCCTGCAGCGACAGCCGCCGGAGACGCGAAACAGGTTGCCCCTCCGTTTGACATTGGAAAATTCGTCGGAATCTTCGCTGCCATAGGCATGGCTCTCGGCATGATAGGCACGGCAATCGCCACGATTTTCGACAAGTTCATCGATCTTTCCCTGATGCAGCTTGTGCTGGTCTTCCTCGCCATAATCCTCATCATTTCAGGGCCTGCAATGGTCATGGCATGGATGAAGCTCAGGCGCCGCAATATCGCACCTCTCCTGAATGCCAACGGCTGGGCCATCAACGCCTCGTCCAAAATCAGCATCGTATTCGGCGAGACATTGACCGACCTTGCCAAATTCCCGAAGCTGAAACTGAAGGACCCTTATGCAAGGAAAGGCCTGTCCCCTGCCGCAAGGATCTTGATCACCCTTGCCGTTCTCGGCATCGCCTTCCTCGCCCTGTGGCTCACCGGCCTTCTGGCATGGGCAGGCCTCGCCGCCCCGGCACTGTTCCACTGTTGCTAAAGACTTTTTTGCAGGAGGCTGACCCAAAAGCCCAATAATTGTCATCCCGACTACGCACTGCGTGCTTCGCTCGATATGACAGGCTTTTGAGTCAGCCTCCTGAATTAACTTTTGGTTAACAACCTTTGGTTAATTTATTGAAAAGCCTTATATTTGACAAAAAATTGGGCATCATGCAAGGCAATCCGTTCATCCTGGAACCGTACAAGAGCAAAGAACTGTTCTGCGACCGCGAGCAGGAGACAAGGCAAATCATTGATTATCTGAACAATGGAAGGAATATTACACTTATCTCCCCACGCCGTCTCGGAAAGACCGGCCTCATATTCCGGGTATTCGAAGAAATCAGGGAGTCATTTGATGATATTGAGACCTTTTATGTAGATATCAGCTCAAGTCAGGGCATTGATGATTTCATCAAACTGCTCTCCGAGGCCGTAGTGACGGTGATGAACAGGCAGAACAAGCTTTCCGCATTCTTCAAGGCAATCGGAGGCATCCGGCCGCTCATCACCTACGACGCCGTGACAGGCACTCCGGAGCTCAGCATGACATTCCGCAACGACAATGAGAAGAGCCTGACCTTGAAGGCTATATTACAGTACCTTGAAAACCATGACAAGCGGGTGGTACTGGCAATTGACGAATTCCAGCAGATCCGTGAGTATCAGGGAGTAAACATGGAGGCTCTCCTCCGCACCTACATCCAGCCGCTCCACAATGTCAGGTTCATCTTCTGCGGAAGCAAGAAACACACGATGACGGACATGTTCTCGAATGCAAAGAAGCCCTTCTATGAAAGCACGACATTCGTTCCTCTCGGCAAGCTTGATATAGAAACATATAAGACATTTATCATCAAGCTGTTCCGCGAAGGAGGCAAAAGCATAGGTCCAGAGGAGACGGAGCAAATGATAGAATGGACGCGCGACCATACTTTCTATACCCAGACCCTTTGCAACGAGGTATTTTACCGCAGTTCCGAATCCGTGTCAGAAACCGACATCCTGGAAGCGGAATCCGCAATTCTCGCCGCAAACCGCGACCGGTTCCTTGAGCTCCAGCGCCTTCTCACCAATGCCCAGTGGAAACTCCTGTCCGCTATGGCGAAAGAAGGTCATATAGAGCACCCTACAGCCGCATCCTTCATCCAGAAATACCGCCTCGGCTCCGGCGCCTCAGTCTCAAAGAACATCAAATCCCTTATAGACAAGGAACTGATTCTCGTCGAAAACACCTCCCGCGGTTCCCGTTATTTTGTATATAACGTGTTTCTGTCCAGATACTTGGAGAGATGCTGAGAGCCGGCATTTTTAACGCTACTTATGACGGTTGCAAGGGACAAAAGTCAGTCTCTCCTGATCGAATCCTGGATAATGCCTGTAGGCGTATCCTGTGCCAATAGGGATATTTACGGTCAATTTAACCTGCGAATTTCTGAATTCCACAAGTGCTTCTTTTATAAAAGTTTCACTTTCCGCAGGTATATTATGGGTTATATTCAGAATAATCGATTTCAGACCAGTACACCCATCGAAGACATAATTTTTACAATCGCATCCTAGATAGAACGCTACCTCATTATATCCTCCAATCTCCGTCACGCTGTCCGGAATCTCAATACTTGTCAATCCGGTGCAGCCCTCGAAGGCACTACCCCTAATCA
>JBJEBJ010000027.1:0-16467 GCA_051869955.1 Candidatus Cryptobacteroides sp.
GTATATCATTGCGACAACAACCAGCCTGACCATTTCGTGAGCGAGATGGTGTTCGAGGACGGTACCACCGCATCATTCTCGATGGAAGCATTCACTCCGTTCGGAGGACGCCGCACGAGAGTGATGGGAACCACCGGATATATCGAGGGCAACGGAAGCGAATTCACGGTATATGAGTTCCGTTCCAACCGGAAAATCGTATGGAACAAGAAGCTGTCCGAGATTCCTGAATACAAGGATTCAGGCCACGGTGGCGGGGACATGGCGCTGGTATGCGACTTCCTCGAGGCTGTGGATTCCCACGACGAGTCCAAGCTGACGAGCAATATCGATGCATCCATCGAGAGCCACGTCATGGGCTTCAGGGCTGAGAAGAGCCGTCTCTCCAAGAAGAAAGTGGATGTCAGCAAATAACATTCACTCTTCCGGAAGCGATGGAATCTCGTCTATGTCAATGATGGATTTTATCGGATGACGGTCACTGTTGCGGGCTCCGAGCCTGATGAGTTTTTTGGAGGTATTGAGGATGCTCTGCCCTCCGGGGTCGAGTTTCCTCTGTCCCTCCGAATATTCGGAACGGGCCTTGTCCAAAGCCTTGCCAAGTGACTCGTATTTCTCCATGAACTGGCCGACACGGTCAATCATCTCATTTGCAAGTGCATATACCTTCTCATGATTGTTGGCCTGGGCCACCTGGGTCCAGGTGAGGCTGACTATCTTAAGCGCTCCGTACAGAGTCTGTTCATCGGCTATGTACACATTCTTCTCGGCAGCCCTGCGCCACAGGTCAGGCTCGGCATTGAGAGCCGTCCACAGGGCACCCACATTCGGGACGAACATTATCACATAACCGGCTGAGACTTTCGGAGGCTGCACATAGCCGGCATAATCCTTGGCGGCGAGTTCCTTCACGTGCTTGTTGAGACTGTCTACATGAGCCTTCAGGAAAGCCTGCCTCTCCGCATCATTTGCAGCATTCACGTAATCCACATAGGCAGTCAGGGACACTTTCGAGTCAATGATAACCTCCCTGCGTTCATCCAGATGGAGTATGACGTCCGGGCGCATGATTCCGCCTGAAGCATTCCGTACGGGATTGCCTGAAGCATCTTTAAGCACCTCCTGGGTATCGTAATGTATCCCTCTCGTAAGTCCCTGGGAATCCAGCAGTTCCTCGAGAATGGTCTCGCCCCAGTCGCCCTGGATCTTGCTACCGTGCTTGAAAGCTGCTGCAAGTTCGTCAGCACTCTTCCTCGCGGCATCGCTGTGCTCCATAAGGCTCTTTATGCGCTCCCGCATCTCACCGTTCCTCTCGGCCTGCTCCTTGTTGCCGTCCTCCATGGCCTTCCTGAGCTCCGCAATGTTCTCCTTAAGAGGATTGACAATCTGGCCGAGACTTTCACTGCTCGTCTCCGAGAATTCCTTCTGGCGGGCCTTCAGCATTTCTCCCGTCTCGGCCTTCATCTGTGCCGTCACCTTGGCCATCACCTCATTGAAACGGGCCTGCAGGGCATCCATGGCCTCCTTATGGGCTTTTTCGCGGGAGGCAATATCTTCCTCATTCCGTTTCCTGAGGTCTTCCTTGGTCTCTTTCAGGACTCCGGCGGCCTCCTGCTTGGCAGCCTGTATTGCAGTCTCAGCATCCTCCTTTGCCTGCCGGAGAGCCTCTTCTGCTGCAGTCTTCGCATTCTCTGCCTGCGACTGCAATTCCCCGTTCTTCTCCCTCTCATGCGCAAGATCGGACTCGAGCCTTGCAACCTGCACCTTGAATTCAGCCTCTGCCTGCGTCCTCGCAGCCAGCCCGGCCTGTGACACCCGCGACCTCACGACACTTCTCAGTGCAAAGAACGCGACTGCCACGGCAAGGGCCAGTCCGGCTATGAATGACAACAAAATCTCCATTACTGTGCTCTATGTTCTAAAGCCCACGGGCACGCACGAGGGCATCCGGATCAGGATCTGCCCCGCGGAACTCGTGATAGAGGGTCATTGGCTCCTCGGAACCGCCCCGGGCAAGGAAGATGTCACGGAACCTGGCTGCAACCTTAGGATTGTAAAGTCCTTTGGACTGCCAGTATTCGAATGCATCCTTGTCGAGGACCTCAGCCCACAGATAGCTATAATAACCGGCATTGTAGCCGCTGTTGAAGATATGGTTGAAATAGGTGCTCCTGTAACGAGGAATGATTTCCCCTATGAGGCCCATCTCGTCGCATACGGACTTCTCGAATGCAGCCACATCGAAAGACTCCCAGTCGGTGTCATAAGGAAGCTCGTGCCATTTCATATCCAATATCGAGGCTGCAGCAAGCTCGGCAGTCATGAATCCCTGATTGAATTTGGAGGCGTTGTTAATCTTCGTCACCAATGAATCAGGTATCACCTCGCCGGTTTCATGGTGGAATGCATAAGTGGAGAGAATCTCAGGCTGGAATGCCCAGTTCTCGTTGATCTGGGAGAATGTCTCCACGAAGTCGCGGGCAACATTGGTACCGCTCACATCCTTGTAACGGCATTTCGAGAGCATTCCGTGCAAGGCGTGCCCGAACTCATGGAAGGCAGTCCCTACCTCATCAATGGTGAGGAGGCCGACAGAGTCGTCAGGCTGGGTGAAGTTGCAGACATTCACCACGATAGGTCTTACGTCATTGCCCTGTGCATCTACATGCTGCTCCCTGAAATTGCTCATCCACGCACCGCCGCGCTTGGTGCTGCGCGGAAGATAGTCAGTCATGAACCAGCTGAGAAGCGAGCCGTCGGAATCGGTCACCTTGAATGTCTTGACCTCAGGATTGTAAACCGGAAGACCTGAAGCAGGCTCGATATGGATTCCGTAAAGCCTTTCGGCAGCCCTGAATACGCCGTTGCGCACATTCTCGAGCTGGAAATACTGCTTCGTGACATCCTCATCCAAAGCATAATGCGCCTTGCGTACCTTCTCAGCATAATACCACCAGTCCCATGGCTCGATACGGCTGCCTTCCGGAAGAAGGCCTGCCTTTACATCCTCGTCCATGAACACCTGCATGTCAACAATCTCCTCCTTGGCCTTGGCTACCGCCTTCTGCATTATCCTGTCGAGGAACTGGTCAACGGTCTGATGGTCATGGGCCATCTTGTCGGCAAGAATGAAATCTGCCGAGCAGTCATAGCCGAGCATCTTCGCCTTCTCGGTGCGGAGGCTCATGATCTCGAGGAGAACGGCCTTGTTGTCATTCTCGTTGCCGTTGTTGCCGCGTGAGGAATATGCCTTGAATGCTGCCTCGCGCTTTGCCCTGTCGGCACAAGTGGTCATGAACACCGGATAGCTTGAAACAGGGATTCCGATAAGGTCCTTGAACGCATTGTTCTCGGCGAGGAGATTGTTGCCGAACTTCTGGGAGAGAAGGGCGAGACGCTTGTTGATCTCGCGGAAACGCTCCTGCCCATCTGCATCGAGGGCGATTCCGTTCTTGATGAAATTGTTGTAAAGCTTCTTGGTGACCATGTATTCCTCGCGTCCGAGAGAGTCTGCAGAGTCGTATACTGCCTTGACTCTCAGGAAGAAATCATGGTTCATGAAAATATTGTCCTCATGGGCTGTCACGAGAGGGGTCACCTCCTCGAGCACTGCCATTATCTCGTCGGTGGCGTCGGATTCGCTTACATTGTAGAGTACACCGAGGGTGCGGGCGAGGATATCGCCGGAATTCTCGTAGGCGGCAATGGTATTGGCGAATGTAGGGGCGCTGCCGTTGGCAATGATGGCCTTTATCTCGGCATCCTGCTGGTCGATACCGGCCTTGACTGCCGGAAGATAGTCTGTAACTTTGATTTCAGGGAACGGAGGGAACTGGCCCTCTCCCGTCCACTCTTTCAGGAACGGGTTCACGCTGCAAGATGCCATGCACATCACGGAAGCTATGGTTATGATTGATTTTTTCATTCTTCTGGTGGTCTATAGTAGATTGTCTTATTTATGAACAGTGACTCCGTCGAGGTCGATCAGGGTGAACTGGGTGCCTCCCTGATATACTGTAAGGATTCCCTTGAGGTCAACAGTGGCAGTACCGTCGAGGATGGCAGGATCTATCTCGGTGTCTGCGAAACGGGAATATCCGCTGCTCCTGACCTGCACCTCCTTGTTTCCCATGAGGAAATACTGGCTCACCGAATAAGCGGAAGCATTGCTGATGAGCTTGTCCTTGATTTCAGCAACAGTGGCGGAACCGTCATTGACCTTGGCCTCATCGAACTTGCCGGAATTCAGATATTTGATCATTCCCTGCTTGGACATCGCCCAGGTGGTGATTCCCCAGGTAGGGTCGGAAACCGGAGCATAGTTCAGTCCGGAGTCGGAGAGGAAAATCCTGTTGGAAGATGCCTTGGTATCCTTGTTCGGGTCCACGTAGATCAGGCAGAAAATCTCCTTCCCGACAGGATTCTCGGTTTTGCTGCCGTATTTCAATCCCTTCAGGGAGACGTAGCATCCGAGATTTTCCTCCTTCAGCAGGTCTGCGGAAGTGATTTCCTTAGCCTCGAGCGGAGTTCCGATCTCGCCGCGGAAAATGTGATTGTCAATGAAATACTGCACATCGAGATAGGATGTCTCATACTCTCCGGTCGGGTCTGCGAAGCCCAGCTGGAGCATGTCGTTGTACTTGCCGAGGGTGAGTCCGGAGCATTTCACGTAAACCCACTGGCCGAGCTTGTAGTCATTGTAAAGTCCTGACTTGCCGATCTTGAGCTCGATTCCGCTGGTGGCGTCCTGGATGTAGAGACTCTTGTAGATATTGCCGGAACGGTCTTCTGACACCACCTGCCCTCCTATTATCATGTCGTTCTGGATTTTTACCGGCCCTGTCTTGTAAAGACTCTTCAGCTCCATGATGGTGGTATTCGGAGTCATCTTCACAGGCTCATAGACATCCGCCTCGCCATAGTCTCCGGTAAATACCGGCTCCCACTCGTCACAGGAGGCGAGAACGGACACGGCTGCCGCGAAAGCGGACAATGTATATAATAATTTTCTCATATCAGAATCTGAAATAAATGTTCAACATATAATTGATTCCGCTCATATAGAAATACTTGGAATCGAACCTGTAGTATCTCTCCTTGCTGACGGTGTTGTCCACGAGACGGGTCTGCTCGTAGCCGCCCGTGCGGACATTCCTGTTGTTCGTGATGTTCTTCACCTGGAGGGAGAAGCCGAGCTGGTACTTGCGCTGGAAATACCAGGACTTGCCGACGCTCGCGTTCACGAGGAATGCGCTGTCGAATTTCTCCTGGGAAGCCATGTAGTCGATTTCCTCCGCAGTCACGATGCCGTCAGGTCCCGCAGTGGCCATGTCCGTCCTGAACAGAGGGTTCATGTCCATATAGGACTTATCGAAGAAATCCACGTCGGCGTCGATGAACCAGTAGTTCTTGTTCCATGAGAGACCGAGACTTGCGGCAAGCTGCGGGGTGCTCGGAACATAATGCTGCTTGGTCTTTCCGTCGAGTCCCGGATGGCTCTTCCAGTAAGGAATCTTCACGCCATAAGTGGACTTGATGATTTCCGCGCTGTTGTCAAATGTCTGATACATGGTAGGATTGGAAGTATAGACATATTTTCCGTAGCTGAACACTCCCTGCACGGCGAGATTGTTCACTGGGGTAGGAATCTTGAATCCGAGTTCGACACCCACGTGGCGCTCGTCCATTCCTGACATTGCGAAATTCGTGAACGAGTTCTGGGAGTCGTCATAGAAGCTCATCACGTCGGACTGGTCCTTGATGTAGGTGTAGAAACCTGTCACGCGGACATTGTATCCGGCATTGCTGAACGCATAATTGATGTCGGCAGAAGCGGTCTTGACTGTCTTGAGGTCCGGGACGATGGTATTCCTGGTCCTCGGGGACACGAACGCCTGGCTGAATGTAGGGGCATCCACGAAATAGCCTGCATCTGCGTAGAGACGGTGGCCTCCCTTGAAATAAAGGCTGAGGTTCACCTTGCCGGAACCGGTCAGGAAGTCTTTCTTCTCTGACTCTCCGTAGGATGTAATGGCCTTTCCGTCAACATCATAGGTAGTGATGAGATTGCCATTGTAATAAAGAGGATTGCCGGATTCGTCAAGCCCCGGGAAGAGACCCTTCCTCACGAGACCCTCGCGCCAGAGGCTTGAATAACCGATGCGTCCCGCAACATTGGCCTCGAAGATTCCGGCCGTGAACTTGCCTGCAGCCCATGCCTCGGCATTGCGCACATTGGCATAATAGTCATAGCCGTATTTGTCTCCTTCGCGGAGAACCTGAGCCTTGCCGTTCGCGAAATAATAGTCGAGGTCGTTCTGGATCATGGTCGGGGAGGATGCATAGTCACGCTCGGCGAACTGGTCGATATTGACGTAGAAGTCTCCTCCGAGCAGGTCGTCCACCACCTTGAAATACTCGGTGCGGTTCCATTTGAACGAGAGTCCGCCGGTGACAGTCAGGAAGTTGGCGGCATACCACTTGGTATTGGCGGCGAGATTGAAATCCTTCTGGTCGGTGCGGCGCTCCTCGATGATGTATTTCGAACGGGCCCCGTCCGACGTGGTGTTCAGGGTGTTGACCGCATAGAGCCTGTCCCAGTTGATGTGAGTGATTGATGGTACGTTGGTCTCCCATGACTCCTTGGCCCACATGTATTTGGCGTAATTCTGACGGTTGTAGTCAGTGTTCTCCATGTAGAAGTAGCTCGGGAGATTGCGGTAATAGTCAGGACGCGGGTCCGGAGCGTCATACCAGTCGAGTGAAGTGTAGCCGTTCTTGCCGAAACGGTAGAGGGCCGTCACCGAAGCCGTCACCTTGTTGCTCTCCGGGGTGAAATCGTATTTGAGGATTGCAATCGGCTCGTGGGTCTTCTTGACACGAGCGTTGCGCACCTTGCCGTTGAAATATCCCCAGTTCGAATTGTACATATTGTCCCCCATCAAGTCATACACTTCCTGGGTCGAAGCGTTCTGCGCTCCCCTCTGGCCCGGGGCGGCCATGAACGTGAGTCCCAGCTTGTGCTCCTCGCCGAATTTCTTCTCCACGGAACCGTAGTATGCGAATGAACGGTAATAAACTCCGTCGATCCAGTCGTTGCCGCCGAGACGGGCAGATGCGCTGAATGCGTATGACCAGCCATTGTCAAGCTCGCCGGAAGCATAGGTGAGCATCAGGCGAAGACGGTACAATGCACTGTTGGTCAGCACGCTGGCCCTCCATCCGGAACGTACCGAGGAGGCCATCGGGGAAATGTTGGTGAGGCCGTTGTAGCCGCCGAATCCATATTCTGACATTTCGCATCCGTTCACGGTCTCCTTGCTGCGGGTGGCCTCGTTGAGTCCGCTCCAGAGAGAATATGGGGTGTATCCCGTAAGGGCGTCGTTCATCTTGACGCCGGCGAGATATACGTCCTGGGACTCGCTGGAATAGCCGCGCACGCGGAAACGCACGGAGCTGAAATTGTATCCGGCAATATTGTTGAACACGTCATTCTGCCCGAAGAGAATCGTAGGCGTGTCGGAATAGCCCGAATCGTCCATGTCGAACTCCGAGAAGCTGGCGTCATCCACCTCGGTGACCTTGGCAGTCGGGGTGATGGAGAGCTTGAACATATTCTTGACATAGCCGTCGTTGACCGTGACGTTCACGCGTGTCTGGATATAGTCAGGCATCGTTATCACGAGGTCATACATTCCGTCTTTCAGGTCAGGGATGAAGAAGACACCGTCAGGGCCGGACTTGATGCTGGCCACTTCCTCCGCACCGGAGTAAAGCCTGATGTCCGCGCCGCTGACCACTGATTTGTCTGTGCGGTTCACGACTGTTCCCTTCACACCGCCCGTGTAAGTCTGGGCGCCGAGAGCGAGGGCAATGAAGATTGCCGGGACCGCTGCTGCTAATTTTTTATTCATATTGTCAATGGTTTCTATTTGTTGCTCACTACTATGTATGTAGGATAATGGTCACTGTAGCCGTTGATGAAGGTTCCGCTGGAGAATGTGCGGAACGGGGTGCCCTTGTACTGGCCGGTCTGCTGTACCATGAACGGCTTGCTGAACACCCTGCCGTAATATTTGCCCTTGACTATAGGGATGATACGGAGAGAGCCCGGCTCCGCATTCACAAGCGGCTCGTTCACGAGGATGATGTCGTAGATATTCCATTCTCCCCTGTATGCGAGAGAGCCGTATCCGGCCTTGAGCATCGAGGTGAACGGGGAGAAGAAATCCTGTGCCCCGACCTCGGAGATATTCTCGCGTCCGTGCATATAGACTGCCATGCTCTCGTCAGTAGGATTGTCGTTCATGTCTCCCATCACCATTATCTTGATGCCCGGATATTCTTTCATGAGACGTACGGAATGCTCGTAGATGATTTCTGCACCACGGCTCCTGAGGTCCATGCCCTTGCCGCCGATACGGGAAGGAAGATGGGCCACGAAGAAAGCGAACATCTCTCCTCCGAGCTTGCCCCTGACCATCAGCACGTCACGGGTACGGAAATAGTCCTGCTCCTCCTTCGTGAGGGAGAAGGTGATTGAAGTGCTGTTGAAGTCAAACGGAATGGACTGGCTTTCAATGAGTTCGAAATGGTCAGGCCTGTAGAGCAGGGCCACGTCCACGCCTCGCCTGTCCGGACCGTCATAATGCACAATCTGATAGTTGGCGTCGGCTATTTCCGGCTGGCTGACGAGGTCCTCGAGCACGTGCCTGTTCTCTATCTCGCTGACTCCGAGCACGGAATGATAGGCCTTGTTGTCATCCGCCATGGCCCTGATGACGGTGGCCATGTTGTGCAACTTCTTCTCGTACCTTGCCTCGGTCCATTTGTTGGCCCCGTCAGGCAGGAACTCGTAGTCGTTTTTCCCTTCGTCATGATATGTGTCGAAGAGGTTCTCGAGGTTGTAGAATCCGAGCACATAGCTGCCGGTTCCCTTGCCGCCCGCGCAGGCCGTGAGCGAGAGAAGCAATGACGCCGCAAGGGCAAGAATCAATCTTTTCTTATTCATTTCGATGTGTTATTTCAGTTAAAACCCCACCATTTCTGCGTCTTCGGGTCCTCAGCCTCGACTGCTGCGGCATCTGACTCTCCGATTACGCCGGGGAGATTGACAAAGAGGTCGATTCCGAGTTTCTCCTCGAGGGCGTCTATCGACATCACATATGAAGTTGTGATGACCTGTGACGAATACTCCTTGTGGTCAAGCCAGATAGCACAGGCAACATAGCCTTTCGTACCGATAGTCGCGTCCTTCCTGTATCGCAGAAGGGCCTTGTAATATGCCGTAGGGACGGTGATTTTCTTCCCGACATTGTCAAGCGCATAATTCTTGCTGCCTGCGGTAACGCATCCTGTCACGACATAGAGAGTGTCAGATGTATTGGCCCAGGAACGGACCATGGTCTCGAGATTCGCCCAGATGCTCTGGTTGAATTTCTCGCCTATCTGCGGAGTCATGTTTGTTCCGTAGAAGGTCTGGATATTGGCTTCTTTATTAAGCCTGTCAGCGGACGGAATCTGATGCCCGCGGTCAATCTTGACAGACATGCTGCCCCTGTTAAAACCGCTGTACAATACAGGCTGCTTGGCTTCCGGGAGAAGTGGGTCGAGACCCCATATATCTGATCTGCTGCCGGAACCAATGAGCCCCACGTTCAGCGGATAGGCCACCCACGGAGCCACGAGATTGTCATAATCCCATGAGAATGAGTAGTTTCTGACGGTTTTCGAATTGACCGTCATGTCATGGTAGAAGAAATCATACGTTGAACTGCCCTGCGGTGTGGTCAGTGCCGGAAGTTCGAGCCAGCCGGTCTGCTTGAGATTACCGCCGGAGGTGCTGCCCGAATTGCCGCCATTGCCTCCGCCACCTTCATTTCCGCCTTCACCGCCTGCGGAGCCTTTCTGGGTCAATGTAATTTCTTTGCGCCAGCTGCCGGAGATGAGAGTGATCCGGGCCGTCCTGCTTCCGGCTGCTTCATTCGGCTCGACTGTGAGCACGACGTCCGCATCTCCGGAGCCTGATTCCGTGGAAAATTTCGCCCAGCCTCCAGCAGGGTTGCACTCAATTTCCAATTTCCATTGTCCGGATGCCGTCACCGATACGAACTGCGAACCGCCTGCGGCCGCCACCGGATTTGTCTTCACCACTATCTCGGGAGCCGTCGTATCCGGTTCGTCCTCCCCGTTGCACGAAACCGCCCCGATGGCCGGCATTGCAGCCATCAGGAGCGATATCAATCTGTATTTCAATGTATTCTTCACGCTTTCCGCGAATGTTTTTCTTTCGACAAAATTGCATTGACAGCATAATCCGCCATCAATGCAATTCTGTTCATAAAGGTTAAATTATTGTATTTCAATGCTATCGAAATCCAGTTGACCAGCTTTACTACTACCGTCTGAACCATAATCAGCTTTTTCACCGACGGTAAAAGTTACAGATGTGGCAGAGCCAGACCAGGTCACTGTTTTGTCTCCAACAGCCTGAGCGGCAACAGTACCAGTATCAGCAGTAATTGGAGCAAGTCTCTTCAGTCCCTGTGTTGATATATTAAAGACTATACGGGTCATCGGGGAGCCTGTTGTTGAGATTGTAACCGAGCCTTTGGCATAAACACGGGCGTCATTGTACGTACCATTCACAGTCGGAGCCGTGGAGCCATCATTCTTTTTTGCAAATATTGTATAACTGCCTGAAGTCAAGGACATCGTTTTTGCATCACTATCAATTTTCCAATCAGCTGCTCCGCTCCAGGTTATTGAATTACCCGAAGTAGCTGACTTGTGAGTCAACACTATGTCATAAGACTTAACGATAGCATCCGCAGTGGTGGAAACAATAAGTCTCACAGTCTTCGCATCACCGGTATTGGCCGGGAAAGACACCGTGACACTTCCATTGCCGTTTCCGGAAGTCGGGCTTACAGTATAATCGGCATTGTCAGAAGCGACTGTCCAGTCAACATTGGAAGTAATGTCGAAAGTAGCCGAAGTAGCTGAAGCATCTGCCGAGAGTGATGTTGTGGAGACATTGAGATACGGACCTGAATAGGCCTCGTGGCTGACATAGTATGGGTACAGTACCTCAACCTTGCCGTTATAAGAGCCCCTGAATCCTATCAATGTAACCTGATCGCCTGCATTAAGGCCAAGGCTTGCGTATGACTTGTCATTAGTTGCGCCATAGCCAAGATTCGTGGCAGTAAGACCATATACATAGACAGTTCCGGTCTCATCAGTCAGGTCGAAATTGCCGTATGTCGAGTTTATGCTGCCTCCTATCACACCCGTGAGCTGGTATGGTTGGGTGGAGGATTCTGTTGCTGCGATGAACTCTGCTACTGTTGCAGTGACAGGGTCCTTGACTTCTTCGCCAGAACCGCTGCCGGACTCGTGGCTGACATAATATGAGTACATCACCTCAACCTTGCCGTTATAAGAGCCCCTGAATCCTATCAATGTAACCTTGTCCCCGGCCTTGAGCCCAATGCTTGCGTATGACTGGTCATTAGTTGCACCATAACCAAGATTGGTTTTTGTAAGGCCATAGACATAGACAGTTCCGGATTCATCGGTCAGGTCGAAATTGCCGTATGTCGAGTTGATGCTGCCTCCTATCACTCCCGTTAGCTTGTATGGCTGGGTGGAGGATTCTGCTGCTGCAATGAACTCTGCTACTGTTGCTGCAATCGGTTCCAGAGTTTCCCCGCCGGTATTGCCGCCGCCGGAATTTGCCGAGAAGTCCATTTCCACGCCCTTGGAGAAATCTATTGAAGTGCCGGCTTTATCGGAGACTGTCAACCTCACGTCATCAAGACGATAAGCGCTGGCAACATCTGCCTTGAAGCAGATGGAGAGGTTCTGGGTACCTGCCGGAACAGAGAATGTGCCGTTTGCGAGATTCCATCTTGCTGCAGTAGTGCCGCCTGCAAACTCGTAATCCTTCAGCTCAACCCACTTCACTGCATCCGCACTGAGATATACGTGGAACTCCGAATTGAGGAAAATGCTTTCGCCTTCCTGCAGATATTTCTCAGAGCCGAATGAGAGGGCGATATTAGTATTTCCGCCGAGGGCGATATCCTGGACAAGGAAATATGCGTTGGAGCCGAAGAAGAGGTTGTTTACTCCGGATCCGTCATAGTCTGAATAATTGCCGTTGGAATTGGAATTGTTCCTTGCGCTCATTGCGCTGTAACCATACTTCTCGGCACCCGCGCCTTTTCCGGTAGCATTCTGCCAGCCGTCAAACTGGTCGAGGTACGGCCAGCTGGTGCCGCTTGTTCCGTAAGTCTTTTCCGCTGCGGTCTTGTCGAAGTCATTGTAATAAATCAACAGATCCTCGAGCGATCCCGTTCCGGCCTGCTTCACAGTCAGCGCCTTATCTTCGAAGCCGATGGTGAACACGATGGAGGCCTCGCGGTCCATTCCGTCATTGGCGAGCACGGTAATCTTCACGTCCGTGTCCTTGCCGTTGCCCTTGCCGGACTTCGGATCCACTGAAATCCAGTCTATTGTGGAAGGGACATCCACTTTCCAGTCCCTTGTTGCGGTCACCTTGACAGTCTTGGTTTCTCCCGCCTTCTCAAACTCTATTGTTCCCTCGCTCAATTCAATCGAAGGAGCCCCTGAAGGGCCGTCCTCTTCCTCGCACGCCGTCGGAATGACCGCAAGCGCCGCGAAGGACAACATTGATAAGAAAATGTTTCTAATTTTCATACTTTGGTTTAATTAAAGAAATGACTACAAAGATAATCAATGGAAACGTTTTTGGCAACTTTTAACATCATTCATTGCTTGCCAATCATGAACAGATATTGTCGCAAAATTAAAAATGGGGATAAACGGCATGGAAAAATTACCAAATATGGGAATTATTATGTACCTTTGCATCATGAAACCTGAAAGCTGCTAACGCTTATGAAAATATTTTTCAAAGATGATGCGTTATCCGAACTGTATGAAAACGGCCGGACAGACGACCGGAAATACAAGAAAATGTGCAGAAACGAGAAATTGAAATACCAGAAAGAACCGTTGAGCTCCGTAAGGCATGTAAACGGAATGGTCGAACGGTTGTTATTTTCAGAGACGGAGGACGGCATCGAAGTAGAACTATTAGAAATAGATAGCACTCATTATGGCAACAAAGATTAACCGATTAGTTCCTGCCAGGGCAATCCACCCGGGAGAAATCTTGCGGGAAGAGTTGCGGGAACGTGGTATCAAACAAAAGGATTTTGCCCAGACAATTGGTGTACAAGCTACACACCTGAATGAATTCATCAACGGGAAACGGAATCTGAATGAAGATTTGGCCATGAAACTGGAATCTCAGTTGGGAATTCCTTTCAAGACCTGGATGAATCTGCACAATGGCTATATGTACGAATGCAAGGCCTTGAATGAGAAGAGAACAGAAGAACAGCATGCCCTCCAATTTGAAGCCGCATGCGCAAATATATTCAATATTCAAGCCTTGTACAAACGTTTGGGACTTACGATGCTTCCTTGTTCAGAAAGGGTGAAAAGGCTGAAAGAATTGTTTTCTTTTGATTTGCTCTCTTCCAATGAACTGAGAATGCAAGTTGCAGGCATGTACAAGCATAGCATAAAAGTACAGATAGATGAAAAGAACATGCTGACTTGGCTGATTCTCAACAAGCTTGAACTCTCACGTATCCAGCCTTTGGATAATTATAAAAAGGGAAATGCCATAAAAGCGGCAGAAGACATCGCACGTATGGCAAACGAGAGGACACTCACTACTGAATCAATCAAGGAATGTCTCAACGGATATGGCATCTCTTATATCAAGGTGGAGAAACTGGACAAGACTCCGATTGATACATATTCAACTTTCAGTGATGATATGCCGGTCATCACCGTGACCTACCGGTACAACGATATGGACAAGCTGGCATTCGACATTCTCCATGAGTTATGCCATATAGATCGTCATTTCTCAAAAGCGAACATAGCATTCATTTCAATCGAGGGAATAGAATACTCTAATGACCCGAGGGAGAAAGAGGCAAATGCGTTTGCAAGACAGATGCTCATACCGGATGAAACTTGGGATAGCATTCTTAGGGTGGGCTGTACAAGTCTTTCGCCTTATAAGATTGTAAAAACCATTGCAACAGAAGCCGAACGATGCGGCATAAGCCCGTCTATCGCCATTTCAAGATATAAGCACGATACCAACTGGTATCGAACAACGGCCTACAAGTCGCCAAAGATTTTCTGACGCAAGAATAAAAACATAGTTATAACTGAAAGAGGTGTGGAATATAAGCCATGCCTTTTTTTATTGACGTTAATCTTGGGTTTCATCTTTTAATGGGGAGTTGCAACCAGACAGTACGTTTGCAATATAATTTATAGTTTTTGGAATCTTTTTTACATTCCGCATCATACACCCGCACTTATATTTGCACAGGACATTAACCGAAACTAATAATTAACTAAATAATTATGTCATTATGAGCATAACAAAACTATTTCATCGCTACATCAGACATCTTGTTACCGGAGGCCTGATGCTGTCATTGATATTCTCCTCATTGTCCTCCGCCCATGCCCAGAGGCAATATCAGATATCCGGCACTGTAGCGGACGAGAACGGGGTGCCGCTTGTCGGCGTCTCCGTCTTCGAGAAAGGAACTGAAAACGGGGTGCCGACAGACGTTGACGGCAGATTCACGATTTCTTCTTCCAGGCAGAATCCCGTCCTGACATTCAGCTGCATCGGTTTTCTTGACATGGAGAAGAAGTCCGAGGAAGGAAAACCGCTCCATGTCGTCATGACAGAGGACTCGCAGCTTCTCGATGAAGTTCAGGTAATCGGTTATGCAGTAATCAAGAAATCAGACCTCACAGGCTCCGTGGCCTCCGTGAAATCAGACGTGATGGAGGGGCGTATGGTATTGTCAGTGGAAGATGCTCTGCGAGGTCAGTTAGCTGGTGTGAGCATCCTCAGCACTGACGGTGCTCCGGGGTCCTCGATGAACATACGCATCCGTGGAACCAACTCGATTAATGCTTCGAACTCCCCTCTTTATGTCATAGACGGTGTCCTCATGGAAAGCACTGATATTAGTCCTTCAGAAATCGAATCAATGGAGATATTGAAAGACGCAAGTTCCACTGCCATTTACGGTTCAAGGGGAGCAAACGGAGTGGTTGTCATAACTACGAAGAAAGGCAAGGCCGCAGCGCCAAGAATCAATTTCTCCACGACAATCTCGATGCAGCAGCCGACCCGGCTTTACAAGATGATGAATTCGGAGGAATTCGCACGTTACTGCAGGGCCGGATACGGACGCGTGAACGGAGATTCCAGGGATTATTATGACAATGAAGGATACGTATGGAACGTCACCTACGCTTCCCCTTATGCTACAAGGTATGAAGAAATCCTCAACGGAGATTTCACCACCGATACTGACTGGCAGAAAGAAATGCTGAAGAATGCATTGACACAGGAGTACAGGCTAAGCATCAGCGGTGGTGACCAGAAAGGCACATACTCGGTCATAGGAAGCGTCCTGAGCCAGGACGGCATCATCTTGAAGACTGGCATGGACAGATATAATGTCAGGGTAAATTTCGACAGATCTGTCTATTCATGGCTGAAAATAGGCGTCAATGCTTCAGGCAGTTCCCAGTCGACGCAGAACACCACGGGAAATGTCATCAAACAAATGCTATCCAGGCCGCCCACAAAAGAATCCGGCTCGGGCAATTCAGTCGACATAACCGATGAGAACTCTATCATCAACCAGGACCCTGTAAGTCAGGCTCTTTCCATAACCAACGACCAGAAGAGGCTGAACTTCACCGCGAAAGGATGGGCTGACATATCCTTCGCGAAAATATTCCGGCTCAATGTGTCTGGAAGCTACAATTATACAAGGAACAAGACCGAACGATACTATCCATCAGATGTGCAGACCGGTAACGGAAGCGTCGTGGGAGGAAAGGCGCAATCCAATATTTCCGAAACTATCAACTGGCTGAATGAAAACCTGCTATACATTACTCCGAAGTTGTCAGGCATTCATTCTTTCGACGCTTTGGCCGGAGTCACACTTCAGGGGAACAATATCTACGGGCTGAATACAGAAGCCAACAAGTTCCCGTATGAAGATAAGGGAGTGTACAATATGGAAATGGGCCTTACACCTATACCGACGACCAATCATTATACCAAGTCTTCGCTGCTCTCGTTCCTCGCAAGGGCGAATTACAAAATCAAGGACAGATATCTGTTCACCGGGTCAATTCGTGCGGACGGTTCGTCCCGTCTTGCAAAAGGAAACAAATGGGGCTATTTCCCGTCCGGAGCGATTGCCTGGAGAGCCGTGAAAGAGCCTTTCATCCAGAAGCTTCATATTTTCTCAGACCTTAACCCACATTGCAGCTAATAGAGATCTAACCACCTGATTTTGAGGGAGGGCC
>JBJEBJ010000028.1:0-16080 GCA_051869955.1 Candidatus Cryptobacteroides sp.
GTACAACATTCAATCTTTTTCTACCTTCCCGTGTCTACTTTTTCGAGAGCAGCAAATCCTCTGCAGCCAAAGCCTCGCGGACGGGCTGGAGAGCCTCCTGCGCAGCCAGTGTGTCAAGATATGGGTCATATGGTTCCCCAGACCATAATGTTATGTCATTCAAGCTGATACGTTCACTGATAGGAGAGCCGTACACGATAGCTCCCATGGTACCGTTGCCCATTACGAATGCCTCGGTGAATTTCGTGGCCGGCGCATCGTACCAGAGCACGGACGAACCGTTGTTTTCAGATACTTCGAGACAGGAAGAGGCTGCCAGGGCCAGGAGCAATAATGGAAATCTTCTCATAATCAGGACATTTTGCCCGTGAAAATAATAATTTCAGGGCAATAATAAAAATCCTGACCTGACTTTCAGACTTCTTCCACCTTGATGACGCCGTTGCGGTTCATCGCTATGCGGAAGTGCCTGTATTCGGCCTGGGTACGGTGCTTGAGCTGGACTATGACATTGATATAATAGAGCCTTTGGGCGCGGAGCGTGGTGATGTTGCCGGAGGCATCGGCTATGTCCACGGGCACGTCAGGATTGTCCATCTTCTGCATGAAACGGCTCAGGTGGAGACGCATTATCTCATTGACGCCCCGGAACGGATATTGCTTGCCGGAGGCAAGGGCCTTGTTGCCTATGACACAATGCTTTCTATAGAGGAGGACCTTTTCTTCAAGCACGTTGGATTCTTCTTTCATGAAGGCTCCGGTTTCCCTGAGACGCCTGACTTCTGGGTCAATCTTGGACCCGGATATGAAGTCCACTCCTTCCTTGAGTTCCCCGAAATTGTTCCGGCCAATCTTGACAGGGGCTTTCTTGTCGAAATATTTGTTGCCGAGGCGATGAGCGAAATAGAATCGCATGAGGTCCTTGATGCGGTCCTTCATCATGTAGCTGATTACCAGGACGATGAAGAGAGGAAGTGTGATATTGCCATACCTGACCTGGGTGGCCCAGCCGACTGCGGTGGCAAATATCATGGCAACTCCGGCGGCAATGCTGTAGTAGAGCTGCTCCACGGCGACTCCGTCCCTCTTCTTGTCGAGTCCGATGTAGAGGTCGCTCTCGATGTATTTCTTCAGGAGGCCATGGCGGTAGACTACATCCCTGTTGTTCACCGGGTCAGTTGAAAATGAGGCATATCCGGAGCTGATGGAATAGTCTTCCTCGTCACGTATGGTCTTGATGAACATGGCTCTGGCCTGAGGGCTCTGCCTGACTTTGGAGCCGTCCATGGACTTGACTAACCGGAAAAGGTGGAGCTGGACGATGAAGCTGAGGTATTCGTCCACGGCCTTGTAGCGCAATTTTTCCGCCGGCGACATGAACTCGGCCTGGTCACGGAACGAGCGGTACATGGCCAGGATGCCCGTGATATTGTCGCAGAGCGTTGCAGCCATATCTTCGAACTGTGAAGGGTTGCGGACAGAGCGGAACTGCGCCACTGCCCTTTTCAGTGCGCTCTTGAATATGGCCGCGTACATTTTCAGATGATACTCGTAGGACTCCCCTCCTCCGGCTCCTGAAGACGCAGCTGAGACGGATTCTTTCAAATAGGTATAAGGGAGGGAACTCCCAGAGGACATTTCCTCAAGGGAGAATACGGGCGTAATGAGACGGAGATTGGACTTTATGTCCCTGTAGAACTGGTCCTTGCCGTAGGTTTCCGAGCTGATGCCCATGCTGTTGGGCACAAAAAGCCAGACGTTGACAGCGAAGTCGTTTATATCGACGTCGCTGCTGCCCACTTCGAATCCGAACTTGAATTCGACCGACAGATTGTCGTGCTTTTTGGCCTGTATGCTGATCATGGTCAGAACATCATTGGAGTATAACCGAGCCAGTGGAGGACTGTAGCTCCCCAGACGAGTATCAGCAGCCAGGAGATGGTCATCATAACTATTCCGAACTTGAATGTGTCTGTCCAGCTGTACTGGTTGGTATTATAGAGGAGCGCTGCCGGCTTGCTGTTGAACGGGAGGACATAAACGTGTTCTATGAGCATTGCGAGCGGGAAGGCGAGGCTGAGCATCGGAAGGCCGAATTTCTGCTCGACTCCGATGGCTATCGGCACGAATATCAATGTCCTCATGGTCTTGGACTGGAAGATCAGTCCGCTGAACATCATCAGGAAGGTCAATACAATGTAGAGTACCCAGAACGGGGTGTCCGAGGTGATGCCGAGCCCGTCAAATCCTACATTGACCAAAGTCTCGGGGAGTTTGGTCGCATCGAGGCCTGCCCCGAGAGTATAGGCTCCGGCCGAGAAGAGCATCAGATGCCATGGGATGTCCACGTCGTTCCATTTCACGACGCCGATTCCCGGCATGAGGGCGATGACAGCTCCGATGAATGCCACGACTGTTGCGTCGAGGCCGTGCAGTTTGTCCGTGGACCAGAGCAGGAGGACTCCGACGAAGATGGCCACTGCCTTGTATTCCTCCACGGACATTTTTCCCATTGAATCGAGTTCATCCCGGAGCCGCTGCATACCGCCTTCAATCTGCGGTTTCATCTCCTCCCTCTTCATCGGGAAAATGACTTTTGTACCTATGAGCCAGCCGATTATGATGATGAGCAGGGCAAACGGAAAACATGCCGTGAACCATTCGCTGTAACTCAATGTCGAACCGTAGGCTCCGAGGAAGAGGGATACCGCCAGAAGATTGGCTCCGGATCCTGTCATGAAGCCGGATGCTCCCACATTGATCTGGAAGAGGTTCTGGAGCACGAGGTTGCGGCCGAAGTTGTTGCGGTTGCCGCCGGAGGCTCCGTAGATTGCAGCCACGACCATGAAAATCGGCAGGAGAATAGTCGCCTTGGCCGTAGTCGCGGAGATGAATGCGGAAAGAACAATGTTTATGACAATGAAACTGAAGAATACACCTGTCGCGCTTTTGCCGAATTTCAGGACGAACCACAATGCAAATCTCTTCGCGGCCCTCGTCTTGACCAGCATGCTGGCGAGCACGAACGAGAGGATGTTCAGCCACATCACAGGGTGGCCGAGTTGGGCGAAAGCGACTTTCTGGGTGGTGACACCTGTCAGGACTATCGCAAGGATGATAATCAGCGATGTCAGATAGTTCGGCACGGCCTCGGTCATCCAGAGTATAAGTCCCGAGATGAATATGGCGAGCATGGACTTCTCGGCCGGAGTGGCGAGGAAGTCAATGTCTATCACCCAGTTGAAGAGGATGAAGGCAATGATGGCCAGGGGTCCTCCGAGGAGGGCCATCCATCTCTCAAACGAGGATTTCTGCATTTTCGGAAGCTTCTCGACCTTGTAGTTGTTCATGTCGAGGGGGTCGAAGCGGGTTTCGGGGGTGTTGGTTTCTTCAGTCATGGGGATGTGGTTTGGGGGATAGATCTCTCCGCTCGCTGTACCCGGTCGGGATGACAGGGAGGGAGGATTGATGGCGGAGGCCCGGGGATGAAAAGTTCAAAGTCCTGAATCATCCGTTCAAGAGATTGAATCATCCCCGGTCCGCCGTCAAGGAAATGTTATTTCCAGTTCTTGTAAGGGTTCTTCATCAACATGGAGTTGTAGTACTTCTTGTCTCCGGTGACTTCCTCACCGAGCCACTCCGGACGGCAGAATTCCTCATTCTCGTCAGAGAGTTCGACTTCTGCAACTACAAGTCCTTCATTGTCTCCGTAGAACTCGTCCACCTCGAAGGTGTGGGCACCGCAGTCAACGAGGTATCTGGTCTTGTCAATGACGCCAGGCTCGCAAATCTTGAGGAGTTCCTTGACTTCTTCAACAGGGATTTCCTTCTCCCATTCGAAGCGGCTGGCTCCGCTGTCGTTGCCGATGCCTTTTACCGTGATGAAACCTTTCTCGCCTTTCACCCTCACGCGTACCGTACGCTCAGGTACGGAGCTGAGATATCCCTGGGTGATGCGGGTAGCCTTCTTGGCAGCCGGCTTGAAGTTGCCGGCTACCAGAAATTTCTTTTCAATTTCCTGTGCCATAATTCATTATTCGTTTGCAAGAGGCTTGTCGGACATACCGATGACTCTCTTGATTGCCTGAAGATAATTGATGTTCTCCACTCCCTCGAGGCCGCAGTCGGCGATGGTCTTCTTGATATCCTCGATTTCGGTGGACTCGGAGTTGATGGTGACAACCTTGGCTCCGTTGATGAGAACGTTTCCAACCTCGCAGATAGTGTCGTTGACCATGTAGCCGAAGCGCTGTTTGTGAACCCTCACTGCTGCGAGGTCCGGATTGGCCTTGACCATTGCGATGAACTCCTCGTAGGTATAGGTATCCTTGTCAAGGACGGGCATCTCCACCATGAAAGCAGGAAATACTTCTTTCTCAAGCACTTCGCGTGAGATAGGGAATTCTCCCTTCATCAACGGGTTCCACTGCTCGAGGCCGTCCACGGTCTGGACATAGGTCTTGATGTCCATCTTGCCGTTGCGGATCTTGGTGTTGTTGATGTCGTTCTTGCGGGAGATGATGTAAATCTCGTCGCTTTCTCTCTCCCATACTTTCTCAGGGACAGGAACGGACAGGCGGGCCATTCTCTTGTGGGCCTCACAGAAACACTGTCCGAATGAGCGGAATTCGAAGCGAGGTTTTGAGATCTCGCCGATTTTAAGTTCTGCCATAATTGTTATGAATATTATATTGTTGTTTAAATCTGTGGTATGTCTGACACTTTATCCCCGTTCTTGGAGCCTCTTGTAGGTGCAGCGTACACGAAATCACCAGTTCCGTCAGGGACTCTCGAATAAGACAATTCCTTTTCCTGGGAGAGCCCGGCGCCAATTGTTTCGCCGCGCACGAAAATATCCACCTGCTCTCCTTTCTCATTTTTAAGTTCAATCTTGATACCTTTCTTGGCAGAAAGACCTGAGTTGAACTCTTTTGTATAATCAGGAACGTATGCAGCATCGCCTGAAGGGTTATTGATGTCAACAGACTGAAGCACATAATACTCACCCGGAGCGACTTTCATTCCCTTTTGTCCTGTCCAGTTCGGAGTCTCGGATTCATCCTTGTACATATTCCAGCCCTCAAGGTCAACATCCGCATTGCCAATATTGAGGAATTCAATGTACTTGTCATTGCCATTCAGTTCATTGAGAACGAGTTTGCCTGCTTTAGGAGCTTCTCCCCAATTCTGTACGAACGTTCCTCCAGCATTGGACCCGCCGATAGTGCCAGGGCAGAAAATAACCCACTGGGGGTCTCCGTCAGTCTTTCTTCCAAGAGTCTGTACAGGATCTATTCCTTTTTCGAACTCAAAGAATTTTTCATTATCCTTGGAGTTGTCCACTACGTCAAGAGCCTTATCGTTCTTGTCAAACAATTCCATCTTGAATCCTTTTGTCGGGGACATGCCGAATGAAGGTCCTTCATTAAGATCAGTACTACCTGCTGTATATACGATGAAACCCTTAGGAGCGACTTTCACATCCGGGAATTCCCATCTGTCGGTACCGTCCTTAATCATGTAGCAGCCCTTAAGGCTGATTTCCTCGGTTCCATTGTTGAAGAACTCGAGTTTCTTGTTGTTAGGATCAAGTTCATTTATGAGCAAGGTAACCGGGGCCTCCGGCTTCTCCTCCGGAATGAGAGCATTAGGGTCGCGCTCGTCCTTGACGCAGGAAACCACTGCGAAAGCGGCTATGGCCGCCATTGGTAAGAATATATGTTTCATAATGTATTTCAATAATTTACAGTTCAACATCGGAATCCGGAATTAGAAGGCTACCTGTACGCGGAGTGCAAGCATCTGATAGTCAACGCCTCCCTTGCCGTCAGCAGCAACCACCTTGGAAGGGTCCTTGGTCGGTTTGCCCTCGAGGTCGTAGCCGGTGTAGAGCTTGCCCTTGCCGTTTGCGAAACGGTCGTTGTTGTTGTACTGCCAGTTGAGCACGAGCTTCACGTTCTTGGAAGGATAATAGTTCAGGCCAACAGTCCATGCTTCTGCGCTACCACCGTAGATGTCAGCCTTTTTGGAGAAGAGCTTGCCGGTATTGAAGTCGCAATATTCATATCTGAGGGCGAGCTCGAGGTTGCCCCATTTGCGCTCGGAGGTGGTACGGGTGTATTTTGCACCGTCGGCGTCATAGTTCTGGGATCCGCCGAAGAGGAGCCAGCTGGCCTGTGCATACCATCCTTCAGCCCACTGTGTACCGAGGTCGTTCTTGCTCCTGTCGAGGACGGCACCCCTTGCAATGTAGGCGGCCTCGTAACGGAGCTGTTTCCAGTGTCCTGCAAGTTCTGCGGTCCATGCAAGTTCATGGTCGAGTCCCTTGATAACGTCTGTGTCGAGGTATTTCTTGCGGTTGATGTTGGTGGAGTTCCTGCTGCTGTAGCGGATGCAGTTGTAGCCGTCGGTGCTGGTCAGCTTAGGCTCCCTGTAGGAGAATGCGCCGCCGATGTGCAGTGAGGAATTAGGGGATTTCCAGAGCGGACGGAATACAAGTTTGCCGGTGTAGGAGAGGCCTTCATTGAAGCCGAAATCCTTGTTGCCATCTTCCATTGCGGTCTGCTCCTCGGAGCCTTTCAGTTCAGGTCCGAACACTCCTGCTGATGCCCAGAGCCAGTTATGAGCATATCTGGCATTGAATCCGAGGTGACGTGAAGGTGCAAGTCCGGTCACCATGGCACGCTCCATGAACATGAGGTAGCGGGAGGTGGTGTTTCTCTGTATGGAGAAGTTCTCCTTGAAGTTTCCGGCCTTGAGTTCGAGCCCTTCTACTCCGGTGAAGGCAACCACGGCGTCCTTGATCTCAGGAATACCGCTGGTCCAGTCGGTGTCGATTTCACCGTACCAGTTCTTGTCGAGCTGGGCCTTCACGGCAAAACGCGCGCGGCGGATGTTCAGGCCGTTTCCGATATGGTTGGTATTGTCTTTCCCGTCAAGCTGTTTTGCACAGAAATCCGGTGCTCCGAAAAATACAGCTGCATCAGCCTGGATTCTGATGTCGAACCACATCTTGTAATTGGCTTTCTTGTTCTGGAACACGAGGATGCCATCCTGCATGGAACCCTGTACCGGAACAGATTTCACTACCTGTCCGTACTGGTTCACATCCTCTTCTTCCGTCTCCATGACCTGTGCGGTCAGGGCGGACGACGCTATGAGCGCCATTGTCATTACACTCAGTAATCGTTTCATAATGTTAGAATTAAGCGGTTGTTATCATAAAGTTTTTATAAAATTCACGAGGTTGTCGCCCTTGGAGAGCTTCAGCTTCTGCCTCAGGCGGTAGCGGCCTATTTCCACGGTCTTGGTGGATACGTTCATGAGGGCGGCTATGTATTTCGAAGAGAATCCGAGGCGGAGCAGCGTCACGAGCCTCTTGTCCTGTTCGGTAAGTGAAGGGAAGCGTTCGGAGAGCCTGAGGGCGAAGTCCTTGTGGACTGCCTCTGCCTGGGCGTAGAAATAGAACGAGTCAATTTCCTGGTCGAAGGAGAGACGTCTCTTGATGGAGGCCTGAAGCTCGGAGACGAGGGCGTTTCTGTCCTCGTCGGAAGCCGCCTGGGGGATTCTTCCGGCAATGTCGTTCAGGGTCTCGAGATATTCTTTCTGCTCGCATATGCTCAGGGCGATGTTCATGGCCTCCTTGCGCTTCAGCTCGAGAGTATCGTGCAGGAGGCGGTTCTCGCTGAGGACCGTCTTGATTTCCATTTCGTTAAGGGCACGGTTGTTCTCGAAGATTTCGTTCTGCTGGGCATACATTATCCTTTCCATCTCCTTTTTCTTGCGCACCTGGGCGGAGACATAATTGGCCGATATGACGAAGAGGGCCACTGCGAGGACGAGCAGAATCACGGAGAAATCTCCCAGTCCGGAGCCCGTGGACTGGCTGCCTGTCAGGCGGAGTATCATCAGGGATATAAGGAAAGCGGTGACCGGGACTACGAAGAGTCCGGAAATCGCCCTGACCGCTGATTCATTCTCGATGAAGATGCGCCTGCGGGCAATCTCCACACCGACAATACCTGCATATACTAACGGTACGGGAGCCACAGGCGGCATATCGGCTCCGAAGAACAAGTCTATTCCGATATATACGATGGAAAGGGAGACGATGACGGAGAGGATGGTCATCGTGTTCCACTCCTCGCATTTCTCGGAGACGAGGTCACTCAGGTTCTCGGCCATGCGCCACATGATGAGCTGTGGAAGCGCAAAGACGACAACGACAAGAGGAATAGTGATCCATAGGTTGAAGTGGCCGCATGCAATGCCGGCAATGAAATCTCCGTAATTGTATCCAATTCCGGCGGAGAGAAGGATGACGGCAATGATGACGGCGTATCTCATATACTCTGACAGCTTGAGGAAATGCACCTTGGTGTGCCTTATGAGCCATCTGAGAGCGGTATAGACAAGGAGGGAAAGAAGGGTGACGGATACTGCTGCCACGGCCCAGAAGAGAAGGGCTGCATAGTCCGGAGAGTAATATTGGACTGCCATTATCCTGGCCCCTTCGACGGCGCCGAAGACGGCGAGTGCGGCAGATGAAGGGATGCCCATGAATTCAAGGGCGAATACGGCAAGGAGTGCCGACACTGCTGTGACCGCATATACGTAAGTCGCAGTACCTGAAGGAAATAGGGCCACACCACCACGATGTGCAACGAAGGCGGCAAATGATGCGGCAAATGATGCGGAAACTATGACAATGACCTTGAACAGGCGGCGCCTGAGAACGCATGTAGGTATGATGACCCCGTATAGCGAAGGATATTCCTTCAGGATGTACCAGAAGGAGACTACGCAAGCGAGGGATATCATGATTGCTGCTGCCATGAGGAAGGTCGATGATTGTTACAATGTCCTGCGTATCGCCATCACTGCAAGCTGGTCGGCAAGGTTTCCGGCAGCCTTGGACAGGTTTTCAATATGGAGGGCGAAATATCTGAGGTGGAATTTCTCGCTGAGCTTGAGACCATCCATCTTGTGGAATACCGTGCGCTTGATGGTTATGGCGTATCTGGACGCCTCCTTTTCGTAATAGTAGGCCCGGCTGATCTTGTCCGGTATGGTCTGGGGGTCCCTGAAATAGGATTTCGCAGCCGGGACGAGGGCCTCGAGGGAGAGCACTGCGAATTCCGTGAGCTTGATGAAGTCGGCATTCATCTCGGAAGGGATGAACGGGGTCTCAATCTCGAACTGGAATATGCTGTCGTACAGCATGTCCACGATGTTCCTGGTCTTGTCGAGCATCCTCATTATGTCTCCTCGGGAGCGGACGAGGGCTGTCTGGGTGTACAAGGCGTTCTCTATCTCTCTCCGGAGAGAAGAAGACTCCGACTCGAAGCGGGAGATGCTCTGGAGATTGTCGTTGAATTCATTTTTGTTGGAGTAGAGGTAGTTCCTCACTCCTTCCTTATAGACGAGAAGAGCCTGGTCAAGCGAATCGAAATACTTGTCGATGTTCTCTATGAGCCGGTCTGTATTCTTTCTGCCAAACATATCGGATAGTCGTTTTTGCAAAGATATTATAAAAACATTTAAATAAAGAGGTCTACAACCGGACTGTAGAGTTTATCAACAAGGTTAAAAAATCATAAAATAATTGATTATCAATATTCTTATAATTTGCCAGTAGAGGTTTGACGTAGACTTTGTAGAGTTTTTGTAGAGTTTTTTCCGAGACTCCGGAGAGATGGAAAACGATTATTTTGCTCCGTTAAAGGCCTTCCGTTGGCAGGATTAGGATTTTTTGTAGTATCTTCGCGAATCCGAATAAAACATGATACTATGAAGTCCGACATCGAAATCGCAAGAAGCATTGAGCTTCGCCCAATCACGGAAATCGCAGACAACCTCGGCATCCCGCAGGAAGCTTTGGAGCCTTACGGAAAGAACATGGCCAAAGTGCCTCTTTCCCTCATCAACGAAGAGAAGGTCAGGAAGAGCAAATTGATACTTGTGACGGCCATCACTCCTACCAAGGCCGGAATCGGCAAGACGACAGTGTCGGTGGGACTGGCCCTGGGCCTTTCCAAAATCGGCAGGAAGGCAGTGGCTGCGCTCAGGGAGCCATCTCTCGGACCGTGCTTCGGCATGAAAGGAGGGGCTGCAGGAGGCGGATATGCACAGATTCTTCCGATGGAAAAGATCAATCTGCACTTCACGGGAGATTTCCACGCCGTAACATCGGCGAACAATATGATTTCGGCGTTGCTCGACAATTATCTATATCAGCATCAGGCAGAAGGATTCGGTCTCAAGCAGATTCTCTGGAAGAGGGTGATGGACGTCAACGACCGTTCGCTCAGGCACATCGTCACAGGACTCGGCCCCCATACCAACGGGCTCGTGCAGGAATCCGGTTTCGACATTACTCCGGCGTCCGAAATCATGGCCATCCTGTGTCTCTCCAAAGACGTGGAGGACCTGAGAAGACGTGTTGAGAACATCCTGCTCGGCTATACTCTTGACAACAAACCGTTCAGGGTCAAGGACATGGGGGTAGCCGGAGCTATCACGGCACTGCTGCTTGACGCAATGAACCCTAACCTGGTGCAGACTACCGAAGGTACTCCGGCATTCATTCACGGAGGTCCTTTCGCGAATATTGCTCACGGATGCAATTCCATAATAGCCACGAAGATGGCCATGTCTTACGGGGAATACACTATCACCGAGGCAGGTTTCGGTGCAGACCTCGGAGCAGAGAAATTCTTCGACATCAAATGCCGCAAAAGCGGACTGAATCCGTCCCTGACAGTGCTCGTGGCCACTCTGAGAGGCCTGAAGATGCACGGGGACGTGCCTGCGGACAAAATTGCGGAGGCGTCAGAGGACGGTGTAAGAAAGGGATTTGCAAATCTCGACAGGCATATCGAGAATCTCCGGAAGTTCGGACAGACCGTGCTGGTATGCTTCAACAAATACGGGGATGACCGGGACAACGAGATAGAGATGGTCAGGGAGCATTGCGCATCCCTCGGAGTTCCATTCGCATTGAACGATGCCTTCACGAGAGGCGGTGAAGGTGCTGTGGAACTTGCCGAACTGGTAGTCAAGACTATAGAGGAGAATCCTTCGAAGCCGCTTGAGTTCATTTACCCGGACGGAGACTGCATCGAGGAAAAAATCCGCAAGGTTGCGAAGGAGATTTACCGTGCTTCCGATGTAGAGTTCAGTCCTGAGGCACGTAAGATGCTTGCCAAAATCGAGGGTACTGAATATGCCGGATTCCCTGTCTGCATAGCCAAGACCCAGTATTCATTCTCCCAGGACCCGAAACGCTACGGAGCTCCGGACGGCTTCACCTTTGACATCAAGGATATCGTTATAAATGCCGGAGCGGAGCTCATAGTGGCCATCGCCGGGGACATCATCAGGATGCCTGGCCTGCCTAAATCGCCTCAGGCCCTGAGGATTGACGTGGTGGACGGACATATTGACGGGCTGAGTTAGCGGCACGATGTACGACAATCACAATCATTGCCAATTCTCATTCGACGGAGGCCGCACGAGCGTGGAGGCTTCCGCCAGAAGTGCTGCCGAAAAGGGTCTGGAGGGAATCTGCTTCACTGATCATTGCGATTTTTATGTTCCTCCCATGAAGGCGGAGCATGAGGAGTGCGTGCCTGAGGTATTCGAGGTGGAGGCCCGGGACCGGGAGATAGACAGGGTCAACGGAATTCTGTCTGAAGAATTCCCCGGGTTCAGGATATTCAAGGGAATAGAAATCGGCTTGCAGAAGAGCGAGCGGGAGAAAATCTCCGCCCACCTTGCGGAATTCAGTTTCGACGAAGTGATTGCGTCAGTGCATTATCTTGACGGAACCGACCCGTTTTGGGGCGGATACTACGAAGGCAAGGACTGGAAGACGGCATATGGCCATTATCTTGAGACTCTTTATGAAGAGATGGTATGGCTCGGAGACCGTTTCGACATAATGGGGCATTACGACTATGTGGCACGATATGCTCCTTATCCGCAATGCAGCATCTTGCTGAAGGACTTCCCGGATGTGATGGATGAGATTCTCAGGTATCTCGCCGAGAACGGCAAGGCATTGGAAATCAACACGAAGACATATCAGTCATACTCAGGAAGAGTCCCGGAGCCGGACAGGGACATTCTGAGACGTTTCCGTGAACTGGGCGGTGAAATGCTGAGTTTCGGATCAGATTCGCACGATGCCGGACATGTGGGATTCAATTTCGGAAGAATGTCCGGGTTCGTGAAAAGTTGCGGGTACAGGTACGCAGTTCATTTCGAGAAGCGCAAGCCTGTGATGTGCAGGATTTGAGGCCGAAGCAAATGGGGAGATCTGTCAATTGGCAACCTCGGAAAGGAACTTGATGCGGACCAGACGGATTTCCATCTCTTCATAGTCACCGCCGAGCTCGTTCAGCGCATCCTCAAGAGAATCAGACTCCGCCTCGTTCCTGAAATAGTCATATATCTCGTCAACCACATCGGAATCCATGTTCTGGTCGATGTAGTAGTTCAAATCCAGCCTGGTGCCTGACTCCACGATATTCTCGACCGCACTCATGAACTCGTCCATCTCCATGCCCTTGGCCTCGGCTATGTCCTCGAGATCCATCCTCCTGTCGATGCTCTGGATGATGTAGATTTTCTCGGAAGACTTGTTAGGCATCGATTTCACGAGGAAATCGTCCGGACGGTCTATCTCATTTTCCTCCACATACTTGCTGATAAGGTCCATGAACGGCTTGCCATATTTGCGGGCCTTGCCCTCACCGACTCCCTGGCATGTCTTGAGCTCGTCCAAAGTCTCCGGATACATTATTGACATGTCCTCGAGCGAGGTATCGCTGAAGATTACCCACGGCTGAAGATTCAGTTTCCTGGAAATGTCCTTCCGAAGATCCTTCAGCATCGAAAGGAGCACAGGGTCTCCTCCTGAACCTCCCCTCGCCGGAGATCCTGCAACAGTGTCATCATCATCTTCATCAGTACCTTCCGTGAAATTCCTGTCGCCGGCCAGCAGGAGTTCACGCGGGTCTGCAGCGAATTCCAGTCCGGCTCCGGTCGTGGACACAAGTCCATATGACTCGATGTTGCGGCTCAGCAGACGCATGATAAGCCCCTGATGGATAATCATTTCCCAGAATTTGACATTATGGTCTGCACCTTTCCCGAAGAACGGTGACTTGTCGTGCCTGTAGGACTTGACCATCGCAGTATTTATTCCCGCCAGGACATTCGCAAGATGCTCCACCTTGAAATGCTCCGGAAGGGAAGCCACGAGATCTATGGCAAGCTTCATGTCGTTGCGTGCGTCGAACTTCGGCTTTGGATTCATGCAATTGTCGCAGGCTCCGCAATTGTCCTGCAAATAGTCCTCCCCGAAATATCCGAGAAGGAGTTTCCTCCGGCATTCGCCAGACTCGGCATACGAAACGGTCTCCATCAGAAGCTGACGCCCGATCTCCTGCTCGGAAACCGGCTTCCCCTGAAGGAATTTCTCGAGTTTGCAGATATCCTTATAGCTATAATATGTGATGCACACGCCTTCCCGTCCGTCCCGTCCGGCTCTTCCGGTCTCCTGGTAATACCCCTCCAGACTCCTCGGGATGTCATAATGGATAACGAACCTCACGTCAGGCTTGTCTATTCCCATTCCGAATGCTATGGTGGCGACTATGACGTCCACATCCTCCATCAGGAAGCGGTCCTGATTCTCGGCCCGAACCTTCGCATCGAGTCCGGCATGATAAGGCACAGCCTTTATACCATTGATGGTCAATATATTGGCAAGTTCCTCGACCTTTTTTCTGCTGAGGCAGTAGATTATCCCCGCCTTTCCCGGATTCTGCTTTATGTATTTGATGATGTCCTTCTCCGGCTCGACCTTGTCCCTTACCTCATAATAAAGGTTCGGCCTGTTGAACGATGACTTGAAAACCGTGGCATCCGGGATTCCGAGATTCTTGATGATGTCATTCTGGACCTTCGGGGTGGCCGTGGCGGTCAACGCGATGATTGGAGCCCTGCCAATTTCATCCACGATAGGTCTGATACGGCGGTATTCCGGACGGAAATCATGCCCCCAGTCAGAGATGCAATGAGCCTCGTCCACAGCAAAGAATGATATATGTATATCCCTGAGAATCGCGACATTGTCTTCTTTGGTAAGGCTTTCGGGAGCCACGTAAAGAAGTTTGGTGACACCGGACTGCAGGTCCTCCCTGACCTCGGCAATCTGTGCCTTGTTCAACGATGAATTGAGGAAATGCGCTATACCTTCGTTTCCGGAAACGAAACCCCTGATGGCATCGACCTGGTTCTTCATCAGCGCAATCAGCGGGGATACCACGATGGCGGTACCCGGAAGCAGAAGGGCCGGCAGCTGGTAGCATAGCGATTTGCCCCCTCCCGTAGGCATTATGACAAAGGAATCACGCCCATGAAGCAGATTCACAATGATTTCTTCCTGGTTCCCCTTGAACGCTCCGAAACCGAAGAATTCCTTCAGTTTGGAATGTATTTGTGAAGTGTCGATATCCATATTCGCTCAGGTAGAGTGTCAAGCAATCAAATTTAACGAAAAAATATCATTATATCAAAATTTTTGTATAGAAAGATTTGAAGCGGAAAGGAAATATGAAATAAAATTGCGATATTTGCGGTCCGAAGAAAAATGTTAAAAAACAATAGAACAATGAAAACCATCAAAATCATCGCTGCTGCACTTGTTTTCATCGCCGCAGCATCCTGCTCATCAAACGGCAGTTCAAAGGCTACAGCCGCCGGAGCTGACTCTACAGCAGTAGTAAAACCGGTAAATCCTAAAGACTTCGCACCAAGAAGAAGCGAGATAGATTCAGTAAGCTACCTCATGGGCGTGAACTTCGGCTCATTCATCAAAGGTTACAATTTCGGTGAGGACCTCAACTATGCTCTCATCAAGAAGGGTATCATCGACTTCCTCCAGGCAAAGGGCAACTACAGCGACAGCAACTACGCAAAGCAGTTCAAGATCAACCCTGAGGCCATCAACGAGACTTTCAACAGCTATCTTGCCAAGAGACGTGACTACACCATGGCTCTCAACAAGCAGAAAGAGATCAAGTTCCTTGCCGAGAACGCCAAGAAGGACAGCGTGCAGACCACTGCAAGCGGCCTCCAGTACATCATCCGCAATGCCGGAAACGATGTAAAACCGGGTCCTGCAGACACAGTATATGTACATTATAAGGGAACTCTCCTTGACGGAACCGTATTCGACGAGTCCCCTAAGACCAAGGACGGCGTACGCATGATTCTCAACCGCGTGATCAAAGGATGGACCGAGGGTCTCCAGCTGATCGGCGAGGGCGGTGCAATGAGGCTCTTCATTCCTGCAGAACTCGCTTATGGCGAGAACGGCAACAGGGGCATCGAACCTAACAGCACCCTTATCTTCGATCTCGACATCGTGAAAGTCAACAGGCTTGCACCTGTAGAGGAGACTGCTGAATAATTCCAGACATGGAAATCGAAGGAAGACTCATACAGAAAATGGGTATCCAGTCCGGCAAGTCTGCACGTGGAGACTGGGCCAAGCAGGAATTCGTAATAGAGTTCCAGGAAGGGAATTTCCCTGCCAAGGCCTGTTTCAGCGTGTGGGGCGCGGACAAGGTGAAGGATCTGGAGAGATACCAGCCTGGTGACCAGATAAAGGTGGCATTCAACGTGTCCAGCCGGGAGTTCAACGGCAAATGGTACACTGATCTCCGCGCATGGAGGATTTCTCCTGCCGGAGCTCAGGCCCCTGCCGGCCAGGCTTATGGAGCCCCGGCATACGGCCAGAATACAGCAAATGCCGCTCCTGCAGCCGGATATCAGGATGTTCCGGCCGGATTCGCTCCATCATACGGGGCCGGGTCCCAGCAGGTTCCGCCTCACTCGATAGATGACATGCCGGAGGACGATCTTCCGTTCTGAGATTTCTCCATTCGTTGCGCCCGGTCGGAATGACAGAAGGACGCCCGATGATATGGCACAAAAATAAATCAGCCAAAATGCAGTTAACCCACATTGCAGCTAATAGAGATCTAACCACCTGATTTTGAGGGAGGG
>JBJEBJ010000029.1:0-61573 GCA_051869955.1 Candidatus Cryptobacteroides sp.
CTAATCTCAACAAATCGGGACTAATTGCAATACGTGCTTCAGCGGAGGCTTACAATTAAAGACGGACACAACAAATTTGATAGAATAGCAACATAGCAATACCAGAAGATTGTCATTCCGCCTTCGGAAACTCCTGCGGAACGCCCAACATCCGGCTTTTTCCTGCTCATGCGCCCGATTAAACGACAGCAGGTGAAGATACTCGGCGCAATATATGACACTTGGTCTTTTTATGGCCCTTTACAAAAGAAAATGCCAGGGCATGGTATAGAGTTGCCAACTACAAACAACTCATAAACACAAAATAGCGGCTATGACAGGATTCTCTTGAGTTTGTCTTCGCTCAAGCCGGTGGCCTTGAGAATAAACTCGAAGGACATCCCCATCGCTTTCAGGTTCATGGCAGTCTCGGCAAGGCCCTGCTCAACCCCAGTGTCCTTGGCATATCTGAGTTGTGCCCAATAATCACGTTCTCTCATAATATCCTCCTCGTAAGCTCTTCTTTTGTTTTCACTAAAATGAGCTATCTCCGCCGCTCTGAACAACCGGTCAATTTCTTCAGAGGCCAATTCCTCCGGCAAATTATCCATACTTCCTATATGTTTCAAAGCATAACACCACTTGTCAACAGCATTGGCGCATTCTGAAAGTGGCTTGACGAAGCGGCTCAGTTCTACAAAGATAATAGAAATTGTTTCATCCGGTACCTCCATAGTCTCTTTTTCCCTGAAAGTGTACTCGAAAACATACTTTTCTCTGTCCTCCGGCTCGACTATATGATTGTTTACGACATTCAATACCACAATTAAATAAACTGGAGGCACTCTGTATTCTTCATCAATTTTCTCTTTCTTTTTTCCTGCTTTTAATTTTGATTCATACACTTTCGAGGAGTAATACAGGCAGCGACGGAAGAAATTATGCTGCTTGTAGTTCTGCATCTCAATGATAATCTCCGTTCCTTCTACAGTAACACATCTGAGGTCAATACGGATCGTCTTATTCTTGTCAGTCTTCCCCGGGAGTTCGGTTCGCATAAGCCTGAACGATGTCACCTCCCGATTCGTAGGCAAAAACACATTAATCAGGTCCCTGACTACATCCTTATTATCCTTGTCGCAGAAAACCGCCTTAAATCCCGGTTCCGAGACCACGTCCGCATATCGCCCTATTGTATCTTTCCTCATTTCGTATCATATTTTACACACATTGAATTCCCTCATACATCTTGTACGAGTCGGTGCAAAACTATGTCTTCTCCGAAATTAATCCTATTAAAAGTGGCTATTTCATGGAAGAAATATATGAATCTTAAATATTTGGGAGAAATTTTAAACTTCAGTCACCGACATATTCTCCCCGGCGGCGCCAGTAGAAGAAGCCGTAAACGGCGGAGACGGTGTAGAAGGCATAAAGGGCGCACATCCACCAGAGAGACTGGGAGGCGCACATGACGGCGGTAAGGACATCAGCGAGAATCCAGAGAATCCATTGTTCCTTGTATGAGCGGACGAGCCACCAGGTTGCGACAAGGCTCAGGACAGTAACTCCGGCGTCAAGTCCGGACATAGGGTCGCCGAGCAGCCGCAGGACGTAGATAAACAGCACAGTGCCAACTGCCTGGGCAATGACGCTCAAGGCAACTACCGAACCCGACAATTTCCTCAGATGTACAGCTCCTGAATCCACGGAACCCGAATCAGCCTTCCACTGGACATATCCCCATACAGCCATCACCACATAATAGACGTTCAATCCCATCGAGGCATAGAGCCCCTGACGGCAGAACACAATGACAGATGCGACTCCCGAGATTGCCTGCAGGAGCCACATCAGATTGTGCTGTCGTATTTCCAGTATCAGGAAAAGGATTCCCGAAACAAGAGCGAATATTTCCATTATTTAACCTTGATGGAGTTCAGGAGGTCGAGCTTTCCGTTGTCCACAAGATGCACGATGAGCTCGCCGAACAAGGTATTGGCCCAGGCGAACCAGCTGCGGGAGAAGTCTGCAGGATTATCCTTGTGGAAGGACTCATGCATGAAACCCGTACCGGCATCTGTCTTCATCAGAGTCTCGATGCACCATTTGATCTCCTTGTCGTCATTCGAAGTGAAAGCCCTCATGATGATGCTCATAGGCCATATCATGTCATATCCCACATGAGGTCCGCCTATTCCCTCGGCAGCCTTTCCGCTGAAGAAATATGGATTGGACTTGCTCCATACGAACTTCCTCGTATTCTGCCATACAGGGTCATCGAACGGTACACTTTCGAGATAAGGCATGGCGAGAAGGCTCGGCACATTGGAATCGTCCATGAGATATTTGTTGCCGAACCCGTCCACCTCGAAGGCATAAATCTTTCCGAACTCAGGATGCTCCACCACTGCATATTTCTTCAGGGCCGCCTCAACCTCGGAAGCGAGTGCACGGCATTCCTTCGCGAGTTTCTTCTCACCGTTCACAGTCTCAAGAATCTCTGCAGCCTTCCTCAACGCACTGACAGCGAAGAAATTGGACGGAACCAGGAAATCGAATGTGGTGGCGTCGTCGGAAGGACGGAATGAAGACACGATCAGTCCAACAGGATTCACAGGATTGCCATATCCGCGGCAAGCCTTGGTGTCAAGCTGCCTGTCAGTCTTGCGGAGGAAACTGTAAGGGCCGAGGCCATCTTTCCTCTGCTGTGTCTTCAACGTATTGAGTATCTTGCCCATGGCCTCTACCCACACCGGGCCGAACACTGACTCGTCACCCGTGGTCTTCCAGTAATGGTATGCCAGACGGATCGGATAACACTGCGAGTCAATCTCCCATTTGCGCTCGTGTACGTTCAGGTCCATCTCGGTCTGGTCAGACTGCCATTCACCGCCTGTCGGCCCGTCATTGAACGCATTGGCATAAGGGTCAATGCAGATCAGCGAGAACTGGCAGTTGATGACACCTGCAAGAAGATTGCGGAGATTCTCGTCCCTGTCGGCGAACTGCACGTAAGGCCATACCTGGGCTCCTGAATCCCTGAGCCACATCGCGTGGATGTCACCTGTATAGACGAATGTCCTCCAGTTGCCGTTCTCGTCCTTTCCGAAATGCACGGTCGTATCGAGAGTGTTAGGGAAACAGTTCGAGAACATCCATGCCAATCTCGGATTGGTCAGCAGCGAGGTCACCCTTGCAATTTCATTCTCGACTGCCTGCGAGACAAACAGACGGTCTTCCACCGCCGGACGTTTTGATTCATAGTTCTGGGCAAATGCCGATGCCGCAATGATCAAAGCCGCGGCGGAAAGCAAAAATTTCTTCATATAATGCATAATTTAAGTGGTCACTTCGCAAAGATAACACCGCCAAATGGAAAAATAAGTATCTTTACGGAAATTTTTTGAATAACCGCATTATGGAAGACGCAATATCCGAGAAAGGGAAATGGAAAGTGCTCAAGAGCGAATACCTGTTCCGCAGGCCGTGGCTGACCGTGCGCAGGGACTGCGTGGAACTGCCTGACGGCAGGCAGAATCCGGAATTCTATGTCCTGGAATATCCGGACTGGGTCAATGTCATCGCCATCACCGAGGACGGGAAATTCGTAATGGAACGTCAATACCGCCACGGACTCGGCAAGACCTGCTTCGAGATTCCGGCAGGCGTGATCGAGGAGGGAGAAGACCCGCTCGATGCCGCGAAAAGGGAACTGATGGAGGAGACAGGATATGGCGAAGGGAAATGGAGGAAAATCATGACCGTCTCCGGCAACTCCAGCACCACGGACAACCTTTCGCATTGCTTCGTTGCGGAGGGTGTAAGAAAAATATCAGGGCAGCATCTCGACAGCACCGAAGATCTCGAAATCGTGCTGCTTGACACTGCCCAGGTAAAAGACCTGATGGTCAATGACCAGATAAAGCAGGCTCTGATGGCCGCCCCGCTCTGGCGCTATTTCTCGGAACAAGGTCTCCTGTAAGGAATTACAATACCTCTATCAGTTCCACCTTGAAGACCAATGCCGCATACGGAGGAATCGCTCCCGGAGCTCCGGCCTCGCCGTACGCAAGATTGTAAGGAATGTAGAGCTCCCACTCGGAGCCTTCCTGCATGAGCTGGAGAGCCTCTGTCCATCCTGCAATCACCTGATTGACACCGAATACGGCCGGCTGCTTGCGGTCGTAGGAGCTGTCGAACTTCTCTCCTCCCGGGAAAGTGCCCTCATAATGGCATTTCACCTTGTCGGTGCGGCCCGGCTTGCGTCCGTTTCCATTCTTGATGACCTTGTACTGGAGTCCGCTCGGCAATACCGTCACTCCTTCCTTCTTCGCGTTCCCGGCAAGGAAACGCTCACCTTCACGTTTCATAACCTCGGCCACCTCGGCCTGCTCGGCAGCCTGTTTCTCCTGGATCTCAGCGAAATATTTGTCGAGAAGAGCGCCGGCCTCCTCATAGGAAATCGCAGGCTCCTGTCCTGCAAGAGTGGCTTTCAGGCCGGCTGTGAAATCATCGATGGAAATCTCCTTCACCCCGGACTGGAGCATGTTGTGGGCAATGCTCATTCCCAATGCATAACTGTTCTTGTCCATAATTAATATTATAAGGTCGGCAAATATAGCAATTTTTGGCCGGAATACATTACGTTACGCACATCCGGGCTGGTCAAATGGCATGGATTTGGCAATTCCGCAGCCAGGAATAAAATTCGTAACATCATGAATATCAAGAAGACATTGGCATTTGCATTATGCTGCACATTCGCATCCGCGCTTTTCGCACAGGGCCTTCAGGGCAGGCCGGAGAACGGAATGAAGGACAAACCTTCCGGGCGGACACCCGAGTCAATTGCAAAACAGAAAGTGGACAGGATGGATTCCAGGCTTGACCTGTCCGACAAACAGGAGAAACAGTTATATAAATTCTTCTGCAAACAGGAGAAAAAGGTCCGGAAAGCTTCTGAATCCGCTCAGAATCCCGGAGGAGAAGGCATGCGGCCACATGAGGGAGGCATGGAAGGAGGACGTCCTCCTATGGGCGGTCACGGAAGACCTGGCGGTGGTCCGGGCATGGGCGGCGGAAGACCTGAAATGGGCCGGCCTCAAGGTGAGAGACCTCAGGGAGAGCGTCCTCAGGGCGACAGGACACAGGGTGGAAGGCCTGATGGTGGGCGACCTGAAGGAGACGGATTCCGCCCGGGAGAGATACCTCAGGGCTATGAGCAGATGGTGAAGAACGAAGAAGATGCTGCCAAGAAACTCAAGAAAGTGCTGACAGCAGATCAGTATTCCCGCTGGGAGGAAATACAGAAGCAAAAGAAATAATACGGAAAACGGTTTGGAGAAATCCGTGGATATTGCGATATTTGGGCAATATGAGCCTAACGGACTTGAGGATGGATTTCAGAAGAAGGATATTGGCTGTTTCCCTGTCTGGCATTTGCCTGACGGGGAATTTCCATGTATCCAATGCTGCAAGCCAGATGCGCGACACCACTGTCTCTGAAACAGGCAACAGGCGGGATTCCGGGATGTACGGAGGAATAATAACCGGATCCGCCGTGGAGGGAATGATGAAAAGGCCCCTCGCAACCGGAAGGAGAATCGGCCCGGAAAGACTCGGGACGACATTGTGCATAGCGGACGCCCTGAGGGAAGAAGCCGGACTGCAGGTACGGGACTACGGAGGTATAGGAGGGCTCAAGACATTGAACATAAGAAGCCTCGGCACGGAATACACGGCCGTATTCGTGGACGGTATACAGATTGACAATGCCCAGAACATGCAGGTGGACCTCGGAAGATTTTCCGCGGACGGGCTGTCTTCCGTGGAAATATACAACGGTCACAGGTCCCTCGGCCTTCAGCCTGCAAGGGAATATGCATCAGCCGGTTCTGTGTATCTCAATTCGTCCGTGCCTGTTTTCAGGGACGACCGGAAGGCGAATTTCACATGCAGGGTCAAAGCCGGATCGTCCGGAACGGCGTCTCCTTCGCTGAACATGGATTTCCGGATTGGAAAATCCTCCTACATTTCCGCGAACGCGGAATTTCTCACCAGCAACGGCCGGTACCGATATCACGCCACCAAATTCATCTCCATGCCTGACGGTAATGTTGCCGGTTACGACACCACGATGACAAGGAGGGGAGGTGACATCACATCCGGACGCGCAGTCCTCAAGGCCGGAGGACACGGGGAACATTCCGCCTGGGATGCATCTGCATATTATTATGAATCAGACCGCGGGCTGCCAGGGCCAGTAGTCAGGAGCGCAGCCAGTCTTCCGGGCGAAGGCGACCGCCAGGAAGACAGGGACATTTTCATTCAGGGCTCATACAGATTTTCAAGTCCCGGCAGAATGCATCCGGAATGGATGTTCAAAGGAAGATTCGCACGCAACAGAAGCAGATATTTCACGGATCCGGTCAGGAATCCCCAGACCATGCCGGTGGACGTTACCTACAGGCAGACAAGCGGTTACATCTCCGCCTCAGGCAAAATCGAGCCATCCGGATGGTGCTCCGTGAACCTTGCAGCCGACGCCCAGTATTCCGCATTGGAAGGCAATCCGGAGCATTTTGCCAGACCGGTACGGTTCAGTTTCTGGGGTGCAGCCGCATCGGATTTTCATTGGGAGTTGGCCAGAATATCGGCAAGCTTAGTCTATAGCATGGCCGCGGACAAATATGACAATACCGGCGCAGGTGCATTCTCAAGAGAGGACCGCACGAGGAACGACTTCTCCCCTGCCATTATGTTCAGGATAACGCCGGCAGGCGGGGACAGGGGTCCTGCAATAGAGGGATTCGCGAGGAAAGTGTTCCGGATGCCGTCTTTCAACGACCTGTATTACACCACCATAGGAAATGCTGCACTCCGGCCAGAAACAGCTGCGCAGTACGATCTCGGCCTGATCTGGCCGATGCGCTGCGGGAGAACCGGAATCGAACCCCGTGCTGACATCTACTGCTACAGGGTCAAAGACAAGATTGTCGCCCTGCCTACTTCGAGCCAGTTCCGCTGGACCATGTTCAACATCGGGAGGGCAAACACACTCGGCAGCGACATCTCCATAACAATGACTAACGATGCCCTGTGCGGGATAAACTCATCATTGACAGCAAAATACACTTGGCAGAAATCCACCGACCGCACCGACCCGGGCAACGCCTCATACGGAGGCCAGATACCTTATATCCCTCTGCACAGCGGATGCATCACGGCTTCTGCAGGATACCGTGGATGGAGAGTCACATTATGCTCTGTCTTCACCGGGGAAAGATGGAGCAGCAGTGCCAATTTCACGGACTACCATATGGACCGGTGGACGACCTGCGATGCAACAGTCTCCAAGGAAATGATCCCGGGACGCAAGGCTTCACGCAAATGCCAAGGACAAGAAAAAAAGGCTCAAACAGCTTGTAACAGGCTGATACTCAGCATAGCATTGAGAAACCTCACTGGCAGCCGATACCAGGTCGTACAGGGCTATCCGATGCCGGGTGTCAACGTGCTTTTTGCAGCGGAATATTCTTTCTGACCGGAGATATTGCAAATCCACGGTTTTTCACTATTTTTGCCGCACATATTTTTCAACGTTCTATGAAATACAATGCACTGCTGGTTTTCAGCACGCTCCTTGCGGCGATAGCCGTGAGTTGCAGCAAAGACGAACCATCGTCTGAAACCACCTCCAATGATTCTGATCTTGCGGGTGTCAATGCCGCAGTAGGTGAAACATCGGGCTCATTCAAGAAGCTTTTCGTCCTCAACGAGGGCAAAATGGGCACGAACAATGCGTCCCTGGACTTTTTCCGTTTCTCTGACGGGAAATATGTCCGGAATTCATTCGAGCTGATGAATCCCGGCCAGGTTCTGGGCCTGGGGGACGTAGGCAACGATATTGCCTTCTTCAACGACAGATTATGGCTTGTCATCAACAATTCCGGACTCGTGGAGGTCATTGACCCGAAAAACGAGAAACACGTGGCGACCGTCAGGGTCCCTTCCCCGAGGCGTATAGCCTTCGAGGGTGACTATGCGTATGTAACTTCTTATTCCGGAGCATATTACGGTGGTCCTGACAGAATCGGGGCCGTATATAAGGTGTCCGCAAGGACATACGAGACAGTAGATTCCGTGCACGTCGGCTACCAGCCTGAAGGCATCGTCTCCAAGGGAGGGAAACTGTATGTGGCGAACAGCGGCGGATTCAAGTCTGATTATTCCTACGACGACAGGATCAGCGTGATTGACGCCGGAAAGTTCGAGGTGGTGGACGAGATTACTGCAGTAAAGAATATGCAGGACATCGTAGCAGAGGGCAACAGTCTGTGGGTCAGCACATTCGGAGACTATTGGATGACCCCGTCAGGAGTCTGGGAGGTGGATCTGTCCACAGGAAGCACTGTGCCTCAGGGCGATGGACTGGCCGGAGTAAGATACAGCCGATGCCTCGTGCAGAATGACGGGACTCTCTATACTCTTGAGAATGTCTACGGGCCAGACTATAGCGTAATCGGAAACAACCTGTACGCCATCGACACCAGGACCGGGAACGTGAAAGTATCCGCACTCGACAGCAGCATACAGGTAGCATACGGACTTGCCGTGAACCCGGACAACGGGGATATCTATATCGGCGATGCCGTCGACTATATGAATCCCGGAAATGTCCATTGTCTCGACAAGTCCATGAATATCAAGTGGTCAGCCGTTGCAGGAGTGGATCCCGGCCATCTCCTGCTCTGGTAACTACTGCTCTGCCAGGAACGTCTTCAATGCCTCGAAGAAGACGTTCCTGTATTCTTTCAGGCGGTCGGTACCGAACTCCTTGGTGGTAAATCCCCAGCCGTGTCCGCCATAAGGATATATCTGCATCTGTGCCGGAACGCCGCATCTGCGGAGAGCATCATAATACAGAAGGCTGTTATCAACAGGCACGATATCGTCTCCCGTACTGAGCAGCAGGATGGTAGGCGGAGTTTTCTCCGTCACCTGCTTTTCCAATGAATAGCGGTCCATCAGTTCATTGTACTTGCTGTTGTTCTTGGCGAACTCACGTACTGTCATGTCGTCATTGGCCCAATCCGTGACTTTGCCGATGAGATTGTCATGAGTTCCCTTGTGGGTGATGGAAAGATTCATGGAAATGACCGGATATACAAGGATGGAGAAATCAGGACGGGTGACTTCGTCCACGAACAATGTCGATGCAGAGGCTGCAAGATGTCCCCCGGCGGAGAATCCCATCACGCCGATTCTGGATATGCCCCATTCCCCGGCATGGGCGCGGCAATAGCGGAAAGCGTTCTGCACGTCGTTGAGAGGTACCTCCCAATGCTTGTTCGGCAGCCTGTATTTTACAACGCAGACCGAAATGCCCTGCTTTACGCACCAGTCAGCCACGTAAGCACCCTCGTTGAATGAGGATAGTCCGGAATATCCGCCGCCTGGACAAACGACAATCATCTGCCCGTTGCGTTTCTTAGGGAGATAAATGTCTATGCGGGCGCTGTCGCTCACATATTTGATCAGGCCATGCTCGTTCATTGTCTCCGGCTTGGTGATTCCGTTTGATACGCCGGGGCCGAGGGTTACGGCTGTCCCGTTCTCGACAATGCCTTTGTCAACCCCCTGTCCCTCAGGATAGAGAAGCAATGTCTTCGTCGGCCTCAACTTGGTCTTGGGAGCGTACGGCTCCGAAGCGGTTGCCTGAAATGACGCGCAGGTCAATGCGCACAGGCTCATGATCAATAATAGACGTTTCATATATTATATGGTTAACAGTTTGTCTTTCAGTGTCTTTTTCAAAAGATGGCATACAGTCTTGCCGGCAAATTCCGGAAGAGGGTTGAAATGCACGTCATAGGCATAGTCCGGGAGGGATATCGGCATGCGCAGGAGTCTTCCTTCCGAAATTTCCTCCCTGACGGACATCTCAGGCACGATTCCCAGCACACATACTGAACCGCGTACAACGGATTTCACGGCCTCCACGGAAGCTGATACCATGCATGTTCTCGCCAAGAGGTCCGGGGTCAGGAAACGCCTGTAGCCTTCCCAGACAGCGAACCTGTTGGAAACCGGTATACCGGCAATGGTAGAAAACGGCTTGGCAGTGAGCGGATTGTCAGAATCGGAAACGGCAGCCCCGCATACAGACCTGTTCTTAGGGGATGCGACCACGACAGCATCCATCACGCCGACAAGTTTCTCCTCCCCCTCGAAATCCATGGTTTCAGGACTCGGCGATACGGTAATCTCCACTTCCGAATCCTCGGGTGCACCGAAATGGGATCCAGGGACATTTGAGACAGTACGGAGCGTATTGCGATGAGGGTCAACGGAACTTATGGTAAAATCGAGCTCAGGACGTGCTGCCGCCAATACGGACAATGCTTCCGGAAGGAGATATGATGCCACGACAGGGTCTGCAGCAATCCTGACATTCCTCCCGCCCACCATCTTCCCGTCTGTTCCGAACATCTCGCCGGTAACTGAATACCAGTACAATATCCTTTCCGCATATTCCTTGAAAGCCATGCCCTCACCGGTCAGTGACACCTCTCCCTTAGCCCTGCGGAAGAGCTTGACACCCAAGTCCTTCTCCAGCGCGCTGATGTTCTGGCTGACAGCCGGCTGGCTTACGCCGAGAGCCTTGGCAGCTGCCGTGAAACTGCCGGACTCCGCCACGGTCACAAAAACTTTCAATTTGAAATCTTCCAACATACTCTTCGTTCGAATACAGACAAATTTAATATTTTTTTGTCATAATCCATAAATATATATAACTTGCATCGGATTTGGAGTCCGTCAGTTCATGGTCGTTTCTATGAAAAACTTAATTTTTTTATTGTTTTTCGTAAAATAATCATTATCTTTCGGCGAAATTTCATCATTGATACCTAAAAATTATTGATAAAATGAAAAGAATTCTAATTGCATTGGCAGCGTTCCTCACCGTTTGCGCATTCAGCGCAAGCGCACAGACGGAGCCGCTTCCTAACGATCCTGCAGTCCGCAAAGGCAAGCTGGACAACGGAATGACCTATTACATCATGCAGAACGCACAGCCGGCCGGCCGTGCCGAGTTCTATCTCGCAACCGACGTCGGAGCCATCCAGGAGACCCCGGACCAGGATGGTCTGGCCCATTTCCTCGAGCATATGTGCTTCAACGGTACCAAGAATTTCCCTGATAAGGGCATTCTCGACTATCTCCAGAAAATCGGAGCCTCATTCGGACGCAACATCAATGCTGCAACAGGCGTGGAGCAGACCACATACATGCTCAACAACATACCTGTTTCCAGAAACGGCATCGTGGACACCTGCATCCTTATCATGCATGACTACTCCCATTTCGTGACCTGCGACCCTGCAGAGATTGACAAGGAGAGAGGCGTCATCATCGAAGAGAGAAGGTCCCGCAGGTCAGCTGACTGGAGAATGCACGAAAAGTCTCTTCCTTATTATTATGGTGACAGCAAGTACGCTACCTGCACCCTCATCGGAAGCCAGGAGAACCTGGAGAACTTCAAGCCTGAAAGCCTCACCAATTTCTACCATACCTGGTATCGTCCTGACCTCCAGGCCCTCATAGTAGTCGGCGACATAGACCCTGACTATATCGAGGCCAAGATCAGGGAGATTTTCGCGGACATCCCGGCAGTGGAGAACCCGAAACCGAAGGATGTAATCAGGATTCCGGGCAACAAGGAGCCCGAGATTGCCATCCTGACCGACCCTGAGGCAGTAGGTTCATCCGTGGAAGTACTCTGGAAAGGCGAAGCAATGCCTGAGGAATACAACAACACCATCATCGGAGAGATAAACGACCTCGTGAAGAACATCATCTACATGGTGATGGCTGAGAGATTCAACGATATCATCGCCAAAGCCGACGCTCCGTTCCTCGGTGCATCATTCGGAATAGGCAATCTCTGCGAGACCATGGAAGCACAGGTCGGAAACCTCAGCTTCAAGGAAGGAGAATCAGTCAGCGCATTCAAGGCATATTACACCGAGCTTCTTAAAATGAAGAAGTACGGTTTCAGCGATGACGAGATCGAGAGAGCCAAGAGCGACATCCTTTCAGAGTACGAAAGTGCAGCCAAGAAAGCTGACACAAGGCAGAACAGCGAGCTCGTACGCCCTCTCATCAACAATTTCTTCGACAATTACGCATACATGAAGCCTCAGGACGAGTATGAGCTCGTGAAGCAGGTCTTCACAATGATTCCGTCACAGGCCATCAACCAGACAGTAGCACAGGGAATGATTCCGGACTCCAACCTGGTTATCATCTACAAGGGTCCTGAGAAGGAAGGTCTCGTACAGCCTACCGTGGAAGATTTCAGGCAGGCAATAGCCGAAGTGGAAGCTTCTGAAATCCTGCCTAACGCTTCAGAGGCAGTCGCAAGCGAATTCCTCGACCCTGCTTCCCTCAAGGGCAGCTCAGTCAAGTCAGAGGCAGCCGGAGGAAACGAAAGCACCGTATGGACCCTCAAGAACGGAGTCAAGGTGGTTCTCCGTCCTTCAGACATTGAGAAGAACAAGATCGTGTTCGACCTGGTCAAGGATGGCGGTTCATCCCTCATCCCTGAATCTGACTTCCAGAGCTTCCAGAGAGATGTATGGAACCTGTTCCAGAACTGCAGCGGTATCAGCCAGTTCTCCAACACGACTGTCGGCAAGATGCTCTCCGGAAAGAACGTTTCCGTATCCCCATACATCAGTTCTCTCCGCCACGGCGTGAGCGGAAACTGCGCCCCTCAGGATTTCGAGACTGCCATCCAGCTCGTATACCTGTATTTTGCTGACCCGCGTTTCGACCCTGAAGAGTTCGGACAGGCCATCAAGCAGCTCGAGGCAGTGGTTCCTAACATGATGAAAAGGCCTGACTACCAGTTGACCAAGCATATCAGCAAGACCGTTTACGGAGACAATCCTCGCGTGCTCGTTCTCAACGACGAGCTTCTGAAGAACGCGAATCTCGCCACAATCGAGAAGAACTACAGGATGCTGTTCAATGATGCAGCCGGTGCAGTATTCACGATCTGCGGCGACTTCAACCCTGACGAAATCCGTCCTCTCGTCGAGAAATATCTCGGTTCCATCAAGAAAGGCAAGAAGGCCCTGAAATGGACGGACCCGAAGACCGACATCCTTCCGGGCACTGTTACCGATGACTTCAAGGTGGACATGCAGACTCCGAAAGTGACTGTCGTCGAACTGTATGACGGATTCCTCGGAAACTACAGGATGATTGACGAGGTTGCAATGTCCGCGGCTACTTATATCCTCGACATGAGATATACCAAGTCTCTCCGCGAGGACGAGGGCGGCACATACGGCGCATCCACATACGGTGTGATTGAAATCGAGCCACGTCCGGAGTCAATGCTCCAGATTGCGTTCGAGACCAAGCCTGCTGCTGCCGACAAGCTGATTTCCCTCTGCCACGAAGGTCTGAATTCTCTCGCAGAGGAAGGTCCTACCGCAGAGGAATTCGATATGGCGAAGAAGAATCTCGAGAAGAACATTCCGGAAAGCCGTATCACCAACAGGCACTGGATGAAGTCCCTGAAGTACATAGAGCAGTACGGAATTGACTACAATGCCGAATACGAAGCTGCCGTCAAGGCGCTGACTCCGGCCGACATCCAGAACATCCTCAAGGCAACTCTCGCATCCGGTACCATGAAGACCATCGTGATGCGTCCTGACAATGCTGCCGAGGCTGAATAAACAGGAAATTTCCTGAATTCCGGTTCAGGGAAACACATACAAGAGGCCGACTGTCACAGCCGGCCTCTTAACGTTTTTCATAGTTTATGTGCTCCGGAATAATCTCCGGTATAATGAAAAGTACGTTTGTTCATACATACGCACTCATAAATGCGACATGTTGAAAAACCTTGCACGGGAATTACAAAAATTATCAGAAAATTCCGAACTAATTGCTTTCCGGCGGAGGACTGCACCCTGGACCTTTCGCGCTACGCGCTTCATCATGCCTCTCACTTCGTTCGAGGCACCCGTTCACAAGGTCACGGGCGACCATGGGTCCAAGGTGCAGTCCTCCGCCGGAAAGCTGCTACATAAAAACCGGAAATCCTGCCAAGTGGCAGAATCTCCGGTTCTCGAGGCTCACGGGGAGCCGTGCAATCAAATGCAGATTACTCTGCAGGGCTGATGGCACCCATCGGGCAAACGCCGGCGCAAGTACCGCAGTCTACGCAGAGATTAGGGTCAATGTGATATACATCGCCTTCGGAAATAGCTCCTGAAGGGCACTCACCGATGCAGGTGCCGCAAGCGACACACTCTGATTCAGAAATTTTGTAAGCCATAATAATTATAATAATTGTTTTCGTACAAACGGCTGCGGACAACTTCCCGCAACCGAAATACAAATGTATGGGTTTTTAAGGAAATAAACAAACGTTTCGGGAGCCTGTTTTGGTATGGAAGGATTTTTGCAGTCAAATATTTCCGTTATGATGAGAAAATTAAGATATCATGCTGCCATCCTCATGGCGGCAATTATTCCGGCTGTCTGCGGCGCACAAGTCAAGACAGACGGGAAATCGGTTGTGATAGAAGGAGTTGTGGAGTTTGACAGAACTGTATGGGACTTTGGGGAAGTGAAACAGGACCAGGGACCGCTGACATGCTCGTTCAATGTAAAGAACCTGTCAGGAGACCCGATAGTGATATACAATGTCGTATCCTCCTGCGGCTGCACCGGCGTGAAATGGACTCGGGAGCCTATAATGGCAGGAGGAACTGGCCGCATTACCGCCACCTATTCCAATGACGAAGGGCCGTACCCGTTCGACAAGAACCTGACTGCATACATTTCCGGTATCAAGAAGCCTGTCATATTGAGACTCAGGGGAATAGTACTTGCCAAGAAGGTCTCCAACGCAGAATTGTACCCGCTCAGGAAAGGCCCCATGGGACTCAGGAAAACCGATATCAAGCTCGGCAACATGTCCCAGGGCAGCCAGAGAGGAGACTGGATGTCGATTGCCAATCTCGGAGATTCTCCGATGAATGTCACTTTTGCCGATGTCACCCCGGGGATGGAAATCGCTGTATCACCCAACCCTGTACCCGCCGGGGAGACTGCCAGGATGACATACGTGGTGACTGCCGACAGGACCAAATGGGGCAAGAACTACTACTATGCCTCCCCTGTCGTCAACGGCAGGAAATACAGTCCTCTCGGAATATGGACTTTCACCAAGGAAGATTTCTCCGGATGGACTCGGCAGCAGCTCGCAGACGGGGCTCTCCCTGAATTCAGCACTTCAACATACGATTTCGGGGAGATACGAAAGGGAACTCCCGTCAAGGCATCCTTCACCGTAAAGAACCTCGGAGCCTCCCCCCTCGTCATATACAAGGCCGACGCTGAATCGGAAGCCGTGAAGACTGCTCCCGTGCCATCATTGCCGGGAGGAAAGGAAATGACAATCTCCATGGACGTGGACACTTCAAGCCTGTCCCCCGGAGATCAGGACATCGTAGTGATCCTGACTACAAACAGTCCCATAAGACCTATCGTAAACCTTAGTATCTCAGGAAAAATCATCTGACCAGACAATATACCTATTATGTTATCAGTAATTCTCGAGGCTCTGAAAGAAACGGTCAGCATCTGCCTGCTGGTCATATTGATGATGTCTCTCATCGAACTGTTCAACGTTTCCACCCGCGGCCGGCTTTTCAACGGGCTGGAACGACATCCTTTCGGCCAGATTCTCATCTCCGCACTGCTCGGAATCACCCCGGGATGCATGGGAGGATTCGCCGGAGTTTCCCTGTATTCACACAGGATGGTCGGATTCGGTTCACTTGTGGCAATGCTCATAGCCACGACAGGTGACGAGTCCCTGCTGATGCTGTCCCTGTTCCCCGGAAAGGCATTGGCACTGTTCGCTGGTTTGTTTGTCCTCGCAGTATCAGTAGGGGCAGCCACCGACGCCGCTGTCAGGTCAATGCAGAAGAAAGGCCACTTGCTCGGTCTCGGAGGAGACAGGAAGCCTGACGACAATTATGAGATTCACTCATGTGACCGTGAGGAAGAAGTACACGAAGAGCACGTACATCCGGAAGGCAAAGGACACCGCGCAATGCACTTTCTCAAGGAGCATATCTGGCATCATGTCATCTGCAGGCATCTTCCTTCAATATTCGCATGGACGTTCGGAGTCCTGCTTGCCGTAGGTATCCTGTCAATATATATTGACCTGGAATCCTGGATCAAGGGAAACACCGCCCTGATGATCTTCATTGCCGTGCTCATAGGCCTTGTTCCGCAATCCGGCCCTCACATGGTATTCGTGACAATGTTCGCTTCAGGAATGCTGCCTTTCCCAGTATTGCTCGCAAACTCCATCTCCCAGGACGGACACGCATGCCTTCCGCTCCTGGCCGAAAACAAAAGGAGTTTCGTATGGGCCAAACTGCTCAAATCCGTCCTGGCACTCGCAGCCGGGTTCATTGCCATGGTCATCTGACAATTCCCTGCCATAGATTATTCAGAATTTTTTGTAAATTTGCAATCTTACAGAATCTATCATATGGCGGAAATGAATTATACCGATGACAATATCAGGACACTGGAATGGAACGTACACATCCGCCAGCGTCCGGGCATGTACATCGGAAGGTTAGGCAACGGCAACAACGAGAGTGACGGAATCTATGTAATGGTGAAGGAAATCGTGGACAATTCCATCGACGAGTTCGCCATGGGCTTCGGCAAGCAAATCGCAATAGACATCATTGACAACAAGGTGACTGTCAGGGACTTCGGACGAGGCATTCCATTGGATTCCGTGGTCAAGGCCACCAACAACCTCAACACCGGAGGAAAATTCGACGATGCAGCATTCAAAAAGTCCGTCGGACTGAACGGAGTCGGAGCCAAGGCCGTAAACGCATTGTCTTCATCATTCTACATCGAGTCTTTCAGGAACGGCGAGAGCTCATGGGCATCCTATGAGCGGGGAGTTCTCATGGACTCGGGGCGCAAAAGCGGAGTGAGCGAAAAGAACGGAACACTCGTGTCCTTTACTCCGGACAGGCAGTTGTTCGGTGACTACGAATACAACATGGATTACGTCGAGACAATGATGAAGAACTACTCTTATCTCAAGAGAGGACTCACATTGGTATTCAACGGAACCCCGTACAAATCCGAAAACGGACTGCTTGACCTTGTCAACGAAAGGCTTACCGAGGAGCCGTGCTATCCGCCGATTCACCTCGAAGGTGCAGACATCGAGATTGTCCTGACACACGGAAACAGCTACGGAGAGAATGTAGCTTCATTCGTGAACGGACAGAACACAAGGGACGGAGGAACCCATCTGGCAGCCTACAGGGAGGCCGTTGCAAAAACCCTCAAGGATTTCTTCAAGAAGAATTACGAGCCTCAGGACTGCCGTCAGGGAATCGTGGGAGCCATCAGCATCCAGATTCAGGAACCTAATTTCGAGAACCAGACCAAGACCCTTCTCGGCTCCACATATATGTGGGAGAAACCGATGAAGGACGCTGACGGGAATGAGGTGAAAGGTCCGGATGGAGCCATCGTCATCGACCGCGGCCCTACCGTCAGGTCATTCATCAACGAATTCATTTCCAAGCATTTGGACAATTATCTCCGAATGCACATGGACATTGTCCCGAAGCTTGAGGAGAAGATCAAGGCCTCCCAGATGGAAAGGGAGGAGATTTCGGTCATCCAGAAGAAGACGAGGGAGAAGAACAAGAAGGCAAACGTCTACAACAAGAAACTCAGGGACTGCCGCTACCATTTCTGCGACAAGTTGCCTGCCGCTAAGGCCGAAGAGAAGGAGAAGTCCAGCATTTTCATCACCGAGGGAGACTCCGCGAGCGGAACCATCACCAAGGTCCGCAACGCGAACAACCAGGCCGTGTTCAGCCTCCGGGGAAAGCCGATAAACTGTTACAAGGAGAGCCACAAGAAGGTGGCTGAGAACGAGGAACTGAACCTGCTGATATCCGCACTCGGAGTGGAAGACGATCTCAAGAACCTGAGATACAACAATATAATCGTAGCCACCGATGCCGATGACGACGGTATGCACATCAGGATGCTGGTACTTACGTTCTTCATGAAATATTATCCCGAGCTCATCAGAAGGGGGCATGTACACATATTGCAGACCCCGCTGTTCAGGGTCAGGAACAAGAAAGAGACCAGATACTGCTATACGGACGACGAGAAGGCCAAGGCCATCAAGGAACTCAAGACAGGAGTAGAAATCACCCGGTTCAAGGGACTCGGTGAAATCTCGGCGCACGAGTTCGTGGACTTCATCGGCGAGAACATGCGTCTCGACCCGGTGAAACTTGCCAAGGACGAGTCCATAGCGAGCATCATGGAATTCTACATGGGCGACAACACCATTGACAGACAGACATTTATCCGAGGCAACCTCCGCAGCGAGGAGGAACTCGAGGACATAAACGTATAAAATTATGAGCAACTGGAGTAAATTCTGCGGTTTCATGCTGAGAAAAATGGGATGGACCACAGTCGGAGGACCCGCTCCGGAGAAGAAATGCATCATTCTCGGAGTGCCTCACACTTCTTTCTGGGATTTCATCATTTCCTACCTGTTCTACACACAGTTCGACAGGACGGCACACGTCATGATCAAGAAGGAGCTCTTCCAATGGCCCGTTGTGGGCTGGCTTCTGCGCAAGGCCGGAGGAATCCCTGTGGACAGGAGCAATGCGAGCCGCATGGTGCTCAGCCTCATCAAGGAAATGGAGAAGGAGGAGATATTCCATCTGGCAATCGCCCCGGAAGGTACCAGGAAAGCTACAAAGAAATGGAAGACCGGCTACCACCTGATTGCCCGCGAGGTAGGATGCCCTGTATATATGGGATATTTCGACTGGGGCAGGAAGAGGGTGAGCATCGGAGAAAAGGTCGAGCTCACCGATGACGCGAGGGCTGACACTGACAGAATCCAGGCGGAATACGAGAAAATGCATTTCGTTGGAAAACATCCTGAAGGCTACATAACTCATTAGAATACTTAACCATGGGCAAAGGCATATATCGGAAGCTCACTACGAACAGGGAGAACTATATCACCACTCTCGCCAGATTGTTCGACTACGCCACCACGACATTCGGGAAAAGGACAGCCCTGACATACGTGGACGGAGGCCAGAAATACACTTATACAGAACTGCGGAACAAGAGCATCGAGCTCGCGCATATTTTCGCCCGGTACGGGTTGTGTGCCGGAGACCGTATAGCGATCCTGTCGCAGAACATGCCAAACTGGACGGTATCGCTGTTCTCGATTGTCGCTTTCGGACGTGTCGCGGTGCCGATTCTTCCGGATTCTTCGGAAAGCGAGGTGACCAACATCCTGAACCATTCAGAGTGCAAGGCCATTTTCATTTCCAAAAGGATGCTGCCGAAGCTGAGCGAGGAAGTCAAGAAGAATCTTACCATAGTGTTCGATATCGAGACATTCGAGATTATCCACAAGGACGATTCGGCATTCACCTGCGAAGGATGGAGCAAGGAGCCGATGGCCGATGACCTGTCCATGATCATCTACACTTCCGGAACTTCGGGCAAGGCGAAGGGAGTGATGCTCAGCCACAGGAACTTCTGCCAGAATCTTGTGGAGGCATGGCACGCCCAGAAGACGAACAAGAAGGACAGATGGCTCTCAATCCTCCCCATGTCACACACTTACGAGCTGAGTCTCGGCGTGTTGTATCCGGCCTATGTCGGAGCATGCGTATATTATATCAAGAAACTTCCTACCCCGACGATTCTTATTGATGCAATGAAGAAAGTCAGGCCGACAATCATGCTTTCCGTGCCACTTATCATCGAGAAGGTTTACAATGCGAGCGTCGTGCCTACCATAGCCAAGAGCCGGGTTCTTTCATGGATGAAGGAGAACACTCCGAGGACATTGTATTTCCTTGTCGGGAAAATGCTTTACAAGACTTTCGGAGGCAAGCTCAAGTTCTTCGGAATCGGAGGTTCCAAGCTTGACCCCGTGGTCGAGGACTTCCTGAAGAAAGCAAGGTTCCCTTATGCCATCGGATACGGGCTTACGGAGACCGCCCCGCTGATATGCAATGCCTGCGTCGGCAAGACTGCTGTAGGTTCCATAGGAGTTCCAGCATACAATGTACAGGTGAAACTCCAGAACGTCAACCCGGAGACCGGAGAGGGCGAGATTGTAGCCAAGGGTGACAATGTCATGCTCGGTTATTACAAGGACCCTGAAAGGACAAGGTCAGTCCTCACCGATGACGGATGGTTCAGGACCAACGACCTGGCCTGCGTGGATTCAAAAGGCCGGTACTATATCAAGGGCAGGCTGAACAACATGATACTCGGCCCTTCCGGAGAGAACATCTATCCGGAGGAAATCGAGCAGGTGATCAACCATTTCGGTGGCGTGAACGAATCCCTCGTAATGGAAAGGGACGGCAAGCTCGTGGCCCTCGTGAAGTTCGATGACAATGTCCTGAACTGGGACCAGGCATACGAGGACAAGTTCTTCGAGAACCTCCAGGCCAAGAAGAAAGCCGTCCTGGACTATGTCAACAAGCATGTCGGCAAGTCCTCCAAGGTAAATAGTGTCGAAATCGTGAAGGACAATTTCGAAAAAACCGCCACTCAGAAAATCCGCAGGTTCAAATACAAGGACGCACACGGAGACGACGTGGCAGCCGCACAGCAACAGAAACAGAAGGAAGATCAGAGATAATTCAATATCTCCTTGGAAATGAAGAAGTTTCCAGTTTCCTTGATATATACCGAAACGCTTGCCAGCGGCAGTTTCTCCCCTCCTTTGAGGATGTATGAGCGATTGGCCGGGACGAGAACCTTGCCGTTATCGATATTGAGCACGGCCTTGTCATCCTTGCCTTCCACGGCATAGTTCCGGCCTTCAAGAAGAACGTCATGCCTTACAAAGATACTCGAGGTGAGCTCCTTCAATGATATCGGCAATCCGGTAACCGCTGCCATATAATCCGTCAGTTCCGTAGCCCTGAGGAGTCCGGTCGGGCATTGTCCGTTCGGGTTGAACACGGCGAGGAAAAGGTCCTCGGCAGTATGTCCGCCGCTCACATAACCTATATGTGTATGAGAAGCTATGATACGGTTGATCTCAGCCTGGAGATTGTACGAATAATTGATATTCATGTAATTGGTCTCCACCTCATCCTTTGCGCTGATAATACTGCAGAGCTCGGCCGGGGTAAGATCCATGCCGGTGCATTCCTTGAACACCTGCGGTATATCAGCAATGGCACACTCACGCAGACGGGTCTCCATGGCTGCAGCGGAAACCTTGAGACCGCTCACGTTCACGAAGATGGAATCCAGGCCCTTCTTTTCATATTCGGTATAACGCCTGTCTCCCATGCTTACTCCTGACGTGCCGTGGTCAGGAACGACAATCACAGTGGTATTGCCGTCCTTGCGGGCGAAATCCAATGCTGCAGCTACAGCCCTGTCGAAAGCCTCGAATTCAGAAATAAGTCCTCCCACGTCATTGCCGTGAGCGGCATAGTCAATCTTGCTTCCCTCAACCATCAGGAAGAATCCGTTACGGTTCTTCGACAGCAGTTCCAGAGCCTTGCGTGTCATTTCCTCGAGGGAAGGCTCGGCCGTGGTATCCCTGTCGCATTCGTAAGCCATGTCACCCTTGGTGAACAACGCCCATACTTTCTCACCGTCATAAGCCCTGAACGCATCCATGTCCTTCTCGATGACATCTATGGAATTGTCCGCAAGAATTTCCTTGACATCGTCGTCAAGATACCGGAGACCACCGCCGAAAACGACATCCACACGATTGGAAGCCATCTGGCGGATAATGGTCCTGTTGTCATGGCGTGATACAGAATGCGCCGTCGTACCTGCCGGTGTCGCGTGGCTGGCCTTTACCGTCACGACAAGCCCGAGTGCCTTGTCCTTCAATATTCTGGCTCCTTCCATGACCGTGGCAAGAGGCTGCCAGGTACTGTCCGGATTGATGCTCACGATGTCCTGTCCCGGATGGGCTGCAGGATACACGCAGATATTCGGTCCCTGTACGAACTGTCCAGTCATAAATGCACTTATGGCCGCTGAAGACTCAGGAACCGGGGAATCCGAACACTGCGCCCTGACCATCCCGCAGAGATACGGGTCGATGGCAAGCGAGGCATTTCCGTTCTGTGGATCAGTGTACTCCCTGTACCACCTGACCACGGACAGAAGACTCGTGGAATTGCCGTCCGGAATCATCAATATGACATTCTTAACCGGTTTGACCCTGTCATTGCAGCAGGATAACGAAATTACTGCGGATACTGCAACCGCAGCGAACCTGAAAAGCATTCCTGTACCTTTCATAATCACAAATTAATCATTGGTGAAGGGCTCATTCTCGGAAGGGTACGGAGATTCACCGTACCTTCCAAAGCTCCGGCTTTCCGCAGAGCCCCGGATGCGGAACTGTAAGCAAGTTCCGGAGTATTGTTATGTTCGCTCAAATGGCAGAGGAAAAGATTGCGCAGCCCGGGATGGTATATCCTCCTGATGGCTTCAGCACATTCGTCATTGCTCAGATGCCCGTGTCCTCGGCAGATGCGCATCTTGAGGTCGTGAGGATAAGGCCCGCCCATCAGCATGTCCATGTCGTAATTGGACTCCATGACCACGGTCTCAGCCCTGGAAGCGAAATATTCAGCCTCTTCCGTCATGCGCCCCATATCAGTCATAATCACGAAGTTATGTTCCCCGGCACGGATAGCATAACCGACCGTCTGGGTGGCATCGTGCGGCACCTCGAAATATCTCACCGAGAATCCGCATACCTCGTTCCATTCCCCGTCAACGAGATCGCGGCGGCAGGAATCGAGATAGGGTGAGCCGAATGCATGGCGGGCGAGCGACGAATGCAGTGTAGTAGTGGCATATACAGGCTTCGAGAGCTTCTTGCAATAAGACGCCAGGCTCCTGATATGGTCCATGTGGTCATGGGTGACGAGGACAGCGCCGAATGAATCGAAGTCGAGTCCGTTTGCTGACAATGTCAGTTTCAGGCGCCTGAGGCTGACACCAGCATCGATGAGGATGCCGGAACGGACTCCGGTCCCGTCACTCATCCCGAGATAATAGCAATTGCCGCAGCTTCCGCTGGAAAGACTCATGAACCGGACCATTACTGCATCTCCTCCTGCTCGCAATATTTCTTGATGACACCGTAAGCGTCAGCGACGCCGAGTTCTCCGGCATGGGACAGGTCTATGCAGCCTTTCTCCTTGTCTTTCAGATAGATAAGAACAAGACCCCTGTTGAAATATGCATCCCCCATGTAAGGATAGAGGGAAATCGCCTTCGAATAATTGTCTATCGCCTCCACGAAAGAAGACGACAGGCACAGGAGATTGCCGAGATTGAAATAGATATAAGGAATGTCCTCCACTATTTCAGCAGCCTTGCGCAAATCCTCCACGGCATCGGAATAGTCATAATTGCGGCTGACCTGGTCCTTTACCCTGGCCCTTGTGGTACCCTTGTCATCCATTGTCAGGGTCTGCACATTGCTCTCGATGGAAGTAATGAAGTCAATCATGTCGGCACGGAGCACTCCCCTGTTCATGTAGCAGAAGGCCTTGTACAAATCCCCGTACTTGTCCCCGGCCTCCTTCTCGAGAGAATTGGTATAATGCATCATGGCCGAGTTGAACTGCCTTGAGGATATATCGCCGAGAGCTTTCAGGAATTCCGTGCCCGAGCCGTCAGGAAGCGAGAAGATTCTTTCCGTCACCTTGTCCGGATCCGAGAGACGGACTGTATCTGACGAAGTGATTACCACAGGCACGGGTGACTTGTTTATGAACCTGTCCACCAATGCGTTCTCATATCTGTTGCGGAGGGCGTACTGGACATTATCCCTCTCATCCGAAAGCACGAAACGGTACAGAGGCCTCAGCCTGATGTCTATGTCCCTGTGCTGCAGCATCTCGTTGTCGAAATCCTTCTTGGCGAATTCCGCGTCGAGCGCAATCAGTGAACTGTATTTCTTCGTCGTGTCCGCGAACGAGCCCTCCGCCTCGGAATTCTTCGCACGATACTCGCTGACCTTCCTGCGGCCCGTGTCATAGTCCCTCTTCGACTCCTCCTTCATCCCGAGCATATTCTCGACATAAGAGCGGTTCATATAGGCCTTGGCGAAATCCGGATAAAGTTCGATAGCCTTGTCATAGTCCTCGAGAGCATCCTGCCAGCGTTCCATCTGCACGAAGAAAGAAGCCCGGTTGTAATATGCGAGCACGTTGCCCGGATTGATTCCGATGACCCTGTCCATATCCTGGAGAGCCTCCTCGAAATTACCGACCTGGGCATTAATAAGACTTCTGTTGTAGAGCGTAAGCGCATTGCCAGGCTCATCCTCGAGCACCCTGTTCAGGTCGGCCATCGCGGCATTATAGTCGGTCTGCTCGTAGTACATTATCGCCCTGTTGAAATAGGCGAAAGTATTGGAAGTGTCAATGCTGATGGCCATGTTCATGTCCGCAATAGCCTCGTTCCAGCGACCTTGTGCTGCATAAAGACGTCCCCTGCGGATGAATCCCTCCGGCTCGAAACGGTCAAGGGAAATGGCTTTGTTATAGTCCTCGTAAGCCCTGACGGTATCTTTCAGGAACAGCCTGCTGGCTCCCCTGTTCAGATATGCGGAAGGGTCTTTCGGCTGTTTCCTTATATATCTGTCGAAATCCGACACCGCATTCTCGAACTGCTGGGAGAGGAAATATGTCACTCCCCTGCTGAAATACAGACCTTCATATCCCGGCCTGAGCTCGATTGCGCGCTGCAGGTCCACGAGGGCTTTCTCATAGTCTCCGGAACGGCTCTCGGTGATGGCCTTGTAATGATATCCTGAGGTAAATACCGGATTGAGTCTCACGGAGTTGTTGAAATCCTTGAGTGCTCCGCGGAGGTCTCCGAGATTGTATTTGGCAATGCCTCTGAAGAAGAATGTCCAATGATCTGTGGAATCAATTCTGGACAGTACGTTGAAGTTTTCAATAGCCTGAGAATACTTGCCGTCGGCCAGGGCGTTCCTTCCGCGGAAGAAGAAAACGTCCCTGTCATACTGGGCCCGGGCCACGTGGGGACACAAGGTCAGAAAGACAAATAATATGGCGAATTTTACCACAAGTTTCATAATCTCGTCAAGAATTCCTAAATTTGAGGTTTGTTTCAGATATGCAAAGATAAGCAATAATTGTGCTTCAATTATTAAAATGACTAAAAAAATCTTCAATATATTTTTGTGCCTGAGTATGGCGGCAGGAGCGGCGGCACAATCCGGAAATTCAGTCACAGACTTTGGCGTAATAAGCAGTTCACAAGCGCATAATGCAGTGTGGGAGAACAAGTTGTACAGGCAGATAGAATTCCTTTCAAGTGAACTCTGCGACGGACGTGCAACCGGGACGAGAGGCAGTACGGAAGCCGCATTCTGGATTATCAGGAGATTCAGGAAATTCGGTCTTCTCCCTTTTGGGAACGGATATGCGACACATTTCTACGAGCCGTTCGGGCGCAATGTTCTCGGCATGTTGCCGGGAAGGTCTTCGAGGAACAACGATTCATACATCATAGTGTGTGCGCATTATGACGGACTCGGCAACCTGAAAGGCGTACTCTATCCCGGAGCTGACAGCAATGCATCCGGAGTGGTGGCGATGACAAGCATTGCCGAGATGTTTAGCTCGATGCGCCTGCTCGGACAGGCTTACGACAAGAACATCATTTTCGCGGCCATAGATGCCAAGAGCAGCAGCATGAAAGGCTCCAGGGCGCTCTGGAAGAGCATCTCTGAAGGATCCCTGAAAGATCCAGTGAGCGGGAAACCCGTAACTCCGGAGAAAATATCGATGGTGGTGAACATTGACCAGGTCGGAGGAACGATGAGCACCCTGAGGTCAGGCAGGCAGGATTTCCTGATAATGCTCGGCAGAGAGCAGTACAAGGGCCGTTGCGGTGACCTCCTCAAATGGTGCGACACGAGATACGGTGCGGATCTGGAGCTCGGATTCGACTATTTCGGCAGCAAGGATTTCACTGAAGTGTTCTACCGCAGGGTATGCGACCAGAAGGTTTTCCTCGAGAACGGAATACCTGCAGTATTGTTCACATCCGGAATCACCATGAACAACAACAAGCCCTACGACACGGTGGACAGTCTCGACATGGAAGTCCTGAAACGCAGAATCTGGCTGATGTTCCACTGGATTGACGAGATTTTGAAGAATTATGATTAAATTTGTGTGTAAACGATAGATAAAGAAAAGGAAGAAATAATGAAAGAATTCTGGCACGTTCTCAAGAAATACGTAACCCCTTACCGGCATTACCTTGCCGGCTCAGTTGTGCTGAACATGCTTTCGGCAATCCTCAACATTTTTTCATTCTCCCTGATAATCCCGATGCTCCAGATATTGTTCAAGATGAACACCACGGTGTATGAATTCATACCGTGGGACAGCGCAGAGGCAGGATTCAAGGAAATTCTCATAAACAACGCATATTACGGAGTCACCGTCCTGATTCAGTCCCAGGGAGCATCGCTGACATTGCTGATACTCTGCATTGCCCTCGGAATCATGACATTCTTCAAGACCGGATGCTATTTCGGTTCCTCGGCCGTGATGATTCCAATCCGCACCGGAGTGGTCAGGGACATGAGAAGGGAGCTGTACGACAAGATTCTCGCGCTTCCTCTCGGATTCTTCTCCCAGGAGCGGAAGGGTGACATCATCGCCCGCATGAGCGGAGACATAAACGAGGTGGAGACCTCGATAATGAGCACCCTCGACATGATCATCAAGGACCCGATACTCATCATCTTCTATTTCGGGGCCCTCCTGTTCACAAGCTGGGAACTCACACTGTTCACCATCCTCGTGGTCCCGGCACTCGGCTGGGCGATGGGAGCCATAGGACGCCAATTGAAGAGGAAATCCCTTGAGGCACAGAACCTTTGGAGCGACACAATGTCCCAGGTGGAGGAAACTCTCGGAGGCTTGCGCGTCATAAAGGCATTCGTTGCCGAAGAAAAGATGCAGGGACGCTTCGGGGACATTACCGAAGCGGTCAAGAAAAAGACCGGCAGGGTGGCCACAAGACAGGCCCTTGCACATCCGATGAGCGAATTCCTCGGCACGGTCCTGATAATGATAGTGCTCTGGTTCGGCGGCACATTGATTCTCAGCGAAAGGGCTACATTCGATGCGCCTACATTCCTGTTCTACATGGTAATGCTCTACAGCATCATCAATCCGCTGAAGGAATTCTCCAAGGCGAGCTACAGCATCCCGAAGGGAATGGCATCGATGGAAAGGGTGGACAGGATCCTGAAGACCGAAAGCAATATCAAGGAGCCTGCATCCCCGGTGAATATCAAGGAGTTCAGCGACGAGATAAGATTCGAGAACGTGAGCTTCACATACGATGGAGGCAGGAAGGTTCTGGATGACGTTTCCCTGTCCGTGAAGAAAGGAAAGACTATTGCCATCGTGGGCGAATCCGGAGCCGGGAAGACCACCTTGGTGGACCTGCTGCCGAGATTCTACGATGTTACTGAAGGCTCTGTCAAGATTGACGGAACGGACATCCGCGAGATGGGCATCAGGAATCTCAGAAGTCTGATGGGCAATGTGAACCAGGAGCCGATTCTGTTCAATGACACGATTTTCAACAACATAGCCTTCGGAGTGGAGAACGCGACGATGGAAGACGTGGTGGCAGCGGCCAAGATTGCGAATGCGCACGATTTCATCATGGCCAAGGAAGATGGATACAATACCAATATCGGCGACCGCGGAATGAAGCTTTCCGGCGGACAGAGACAGCGCCTGAGCATTGCAAGGGCAATTCTCAAGAATCCTCCGATTCTCATTCTGGACGAGGCCACTGCATCCCTCGACACGGAATCCGAGAGACTGGTACAGGAGGCTCTCGACAGGCTGATGAGGTCCAGGACGACCATCGCCATTGCCCACAGGCTCTCCACCATCAAGAACTCCGATGAGATTATCGTGATGCACGAAGGACACATCGTGGAAAGGGGCAGGCACGAAGAACTGCTCGCATTGAACGGATATTACAAACGGCTCACAGATATGCAGAGCCTATAAATTATTGACAGTCATGGAAAAGCAAATGAAAATCCGCAAGGTGGAAGGGCTCTCCGGATGCCAGTGCATGGAGGAGTTCGGAAACCTGCTTTCAAACGGGACAAAAGGCGCAGTGGATTGTGTATGCTGGCCTGAGGAGTTCCCTCACAAGCCTGACTGCCGTTTCAGCATCGGCTGGTGCGGCAAGGGCATCGGAATTCTGTTCAATGTCAAGGAACCGGGCGTGCGTGCTGTCGCCCTGGAGGACAACGGTCGAGTCTGGGAGGACAGCTGCTGCGAGTTTTTCATTTCAGACCCTTCGGACGGGACTTATTACAATTTCGAGTTGAACTGCATCGGGACCCTGCTTGCCGCGAAGCGCAGCTCCCGTACGGACTGCAAGCATTTCACGCTCGACCAGACATCCCTTGTCAGAAGATTTTCGACTTTCCCGCACAGGCAGTTGGAGACAGGAGACGAACTGCAGGAATGGAGCCTCGGAATGTTCATTCCGTTCAGCCTCATCGGCATTGACGGAGAGAATCCCCCTAAGGAAATCCGCCTTAACATTTACAAATGCGGAGACCTTACGGGTCATCCGCATTACCTCAGCTGGTCCCCGGTACTTACGGAAAAGCCTGATTTCCACAGGCCTGAGTATTTCGGACGCGCTGAGCTCGCAGAAGATTGATGAAGCAGAATACTGACAACACAAAACTGATGACTAAACCCATGAAAGCAGGTTCGACAGCATTGGCCATTGCCGCATTTCTCGCAAGTGTGCAGTTATCCGCACAAAGCGGGCTTACAGACTCGTACAGAAGCATTTGCGATACATTGAGCACTCTCGTGGAGGAACGCACCACCGTGAAGAACAGCCTCAAACTGACATCGGTAAAGAACAGGAACGGCAGCCTGGATTTCTATTTCAATGCCAGCATAGGGGACGTCCCATGGCAGAAAGAGGACATCACCTGGCTGAAGACCACATTGAAGGAACTCGCCCCGGAAGGCTGCAGGGATTACAAAATCGGCTCCATCTATTGTGACGGCCTGCCTGTCACGCAGATGTTGTCCGAGGCAGCAGGCAATGACGGGGAACCGCACCCGAACAGATGGAAGATTGCCGACCCGAAGCAGCAGAACAAGACTCCCCTCATCCGGGAAGAAGACGGACAACGTTTCCATAAAGGGCTTTCAGACAGATATATAGTACTATGGCAGAGCCACGGCAGATATTTCGAGCAGAAGACCCACAGATGGGAATGGCAGAGGGCTCCACTTTATACGACGGTGGAGGACATGTACACCCAGAGCTATGTCCTGCCTTTCCTCATGCCGATGCTGGAGAATGCAGGAGCCTATGTGATGACTCCGCGCGAAAGGGACACCCAGACCAATGAATCCATCTGCGACAACGACCCGGGATTCTCGTTCGCCAGGAGCGGGAAGCAGAGGCGTCTCGGGGAATATGCAGAGACGGGGAAATGGTCCGATGCAGGCACAGGATTCGCCGATTTCAAGGAAATCTATACTGGCAACGACAATCCTTTCACTTCCGGGACAGCCAGAAAGACCGCCTGCACGAAAGAGCGCCGCGGGAACGCTACGGTAACATGGACACCTGACATTGCAGAGAGAGGCAGATACTCGGTCTATCTTTCCTGGAAGACATTGCCTAACAGCTCTGAATCAGCACATTACACCGTTCATCATCTCGGAGGTTCGAGCAGCTACATCATTAACCAGAAGATGGGCGGAGGTACATGGATATATCTCGGCACATTCGAGTTCGCCCCGGAGAAAGGGTGCTGCGTGACCCTCGACAACGGAACTCCCGAAGGTAGGCAATACAAGCCGGGAACCGTCGTGACAGCCGATGCAGTACGTTTCGGTGGCGGAATGGGCAAGATTGCCAGAGGAGATGACGGGACTCCGGCAACGGTATCCGGACTTCCGAGCTTCACTGAAGGTGCACTGTACTGGATGCAGTGGGCCGGTGTGGATTCCACCATCATCAGGAAGCACGAGGACGACTATACGAACGATTACGCCGACAGGGGCGCATGGGTGTCAATGATGTCAGGAGGCTCCAGGGTCAATCCTTCGGAACCCGGCAAAGGCATTCCGGTAGACATGGCCCTTGCATTTCATACTGATGCGGGAATCACACCGAACGATTCCATTATCGGGACCCTGGCCATCTACACCCTGAAATGCGAAGGAAGCCGCAAACTTCCTGACGGGGAGGACAGGATGACCGCGAGAGTGCTGGCAGACGACGTCCAGAGCCAGATAGTGTCGGACATACAGGCCCAGTTCAATCCTGAGTGGAGAAGAAGGCAGATCTGGAACAGGTCCTATAGCGAATGCCGGACCGGAGGCGTGCCTGCCATGATTCTCGAACTGCTTTCGCATCAGAATTTCGCGGATATGAAATACGGTCTGGATCCTGACTTCAGGTTCACTGTGAGCAGAGCTATATACAAGGGAATATTGAAATACATGAGCAGCCGGTACGGATTCCATTATGCAGTGCAGCCCCTGCCGGTCAACTCGTTCTCGGCAATTACCACGGACGGACGGAAAGCGGTATTGAGCTGGAGACCTACCATAGACACACTGGAAACGACTGCATCTCCGACCGGTTACATACTCTACACGAAAGTGGACGACGGCGGATTCGACAACGGCCGCATAGTCAAGCCTTCACGCAAGGCGGACGGACGCCTGAGCATCGAGACCAACATCTGGAACGGCCATATTTACAGCTACAAGGTGGTGGCTTTCAACGAGGGCGGACGAAGCTTCCCTTCCGAGATTCTGAGCGTCGGAGTGCCTGAAGGCGGGATTCCTGAAGGCGGTCCTGTCATCGTGGTGAACAATTTCTACAGGGTGGCACCTCCTGCATGGTTCGATACCCCTGCCTATGCCGGATTCGATGAAAGACTTGACGGAGGCGTTGCCTACATGCATGAGATCAACAGAATCGGGGAAATGTACCAGTGGCGCAGGGACATGAAATGGACGGATGACGACAATCCTGGATTCGGGGCTTCATACACAGACCAGGCCGGCAAACTCATTGCAGGAAACACATTCGACTATCCTGAAATCCACGGAAGGGCTCTCATGAAGGCCGGACATGCATTCTGCTCGGCAAGTGCCGAGGCATTCAGCACGGACAGCATTGCCATGAGAAGATTCAGGACGGCGGACATAATATGCGGAAAACAGGTGACGACCCCGGCCGGCTCACTCGGCATGAGAAACGACAGGTTCAGGGTGCTCCCGGAGAATCTCCGCAATGCCATAAGGTCATATTGCCGGAACGGAGGCAATGTACTGGTATCAGGTTCCAACATCGGTACAGACCTCTGGGACAGGGTTTATCCGGTGCAGCCAGACAGCACATATCAGGCTGAAGCACAGAAATTTGCAAAAGAAGTCCTGGGTTACAGATGGCTCACCAACTATGCGGAGCGCAGCGGAAAGGTCAACGCGGTCCACGTAAAGAATATGGACATGGGGCATTTCACCGGGCCTATTGGCTTCTGCCAGATTCCTAATGAGAGGATATATTGCGTGGAAACCCCGGACGGTCTTCTCCCTGACTCTAAAAAGGCTGCGACATTCCTGAGATATGCGAATACCGGAATCCCTGCAGGAATCTGCAACGAAGGTGACGGTTACCGTTCTGTAAGCATCGGATTCCCGGTGGAGGTCATCAGGGACGAAAACGACAGGACAGCGCTTATGAAGGCGATAATGGACTATTTCAACAATGGCAAATGATACATCGGCATGATAGCAAGAGAATCTGAAATCATAGGCCTGATCCACAGGGAGGTGAAGCCAGCCCTGGGTTGTACGGAACCGGTGGCCGTGGCACTCGCGGTGGCAAAGGCTGCGGAACTGATAGAAGGCAGATGCCCTGACTGCGGGATACGCAAAGACGACTCACTTCATATAGAAGTGGAGGTGAGCGGCAACATCCTCAAGAACGGAATGGGAGTGGGCATCCCCGGGACCGGAATGATAGGACTCCGCATCGCGGCGGCATTGGGAGCTGCCTGCGGCAATGCCTCATACGGTCTCGAAGTACTGAAGGACCTGTCTGACGAAGCCGTGGCTGCGGCCAGAAAACTTGTGGATGAAGGCCGCGTCTGCATTTCCATTGCCAGGACCTGCCACAAACTATACGTGAAGGCGACGGTGGAAGCATGCGGGCATTCGGCATGCGCTGTGATAGAGGGCATGCATGACCGGATCGTGGAGACTTCAGTGGACGGAGTAAAAGAATGTGCAAGGCACGGAAACCACGATGCCGGGAATCAGGAAGAAGACGAGCGCGACACCCTCGATTATCATTTGACGGTCAAGGAAATCTGCGAATTTGCAGAAAAAGTCGCATTCGAGGATATCAGTTTCATCCTCGATGACAGGACATTGAACCTCGCTCTTGCCGAGGAAGGTCTCCGGGGAGATTACGGGCTGAAAGTCGGAAAAACGATATTGTCCAATACGGAGGAAGTCTTCGGAAATGATTTCCTGACCTACGCCATGGCCATGACTGCGGCCGCCTCAGACGCGAGGATGGCAGGATGCACCCTGCCGGCCATGAGCAATTCCGGCAGCGGGAACCAGGGTATTACAGTCAGCATGCCTGTAATCGCCTTCGCACTTAAGCACGGAACAAGTGACGAAGACCTCGCCAGGGCACTGATATTGAGCAACTTGATAGCCATTCACATAAAAGGATACCTCGGAAGGCTTTCCGCCCTGTGCGGATGCGTGGTGGCCTCGACAGGGTCATCCTGCGGCCTCGTTTGGCTGAAAGGCGGAAAGTATCCTGAAATATGCGCGGCCATCAAGAACATGGTGGGAAACATCACAGGAATGGTCTGCGACGGGGCCAAGGTGGGCTGCGCCATGAAGGTCGCCTCAGGCGTATCCAGTTCCATCCAGTCCGCTGTTCTGGCCCTCAAGGGAATCTGCGTATGCGAGACGGACGGCATCATTGACAGGGACATCGAGAAGACCATAAGCAATCTCGGCAGCATCGGTTCCTCCGGAATGGAGATTGCGGACAACCTCATTCAGAAAATAATGGTATGCAAATAAAGGAGAATATGGATATTGATTTCGTGGTAACGTGGGTCGACATGAACGACCCTGAGTGGAAACAGAGTTTCGCCAAGGCCAAAGGACTGATCGACAATTCCAAGAACCAATATTCCGAAGCCAGGTTCAGGGATTACGGATTCTTGAAATACTGGTTCAGGGGAGTCGAGAAATTCGCCCCGTGGGTGCGCAACGTGTATTTCGTGACTTGCGGGCAGAAACCGGAATGGCTCGACACTTCCAATCCGAAGCTGAAGTTGGTTTCGCACAAGGATTACATACCGGAGCGTTTCCTGCCGACTTTCAATTCGTCGATAATCGAATTGTACCTGCACCGGATTCCGGGAATTTCGGACAGATTCGTATATTTCAACGATGACTTCTACCTGACCTCCCCTACTCCACCGACAAGATTCTTCGCGGAGAACGGACTGCCCCAGGACATTGCGGCATTCCGGTTCAACAGCGGCATGAGCCTGTGGTCCAAGCTGTTGGAGAACAATATCAGGGTCATCAACGAGAGGTTCGACAAGAAGGAAGTACTCCGCAGGGACAGGGACAAATGGTTCTGTCCTAAGTACGGGTCCAAGTCACGCCTGACAAGGCTTCTGTCCGCCTACGGGAAATTCATCACCCTCGTGGTGCCGCACAATGCACAGCCATACCTCAAGAGCTCTTTCGAGGAGGTATGGGACTATGCCGGTGACAGGCTTCTCGAAGTGTCAGCGCACCAGTTCAGGAACGAGGCCGACTATACCCAGGAGCTGTTCAGGACTTGGCAGATATGCAGGTCATGGTTCGAGCCTTACAATACATACAAGGACACGAAGATGTTCCCGCTGATGGTCAAGCCAAAGCAGGCCGTGAAGGCTATCCGCGAGCAGAAATACAAGCTGGTTTGCATCAATGACAGCGTGCATATCCGCAATTACGAGAAAGTGATGACGGAGCTCCGCGACGCGTTCGAGAGCATCCTTCCGGAGAAATCATCATTCGAACTATAAGTAAATCAACATAAAACAGAAACATTATGGCAGACGAGAAGATCATCTTTTCGATGAACCGGGTGGGAAAGGTCCTCCCGTCAAGCAACAGAGTAATATTGAAGGACATCTGTCTTTCATTCTTTTACGGGGCCAAGATAGGCATCATCGGCCTGAACGGCTCCGGAAAATCCACATTGATGAAAATCATCGCCGGAGTGGAGAAGAGTTATCAGGGAGAAGTGGTATGGGCTCCTGGATATACGGTCGGATATCTGGAGCAGGAGCCCCAGATGGACCCGGACAAGACCGTGATTGAAGTAGTGCAGGAAGGCGTGCAGGAAGTCATGGACCTGCTCAAGGAATACGAGGAAGTCAATCTCAAGTTCTGCGAGCCGATGGATGACGATACCATGAACGCATTGATAGAGAGGCAGGGAGAGCTGACAGAGAAGATAGAGCATTGCGGAGGATGGGAGATTGACGCGAAACTGGAGAGAGCCATGGACGCACTCCAGTGCCCGCCTTCCGATGCGAAGATTGCCACCCTCAGCGGAGGCGAGAGAAGAAGGGTTGCCCTGTGCCGCCTGCTGCTCCGCCAGCCTGACGTCCTGCTCCTCGACGAGCCTACCAACCATCTTGATACAGAGAGTATACAGTGGCTCGAGGCTCATTTGCAGCAATACAAGGGAACCGTCATCGCAGTCACCCACGACAGATATTTCCTCGATGACGTTGCCGGATGGATTCTTGAACTCGACAGGGGCGAAGGAATTCCGTGGAAAGGCAATTATTCCTCATGGCTCGACCAGAAGACCAAACGTCTCGCAATGGAGGAGAAACAGGAGAGCAAACGCCGCAAGACCCTCGAGAGGGAGCTGGAATGGGTAAGGATGGCTCCGAAAGCCCGTCACGCCAAGTCCAAGGCCAGGCTCGGGGCATACGAGAAACTCGCAAGCCAGGACAGCAAGGAGAAGGAGGCCAATCTCGAGATTTACATCCCGGACGGACCGAAGCTCGGCAACAAAGTCATTGAGTTCAAGGACGTTTCCAAGGGATACGGGGACAAGCTTCTCTTCGAGCATCTCTCGTTCATGCTTCCTCCTGCAGGCATTGTAGGCGTAATCGGACCTAACGGAGCCGGAAAGACCACACTCTTCCGCCTGATTATGGGGCTTGAGCAGCCGGACAGCGGAGAAATCACGATTGGAGAGACCGTCAAGCTGGCATACGTGGACCAGCAGCACAAGAGCATCGACCCGGACAAGACCGTGTTCGAGACCATTTCGGACGGATTCGACTGGATCAAGCTCGGAAAGCGCGACGTGAATGCAAGGGCATACGTTTCGAGGTTCAATTTCACCGGCTCCGACCAGGAGAAGAAATGCGGAATACTCTCCGGAGGTGAGCGCAACAGGCTCCATCTGGCACTGACGCTCAAGGACGAGGGCAATGTCCTGCTTCTCGACGAGCCTACCAATGACGTGGATGTCAATACTATACGTGCCCTTGAGGAAGGTCTGGAGAACTTCGCCGGATGTGCCGTTGTAGTTTCCCACGACCGCTGGTTCCTCGACCGTATTGCCACTCATATCCTTGCATTCGAAGGTGACTCTTCGGTTTATTTCTTCGAGGGAACCTACTCCGAATACGAAGCCAACAAGAAGATGCGTCTCGGCAACGAGGAGCCAAAGCGCTTCAAATACAAGAAACTTATGGAATAATATACCATTATCATGAACACTGCTTCCAGACTATTGACCGCGGCCGCCGCTCTTTCCGTATGTGCATGCACGGGAAGGAAAGCGGAAAAGCCGAACATCGTGTTCCTGCTCTTCGACGATCTCGGATACGGGGACCTCGGATGTTACGGGCAGGAGAAGATCGAGACGCCCAACATTGACGCTCTCGCCGCACAGGGGCTCATTTTCACGGACATGTATTCCGCAGCCCCGCTCTCTTCCCCTTCCAGATGCTGCCTCATGACCGGCAGGCACATGGGACACAGCCAGATACGCAACAACGAGGAGCATTATGTCCCGACCGACAACCTCGGCTGGAACGGCGTATTCCTTAATCCTGACGCTCAGGGCCAGTTCCCTCTTGAGCCGGGCACCGAGACCATCGGGACAATGATGCAGAAGGCCGGATACAAGACGGCGATGGTGGGCAAATGGGGACTTGGATTCCCGGAAAGCGGCTCGGTCCCGAACACGATGGGATTCGACTATTTCTACGGATTCAACTGCCAGGCACTCGCCCACTCCTATTATCCCGTGGAACTTTGGGAGAACGGGGAACGCATCCGGACCGGCAATGACCTTGTTGTCCAGGGATGCAGCCTGCCGGACAGCCTCGACAAATATGACGCGGCAAGCTATGAACAGTACGGTGGGAAACATTATAGCTGCGACCTGATGTACGACAAGATAGAGAAGTTCGTGGAGGACAATGCTGCATCCCCGTTCTTCGTGATGTGGACCACGACCGTGCCTCACAGCGCTGTCCAGGCGCCGATGGATGAAGTGATGTATTACGTGAACAAGCTCGGGGACGAGGAACCTTGCACCGAACCGGGAATGTACCTGCCGAACAGATATCCTCATGCGACATACGCCGCAATGGTCACCCACATTGACACTCAGGTGGGCCGACTCGTGGCAAAGCTGAAGAAACTCGGGGTATGGAAGAACACGATATTCATAGTATCCTCCGACAACGGTCCTGCCAGCAACGGCAACTCCCCCATGGAATATTTCAACAGCGGCGGACCTTTCAAATGCTGCGCCGGATGGGGCAAATCGTCTCTCCGCGAAGGCGGCATAAGAATGCCGTTCATAGTCTGCCGGGGTGGTTCTAAACAGGGACGGACCGTCAGCAGAATTTCAAGTTTTGCTGACATTATGCCTACGCTGGCTGAGGTCGCAGGTATAGAAGCTCCTGAGAATGACGGAGTTTCGTTCGCTCCGGTCCTGTACGGAAAAGAAGCCGCCGAACACGAAGCCCTTTATTGGGAATTCCCGGGAGGCAAAGGCTGGGTGGCAGTGCGGACCGGAGAGTGGAAAGGCCTGCTGCGCAATGTCAGAAGCGGAAATGCGGTGATGGAACTCTATAACCTCCAGGACGACCCGCAGGAGACGACTGACCTCGCCTCAGAACATCCGGAGATAGTGGAGAAGATGTGGGAAGTCGTCCGGACCAGCCACACTGACGCAAACCCTAAAGTGGAGAAATTTCAGCTGGATATACCGGAGCCTAAGAGTTTTGAATAAATAATATTAACTAATGTCCGACCTGATGAGAACTTTATGTAGAATAATACTTGCGGTGTTGATAATGTCCGCATTGACATCCGGGTGCCGAAACAGAACGGAATCCGAGGGAAAGGATGTCCTTATCAGCAAAGATTCCCTGGGCATTCTTGCCGAAAAGTGGGAGAATCTCATCAAAGACCGGAATCTGGACGAAGCTATTGACACAATCCGGACGTATTACGACAGAGCCGTCAGGGCCGGGGACAACAATCTGTTGATGGAAAGTTCATTCTATCTTGGAAGCGCATTCATTGACAATCCGGATTCAATGATACGTTATCTGGATCCTATTCTTCCGGAAGCACAGAAACAGAAAAACACGAAATATCTGTTGACAATCTATAATGCGTATGCCATATACGCAATGAACACGGCATTGAACTATACTGAATCAATATATTGGTTCAACAAGGCACTGGAAATCACATATAAGACCGGAGACAAACGGCGTTCGTGCGCGCTGATGTGCAATATGACTTGGAACAGTTATTTCAGGAACGACACCACGGGAAGGGAAAATGCATACCGTGCCCTGGACATAGCAACTGAGATTGAAGATGATTACCTTCTGAAGTACGCACAACTTAGTGTCTCGAGGATGGAATACATCTGCGGGAACTTCGAAAAGTCCCTTGAGTATGCCCAATACGTATACTACGAAGGCTCAACCTCCGCATATCCAAGAGTTCTGATTGCCAAAAACCTGATTGCCCTTGGAAAGGAAAATGAAGCGATCCCGTATCTAGACGATATAATAAATGTAGATGAACCGCCAATAAAGACTCTGACAATGGTGGAGGCGTTCTGCATCAAAGCCAGACTGCTTTATGAAGACGGCAAGTTTGAGGAAGCCATCAGCACCTACGACAGAGCATACGAACTGTCCCGCGAGTTGAAAGACATGAATTTCACCATGACCATCTTTGACGGGAAAGCCGAAGTTTACGAGGCAATGGGGCGTACGGATCTGATGAATGAATTCAGGGAGCAGAGCAAGGCAGTTTCCGACACTGTCTTCAATATAGAAAAAGAAAGGGCTTACGGTCTGCTGATGATGAGATACACCAATTCCATAAATGAAATAAAGATCGAACGGCTGGACAAGGAGATAGAGAAAAGAAACAGAAGAATCTGGGGACTGGTGCTGATAGTCCTTGTAATCCTGCTTTTCGCTTCGTTGTATCTCTACGAGAGAAACAAACGTTACAAGGCTCTTGCGGACAAATATTACCAGGATTACCAGAACGAGCTGGTCAAAATCAGGATGAGCCGCCCTTCAACAAACTCCGACAATGAGCGGAATGCCAAACTGTATGAGGCAATGACAAAGTTGATGGAAGAAAAGGAGGTCTGGCGTGATGCTGAACTGTCCAGAGACACATTGGCTGAGATGCTCGGCACGAACACTTCCTACCTTACATCAACAATGTCATCCTGTACAGGAAAGACTTTCAACGATTATATCAACACGTTCCGTATCAATGAGGCGATAAGGCTTCTGTCAAGGGAGGATGACGAGACTCCGGCAAGAATCATAGCAGAACAGGTCGGATTCAACAACCTTTCCACCTTCTACCGGGTCTTCCAGAAAGTAACCGGTTTCCCGCCGTCTTTCTATCGAAAAGAATTACAAAACAAGAAAAAGCAGAATTGAGAATTTCCGTTTGCGAAAATTTCGCATTCGTAAAATCGTGGTTGCAAGTGTTAAAACACGCATTATTTATATTTGCTCTGAACGGAACCCGCATCGGGCGAAGTCAGAGCAAATTCTTTAATGCACCACGATATGAGAAAACGTAAATTCTTCTTCACTGCGCTTATGTGTGCCGCAGTGCTGGCCGGTTGCAACAACGGCAACGAGCCTGAACCTGTCACCATTCCTGAACCGGAATTCAATCTGACAGAAACTGAACTTAACGCTGAGGCATCAGGTAAAATCTGTTCTGTGCCATTCAGTATCATTAATCCGGCTGAAGACGGCAAAATCAACGTGTCCAGCAATGCTGACTGGGCAACATTGAAAGATATCACTACAGAAAACATTGAGATAGAAGTTGAGGCCAACCCTACTGAAGAGAGCAGGATGGCTGAAATCACCGTATCCTACAGTTATACATATAACAAAGCAGAGAAATCGCAGGTAAAAACCCTCTCCATAGCCCAGGATGGCAAAGAGCCGGAGCCGATTCCGGATCCGGACCCGGAACTGACAATCTCAGCAGAAATACCTGAGTTCGCCTGCGACGGTGCGAAAGACTATGAGTTCGTCTATGAACTGAAGAATCCGGTCAGCGGAGTTAAGGTCGAGGCGGCTTCTGACGTTGAATGGGCCGGAAACATCCGCATATTGGAAGACGAGAAGGCTGTACGCTTCGATGTGGCAGAGAATACTGCATACGAAAAGAGGGAAGGGAAAATCACATTGTCCTATACCTACAGCATCAACGGCAATGCTCCTGCCACGATCAAGGCGGAGGTCAATATTGCACAGGCTGCAGCTCCGGAACCTGAACCTGTTCCTGATCCTGAGCTCAAGATGGGCAACAGCGTATTGAGCATAAATAACCTTGGAGGCAGCCTCATCGCCACATACGTTATCGAAAACCCAGCCGCTGACGGTAAGATCGAAGCCGAGGCTGATGCCGACTGGATCAGCGATTTTGACTTCAGCACGAACCGCAAGGTTGCATTCAAGGTTGCAACTAACGGTACTGGAGCAGACAGAAGTTGCACTGTAACTATCAATTATGAATGGGAATCAGGGGCCAAAAAGGTTAGCGGAAGCTTCACAGTAAACCAGTCAGCCACAAGCGAGATAACTATGGCTTTCGCCCAGCCTGTGATGACATTGGCAGCGGACGACAACAGCAAGCAGAAAGCAGCATTGACTGTACAGAACGCTCCTGAAGGGCTCACATTCGAGACCACAGCAGATGTGGACTGGCTGACCGAGGCTTCATATACTCCGCAGCTTGAAGCGGTATATTTTGTTCCGCTTGTGAATACCGACAGCAAAGAGCGTACGGGACATATTACCGTCAAGGCCATTTATAACGGTGTCGCTGTAACTTCCGCCGTTCTTACTGTCAACCAGGAAGGATTCAAAGCCACAGAGTCACTCACTTTTGACTTCAATGTATGGCTTACCGCCTATGCGAATAAAGTGGCCAAGATAAACTGGACAGTAACTCCATCCGAAACCGGAAAGGACAGAAGATATTACTATCAGACATTCACTCAGGCACAGGTAACATCTGCCGGCTCGTTAGAAGAAGCATTCAAGGCCGATGTTGAAAAAAAGCAGAGCGATATATATGGCGGACTCTCGAACTTCCAGCGAATGTATATGTACTACGGTGTCAAGACGGCAAACCTTCCTACCAACATAGCAGGCACCTGGTACATCGTGGCTTCCGAGATTAATTACGATGACGGAAGCATTATCGGCCCTATCCAGTACAAAGAATTTGAAGTGACACAACAATAAAGAAACATAAAATGAAAAGAGGATTGATTCTGACGGCATTATCCGCCGTGTTTGGCTTTTCAGCATGCAGTTCCTCAAGCGATGACGTGCTCATTACTCCTGGTGACAAATATGCCACCGAGGGAGTGGTGATTCCCGCCGACGGAGGAAAAGTATCATTCACATACAACATTACCGGAATGAGCGGAGGCGAGAAAGTGTCAGCAGTGAGCGATGCGTCCTGGCTGGGCTCTTTCGAAACTTCCACGATAGGAATTGTATCATTCACGGCTGAATACAATGACGGAGAAGAGCCAAGGGAGACATCGGTCACAGTAAGTTGCAAAGGATCCGAGTTCAGTATAAAGGCTGTCCAGGCCTCGCACGCAAAGCCGTCATTCGAAGTTATGGATGAATTCGGACTTGAAACCAATGCAGCCGGAGGAAACGGGTATATAGTATTCAAAATCAAGAACGTGGACCCTCGCGGCAAATTAGAGATAAGCACAGATTCCGAGTGGATAAGCGAGTTCTCACACAACCCGATCATAAAAGAAGGTGTCGCTGACACATTGTCGCTGTTCGCAGTTTCAAACAACGGCTCAAGCACCCGTTCAGGCAAGGTTACATTGACCTACACAACTCCGGACAACACTGTGACGGAAGAGTTCACCGTATCGCAGGAAGCGAAGGAATACGACATAGAATTCGCGGCCAAGCTCATCTCCGGATGGTACTACGGAAGAAGCACAATCAAGGACGGGAACGGAGCAGTAGCTCCAGGCCCTGAGAAGAACTATAATTTCTACTTCCAGGACCGTCCGTCCGAAAATGGAAGGCTTGCATTTTTGGGGACAAATTTCGGAGTCTCCCTGCTCTCATTGACAGTTCCGTCTGAAGAGGAGATGGATCTCAGCACTATTCCTATTCCTCCTGCCACTTACAAGTTCGATTCATTCAGCGAAGGCGTATCAGGCAAGCAGGACTGCTTCGGAAGCGGCTATACAGGGTATTATTACTATTCTTCAACTGTCGCTGACGACTACAGCGCTGTACACCGTTCCTACTATAAAGGCGGCACATTGACTGTCACCAAACACGGAGACAATTTCTATGAGTGCGAGCTCATCGTCGATTTCCTGCTGTCCTGGTATGACGAAAACGGGCAGTTCCACGAAGACGGCTACATCCACATGGACGGACAGAAGAACGCCAGAGCCGTTTACAGAGGAAAAGTAGGCCTTATTGACCACTCGGACGGAATGTAATAAATCAGAATTCCACAGAACATGAAAACACTGAACAGAATACTCGCGGCTATTGCCGCATTCATCACGGTTTCGGCCTGCTCTGAGAAAGAGCAGCCGGTTCCGGAACTATATTGCGAGAACAATACTGTCAGTGCCTCCGCAAAAGGCGGCACCTACAACATCCCCTTCACAATAGTAAACGCCTACGAAGGGGTCTCCCCTGTCCCGTCTTCCGATGCCGATTGGATAAGCGGCCTTTCCATCGAGACAGGCAACATCCTGAAAATCAAGGTGGAGCCGAACTCCAAATCAGGAGAGACCACCATCGAACGTACAGGAAATGTAACTGTTACATATAATTACAACGCCGGTGCGGTATCATTCTCCGTAAAGGTTGTCCAGAAAGGCCTGAACCTGTCCCCTGAATTCACTCTGGCCAGTGACGAGGATTATAGCATATCCAGCGCATCCAAGCAGATTGAAGTATCATATTCCATTGATTCTCCCGCAGAAGGTGCGGAGATACAATTTGAATGCGAAGCAGACTGGATCAAGGCAACAGACATCACCGAGACCGGCGCAATCCTGAACATTGAAGCGAACACAGATGAAAACGGGCGCAGAGCCGAGGCTGTGTTCAAATATGTCTGGGAAGACGATGAGATTGAGCAGGTTATAAACATTGACCAGGCAAGCGGCCTCATCGAATACAACAATATGCCGATGGTTTGCGGATGGTACTATGGAAAGGTCCAGAAAGAGGACGGAAGCTATTCTACGAAGAATGCATACGAGTTCTACATCACGAACAAAGGCTTCGGTTCTGACGGCTACTCACTTCCTGACGGGGCTTATTTCCACCTGATTATCTATACGGAAAACGAGCCTGATGACTGGTATGCTCCTTTCCCTGAAGCAGGTGAATATATCTATGTCCCTAATGCTGATGAATACAACGGCAAGGCATTCACTTCAGCGCAGGGATACATCAAGAACGATGAAACAGCCATGTCAGAAGATATGGGCGCTTACGACTCCGGTAAAGTCACCATAGAGAAACTGGCGCAGGGATACAAGATCAAACTCTCCGTCACATTCAAAGACGGACGCAAGGCGACAGCCATCTATAGAGGCAACCCGATTATCGTCAATGAATCAGCCACCCTGCCTCTCTACGAGAATGACGTTGTCCTCAATCCATTGAGCTGCACTGCCAAATGGTACAACCCTGCTTATGGCGGAAACAACTTCTGGTTCACTTTCTACCAGACCGAGAATGACGGCAGAGTTTACAAATTCCAGCTCTACATCGTACCGCTTCTGGAAGAGATCAGCAACCACGTCATTACCGGAACATTCCCTGTCAGGGCCGAGGGCGAGAGCCTTGCCCCGTTCAAAGCCGAGAGGGGCGAAGTATCCACAGCGATGGGAACATTCGCCAAGGGCACATTCGTGGAGACCTGGCTTGAAAGCGACCCTTCACATCCTTATTACCTGCTTGTGACTGGAGGATCAGTAAGAGTCGGCGGCAGCTACAACAATTACGAAATCACCTTCGACTTTACTACAGACAACGGCAAGACAATCACTGGAAGCTACAACGGACCTGTACGTTTCGAGTCCCATCTGTGGGCCGACAACAAGGGATATTACGGCAATGTCGGAGAGGACATCAGAATTGACTTCCATTCAATTCTGGAAGACAAGGTTCTGGATCTCAGCAGGATACAGACTGCCACCGCCTGGTACAAGGCCGGCCCGCTTGCCAAGAGGACAGCGGCCAACGACTGGGTGATTTCAATCCTGCCACAGGGAACCGGAGACGGATTGTCTATCAACCTTTTCTCAACCGGAGGCCTGAACGATGGACCTGCAGAAGGCACATACACCGCCGGCACTTCAGGAGCGAACAATACTTTCTACGCCAAATATGACTTGAAAGGCTCGTACTATTATCTCTGTCACGGAAGTTCCGGCTACACCGGAGATGTTGATCTCGGAGGAAGGCCTTGTTCAATGGAATGCGCCACTGACGGCACTGTGACATTGAAAAAGAACTCCGACGGGACTTATACAATAGATTTCGACCTGGTCAACAACCTGGGCAAGAAATTCAGCGGCTCCTGGACAGGAATGCTTGATAAAAAGGCCTATATGGGTGAAGACCCTATCGTATTCTGATTATAAATGCGAACCTGTAATATGAAAATTCACAAATTGACAATCCTGGGGCTTGCAGCAGCATTGCTCGCCTCTTGCAACAACGAGGAGAGCAAACCCGCCAATCCTCAGTTCGAATTGATTGAAACATCATTGAGCATTCCTGCAACCGGCGGGAATGCAGAACTTGAATACACATTGACAGATCCTGTCGAAGGAGCTTCTGTCAACGCAGAGTCTTCAACTGAATGGATTCACTCATTCAGTTATACAGACGGAAAAGTGTTGTTTGTGGCAGACGCAAATGAGACTTATGAAACAAGGACTGCGGACATCAATGTGACTTATATCTACAAAGGCGGTTTCAAAAAGACCTGGGCAACTGTAAACCAGGCTGCAACTGACACTCCTGTACTGTCCATCACCGGAGACCCTGCAAGCATAGGTTACGAAGGAGGGGACATCAATGCTTCATACACATTGACCAATCCTGCATCGGACGGAAAACTGACTGGCATCTCAAGCGAGTCGTGGATAAAGACTATCAGGGCTAACGAGGGCACATTGAGTTTCACTGTTGAAGCCAATAAGGAAAAAGCCACGAGAAAGGCTGCCATCTCCCTCACCTACACCTACGGTGGAGGCAGATCCGTAGAGGCAAGCCTTGATGTGAATCAGGATGCAGCACCGGAAGACCCTGTCATCACAATCACTTCACAGTCAACCCTGGATGTTCCTGCCGAAGGAACTGCAAATCTCAGCATAAGCTATGAAGTCAAGAATCCGGTCGCTGGCGGTACCGTAACCTCTGAGTCAAAAGCGGCGTGGATAAAGATATCCGGGAAGCCGGCTGACGGAAGCCTCGGCATCAGCGTTGACGAGAACACCTCCACCCAGACACGCTCAGGAAAGGTAGTCCTCACATACACTTACGGAGCCACCAACAAGGCAATTTCAGCTGAAGTAACTGTAAATCAGGCAGGAGCTGAAATCACTCCAACCCTCATAATCTATGCGTCCGGACTTACCGCGAGCAGCGCCGGAGAAAGCAAAGAAGTAGTGATAGAGATTGAAGATCCGGCTTCTGACGGGCAGGTGTCAGCCGCATCCGATGTGGATTGGATCAGTGAACTTTCAGCCACTACCAATAATGTCAAGTTCACTGTAGCGGCCAACACTTCAACAGAAAGCAGGACAGGCAATGTGACAGTAATATACAGCTACGGCAAAGACAAGAGTGTCAAAGAAAGCTTCACAGTCACCCAGTCCGGGAATGTCATTCCTTCCATAACACTTGGTTCATCATCCGCCGAGTATTCCGCAAACTGCGCTGAAGGACCTTACAACTTCACTTACACCATCGAGAACCAGGTGACCGGCGGAACATTCTCAGCGACTTCCGACAGCGACTGGATTACCATCACCAATGCCGGTTCATACGGATGGGTTTATTACAAAGTCGCCGAAAATACTGCGGAAACTGCCAGGACAGGACATATCACATTGTCCTACAATTACGGCGGAAGCGATGTCGTTTCAGCAGAGTTCACAATCACCCAGGGAGCGGCAGCCCCAGCCGGAGACTACACAGTCACCATCACGGCCGATGTAAGCGGCAACAAATGCACAAACATCAAGTTCTCCCCTTCCGACAAGAAGCACTATTTCTTCACTGGAAGCAAAGGGCAGGCTGATATCGTGTTCCAATCCGACCTTGATTCAAATGGGCAAACACTTGAAGATTACATTGTTGCAAAGGTAAACAGCAACTGCATCAACTTCATGATGAACTCATTCTTTGGAGCTACCACACCGGGCCTGGCAGTCAAATACCACTGCACCAACGGCAACAAGACATCTTCCGGATTTTCAGAAGAATTTACCGCAGGAGGATTCTCTTCGTTGAGCAAGACCGGCAAGGCCTATATCTGGGCTGTCCAGCTTGATCCGGATGCCGCTGATGCGGACAAGACCAACCCATACGTTTACAAGGACGGAAAGAGAGTGATATTCACTCTTGAAGTCAACATTGAATAATCAATTACGACAATGAAAAGAATCAAATTTTTAACAAGCATCATTTTAGCGGCGGTAATTTCCGCCTGCTCTGATGAGGAAGCGCCTGTGCCGGAACTGACCCCGGCACAGGAAGAATACACAGTCCCGGCAAAAGGAGGCGCATGCACAATAGTTTATACTATAGTAAACCCTTATGAAGGAGTTGTTCCGACTGCCTCCAGCACAGCCGACTGGATTACCGGATACAATTTCGAGCAGAACGGCATCCTGAAAGTGACCGTGGCCCCGAACTCGGAGAACGGCAAGGTCACAGTCTCCAGAAGCGCGGACGTCACCGTGTCATACAATTACAATCAGGGAGTGGCCTCATTCTCTGTGAAAATCACCCAGAAAGGTATGAACCTTTCTCCGGAGTTCGAGATTGCAAGTCCTACGGAATACGACTTCCTTTCCAAGAGCAATTCAGGTACAATCGAGTTCAGCATTGACTCCCCTGCTGACGGTGCCACGGTCAACGCTGAAACTGACAGTGACTGGATTGTCCTCGGAAAAGTCGGCAAATCTTCCGTTCCGTTCACCACAACTGTAAACACGGATGATTACGAAAGAGAGGGGGAAATAGCCCTGAAATACAGCTGGGAAGACTCAGAAATCGTCAAGACCGTCACCGTTAGACAGGCATCAGGCACAATCTCATTCGATGCGCTGAAGATGAACGGATACTACTACGGGCCAACAACTGACGGACTTCAGTCATTCAGGTTCTACTTGAGCGACAAAGGATTCGATGAATACGGATATGCTTGCGAGGGGGGCACTTATTTCGACGTGCTACTGTTCACTGACAAGGAGCCTGATGACCTCTATGATTTGAGCATCCCTGAGGGAGAATTCACTTTCGTGGCCGAGGCTGAGAGATTCACTGCATCCCAATTCACTACCGACAGGGGATACATCAGGAATTTCAATGATGAAACACAATACGATGCAGCAAAATACGAGTCCGGAAAACTGTCAATCAGCAAGAACGCGACCGGATTCAAAGTCAAACTTGACCTGAGATTCTCTGACGGAAGGACAGCATCCGCAATTTACGACGGCAACTGTCCTATAGAGAACCTTTCCGGCATCAAGCCATATCTGAAAGAGGACACGGACTTCAGCAATGCTGATTTCTGCCTGTGCAGGTATTATACCCACAGAGATGACATCGGAGACAACTTCCTTATGACTTTCACAAAAAATGAAAGCGACGGAACTGTCACGACAATGGAACTCCAGGGCTGGTGTCAGCCGGATGAGAACGGAAAATTCGGAGCTCCGAGACAATTCATCATCAACAATACCGGGACAGCCCTGGTCAATGCTCTATACCCTTCCAAAGACCAGGAAGGAAGAAGCTATATAGTAAAACAGAATTACAAAGGTGACCCGTACTACGGCTTCATAGTGGACGGAACAATGACAGTCAGCGGCAGTTTCAACAATTATGTGTTTGAATATGAGTTCACCACTAACCGGGGCAAGAAGGTGACAGGAAAGTATTCTGGTCCTGTACGCCACGACAAGATGGACATCTCCCCTCTTTCGCTTGACTGTTTGTATGAGGATAAAGCATTGGACCTCAGTTATGTAACTGCCGGCAAACTTATTTACGGAGGAGGATGCTACACCTTCGATCCTGTAAGATATGTACATACCGGCAAGGAGGGAGACTGGACAGTGGAGCTGGCCCCATCAGGCCGCCACGATGGAATCACATTGAATTTCATCACCAACAGCACTTATGACAAAGGTCTCCAGCCTGGGACTTATGAGATATCATCCAAACTGACTCCGGGGACATTGTACAACGGCATTACCTACATCCACCACGGCTACGACGGGATGGCTGGCACAGGATACATCGCCGACTTTGCAAAAGACGGACGCAACTGCTCATGGCAGCCTGCCGTCAAGGGAAATGTGACCGTATCTATTGAAAGCAACGGTGATTATAGCTTCTTCATCAATCTCGAAGACAAATCCGGCCACAAAATCACCGGCAACTGGAGCGGACCTCTCACGAAGTCAGTTCACGAGCGCAAGAAGATGATTGTCACCGATGATGACGGTGTTCCATCTGAGACTTACGACCCCAACACAGTTATTCTCGGCTATTAATAACTAAGCAGAAGATGTTCAAGAAGATTTTCACCATAGTACTGGGAATCATTATCTTCCTGCCTGCATTAGCACAGACCAGGCTCACTGTTTCCGGAAGAGTCACAGACTCCGGGACAGGTGAGCCTGTTCCGTTTGCAGCCCTTCAAATCAAAGGGACGACAGAAGGAACAAGCGCGGACATTGACGGATATTATTCCATCTCAGTCCCTGAAGAAGGAACGATTATATTCTCATCCATCGGTTACCTTGAAAAGGAGCTGACGATGGACGGCATGACCACATACGACATAGCACTTGAGCCTGACACTCACACTATCGATGAAACCATAGTCATAGCATACGGCACAGCCACCAAGTCCTCATTCACAGGTTCAGCCTCGGTAATCGACGAGGAGAAACTCGCCAACAGACTGGTATCCAATGTGACCGGAGCATTGTCCGGAGCGGTTTCCGGAGTCCAGACCCTGTCTTCAAACGGCCAGCCAGGCACATCATCGACTGTAAGAATCAGGGGTATCGGCTCTATGTATGCCGGAAACGGCCCGCTCTACGTAGTGGACGGAATCCCGTACGAGGGGGACATATCTGCAATCAACACATCCGACATCGAGTCAATGACAGTGCTGAAAGATGCGGCCGCATCTGCCCTGTACGGAGCGAGAGGCGCGAACGGAGTAATTCTCATAACCACAAGAAAAGGCAAAGGAAACACCATAGTGAACTTCGATGCGAGAGTCGGCGTGAACTCCAGGATGATAAAGAATTACGATGTACTCACATCGCCTAAAACCTATACCGAATTAGCATACAAAGCATTGTACAACAGCTACTTCTACAATGCAGGCTACACCGAGTCCGAGTCCAGGACGATGGCCGTCGAGGCTCTTCCGGGCGCATTGGGATACAATATTTACACAGTCCCGAAAGGACAACTTCTGATAGGATCAAATGGTCTTTTAAACCCGGAGGCCTCTCTCGGCTATAGCGACGGCCAGTATTTCTACACCCCAGACGACTGGTCGAAGGGCACATTCTCAAACAACATCCGGCAGGAATACAATTTTAGTCTTTCCGGCAGCAGTGAGAAATTCAGATACTATCTTTCCGCCGGATACCTCGATGATGGAGGTGTAATCGAAGGTTCCGGTTACAACAGGACTACGCTAAGGCTCAATGTAGATTATCAGGCCTACAAATGGCTGAACCTCTCAGCAAAGATAGGTTTCACTGCCAGCGATATGAAGTCCCCAACTGAACAGACTTCCGAGACTTCATCCGGCAACGCATTCGGAGTGGCGAACAACATCGCCCCTATCTATCCTCTTTATGTCCGTGGAGCTGACGGTAAAATCCTGGTTGACAACAACACGGGCAATAAACTATATGACTACGGAGACGGCAGGAGTTCCAACTTCACCCGCAACTTCATGAGCCTTTCCAATCCTATGGGAGACCTGCTCTACAATACTACAAGGTCTCTCGGAGATATTCTCGATGGAAAGTTCTCCGCACGGTTTGACATCTGCAAAGGGTTGACGTTCAACGCGACCGTAGGCCTGCACATACATAATTCAAGAGGAAGGAACATCAGCAACAAATACTACGGGCAGAGCGCATCTTCAGGCGGATCAGTAAGTCAGGATGTATCCCGGACAAGAGTATTTGATGAGCAGTATCTCCTCAACTACAAGAACACTTTCGGCAAGCACAGCATTGAAGCGATGGTAGGATTTGAAGGAATGGAACTGAAAAGCGAGTCCTCCTACATACTCGGCTACAACCTGTACAAGGACAATGACTTCACCGCCGGAAATGTGATTGACAAGAAAAACGGCTCAGGATCGGCAGGAGAATATTCCACGATGGGTATTCTTTCCCGTCTGAGCTACGACTGGGGCGGCAGATATTATTTCAGCGCTTCATACAGAAGAGATGCGTCATCCCGTTTCCATCCCGACAACAGATGGGGCAATTTCTGGAGTCTCAGCGGTGCCTGGGACATTGCAAATGAGAATTGGATGGCATCAACCAGGAAATGGATTGACCTCCTGAAACTTAAAGTCTCATTCGGACAGCAGGGAAACGATGACCTCAACAATTACTATCCGTATATGGACCAGTATTCGATGACAGGAGCGGACGGAGTGTTCTCGGACGGAACTCTTGTATACAAAGGCAACAAGGACATAACCTGGGAGACATCGAATTCATTCAACACCGGCATTGATTTCACGCTTTGGAACGGAAGGTTGGATGGAACTGTCGAATATTTCCTTAGACAGACGAAGGATATGCTCTACTACCGCCCGGTTGCGCCGAGCAACGGCTACACCTCATTCCCTATGAATATCGGTTCCATCCGGAACGCAGGAGTGGAGATTGACCTCAACTACACTCCTTTCGTCGGAAAGAATTTCAGCTGGAGCATCAACTGGAACGGAACAATTCTCCGGAACAGGATAATGGAGCTGAATCCGGAGCTGGAAGGCCAGATGATAAACGGTGCATATATCTACAAGGAAGGTGATTCGATGTACCAGTTCTATCTCCCGGAGTACGCAGGCGTTGACGCCGAGAACGGGCTTGCCCTGTACAAAGCCCTCGGAGACAACGGAGAATACACCACAGAGGACTGGTCAACGGCATTTGACACCAACAGAAAATGCACGGGAGACCTGCTCGCCAAGATATATGGAGGATTCGGCACCACATTGACGTTCTACGGATTCGACATCTCCGTGCAGTGCTCATACCAGTTGGGTGGACGTCTTTACGACAGCGGGTATGCATCGCTGATGCACGGCGGCACCACGGACAATATGGGAAGGAACTGGCACAAGGATATCCTGAAAGCCTGGAAAGGACCTGGGGATATGACGGATGTGCCCCGTCTGGACTTGTCAGACGTTTATGCAAGCGCTATGTCAGACAGATGGCTGATAAGTTCCAATTATCTGGCACTCAATAATATAACCTTGGGCTATACTATCCCGGCAAAATGGACCTCGAAGGCGAAGATATCTACATTGAGAATATATTTCAGCGCTGACAATGTGGCTGTAGCCTCAGCAAGAATGGGCCTTGATCCGAGAATGAGCTATGCCGTCGGAAGCACATCTTCTTACACAGCCCTGCGCACATTGTCAGGAGGAGTCAAACTAACATTCTGAACAAGATGAAACATATTTATCTGATACCATTGTTAACATTGCAGGCCTTGGCGGCGGCCGCCTGCATCGAACTTGACACCGAGCCTGCCGGTTCCACCATCACCAGCGAGCAGAAAGCGGAGGCTGTCAGGAACGATCCCGCCAAGGCCTCGGCGAGCGTGGCCGCCATATTTTCCGGATTCACCAGGTATGGCAACGTATCCGGAGAATCCGTTCATTCCGATTATGGATATCCTTCAATAATGCTCTTTCTCGACAGCAGGGGAACTGATATGTCCGCTGACCTGATAGGCTACAACTGGTACAAGGACCCGCTGACTTATGAGGACTGTCTCAGCACCTCAACTCCGACTGCAATCTTCTGGGGCACGCTCTACAAGCAGATATATGCCTGCAACTCTGTGATTTCCGGAATCGACAGTGACACAGAAGACTCACAGCTGCAATACTATCTGTCACAGGCATATGCAGTACGCGCTTTCGACTATTTCACCCTCGTCCAGATATACCAGTTCAATTGTAAAGGACACGAGGAAGACCCGGGACTCCCCCTGATAACTGAAAAGAATGCGGAATCAGCCGCAGAGGAAGGCATAGCCCGCTCGACTGTCGCTGAAACTTACAGCCTCATATTATCCGACATTGACAAGGCAATTGAACTGCTCAGGAGCTGCCGGGTAAAACGTGAGGACAAAAGATATGTAAGCCTTGACGTGGCATACGGCATCCGGGCCAGAATCAAGCTTGTGATGCAGGACTGGGAAGGAGCCGCAAAAGATGCCGAGGCGGCATTGAGAAACACATCTTCTTCCCCATATACGTATGAAGATCTGCTCAGGCCGGCATTTACTGATTCCGGAGAAAATTCCTGGATGTGGAGTGTCATCATCACGCCTACGGACAGGGTCAGCACGACTGTCATCTGCAATTTTCCTTCGCATATGGGTTCATTCAGCTACGGTTACTGTTCAGTAGGGGCGTGGAGACGCTGCAGTGTCAAATTGTACGACAGTATCCCCACGAGTGATGTCCGCAAAGGATGGTTTCTGGATAACAACGGCAAATCCGGTCATCTGACCGCGGCGGAAATATCCTATCTGGCAGGCAAGGGCGCCGGTAGTTACACTCAGGTGAAATTCGGGACAAACGACGGACAACTGGCGTCCACGGACAATTCCAACGACTTCCCTATTATGAGGATTGAGGAAATGTATCTGATTAAGGCAGAAGCTCTTGGAATGAGCGGACAGTTGGAGGAGGCCACAGTCGCCCTGAATGACTTCGTAAGGACTTGGCGCGACCCTCAATATTCAGTCAGCGGTCTGTCACAGGCAGCGCTCCAGAACGAGATATGGAACCAGAGAAGAATGGAATTCTGGGGAGAGGGAATGTCCTGGTTTGACATAATGAGACTTGGAAAAGGCGTGGACCGCAGGGGACACGGATTCCCGGCAGCCGCCGTGATGAACATTCCTGCTGGTGACAATGTTCTGGTTTATCGCATTCCGCAAAGTGAGGAGCAATACAACAAACTATTAGTGAACAACCCTTCAGTGGCAGTGCCATCGCCAGTAAAAGATGAATAAGATGATGAAACGAAGCATTTTAGTTTTTCTGTCAGCATTGCTGGCAGCCGGTTGTACAAAATCAGTCGAGGAGGAGACAACATCTCCTGCAGATGCAGAAGACTGCGCCGGAGTGTATTTCCCGTTCCAGGCCCATCGTGGCGAGAATCTTTTGGAACCATCTGAAAGCCCGGCAAAGGACTACAAGTTCACATTGACTGTAAAACGGGCCGAAACCGAAGGAGCGATTACCGTTCCTCTAACGGTATCAGATCCGGATGGAGTCTTCTCAGTTCCTTCATCAGTTGATTTTGCAGACGGGCAGAGGTCATCGGAAATCGAAGTTTGTTTCCCTGACATTAAATCCGGGGACAGCCATCCGTGCAGGATATCAATCGAAGACCCTGCCTATGCGAGTCTGTACAGCCGTTATCCGGCTTCATTTGAGTTCAGCGTGATGGTGGTGAACTGGATACAGCTCGAAAAGGGAGGCTCCTGGAGGGATGATGTCGTACGTGCAAATTTCCAGACCGCATCTTCCGGTTACGCAGAGAACACGGATGCTGTTTTCTACGAAAGAGAGGATCTTCCGGGTTATTACAGGGTTGACAATGCCTACAACCGGGATTATATGGCCGCAGTCGCCGGAGGAAACGGACTGGAAACGGCCTTTACCTACAGCAAATCTTCAATTTATATCGATGCTACAGACCCGGCAAAGGTATGGATTCCTGCAAGCAACACCGGTCTTTCATTCGGCTCATACGGAGCCATCAGCATTGCATCTGTTGTGAATGCCAACGTATCTACATCCATTGAGTATTACGGCACGCTCAAGGACGGTGTGATTGAGTTCCCGCAGCAGGGTCTGCTGATGGGAATGTCCGGCAACTGGTATTATGGCAACACTTCAGGCATGCACCGCATCGTGCTTCCCGGCCATACCACTTACAATTATTCCATGAGCCTCAACGCCGAGGTTCCGGAGAATGCGAAGACTCCTGTAAGGTTCAAGGCCGGCTCTGGAATATCACATTTCAAATACACTGTGGTGCCCGGCAGACTCGGGGCAGTTCAGGCCAAAGAGATAGCGGAAGGCATAGCAGGCGGAACCGTTGACAAAGTTACAGATGTCAATGTCGATGAAGGAATCCTAAGCATTGAATGCGATGCTACCGGGGAATACACATTCGTATGCGCCAATTTCAGCGACAAGCAGTCAGGTTCTGATGAATATATCGGGCACAATTACGTTCATCTGAAATATTTGGCAGAAGGTGACAATGTCCCGATTGACCTGATAATGAACCTGTACACGACAGACAGGTTCTCATCCGCCGGAATCACATCCGAGAATTCCCTGGAATTCTTCGCCCGTGGAAGCGGGATCGAAACCGGCTATTTCCATTTTGAACGCGGTGACGTGGATGCTATGGACAAGGAAGAACTGATAAACAAATTCAAGAACTCCATCCTTGCAGGGGAAGCGGTTCCGGCCGAGCCTGCCGCAATCGATCTCCTCAACGGAGACGGATACGGGATGACAATGCAGAATCTCGAACCTGCTACCAGATATTCCGCATTCGCTTACGTGACAAACGGATACAAATGGGATTTAGTTTCAGTTGTCTGCGATACCAAGGGCGAGATTTCCGAACTTGACAACTTATATTCCAAGGACATGCTCAAATCCTCCTCAATCGATGACATGGCCGGAAACTGGGATATGTATGCCATAGATATGCTTGCCGGAGGCGGAAGCCACAGGACACTTATCGGGACCGTTACGACCTCGAAAGCATTCAGAGGAGGACGGACAGTACTGAATTTCAAAGGCTTGCTCGGCCCTGACGAGAGCCGTATAATAGGAGAATGCGGAGTTGATTTCGTATTCCGAAACGGATTCGCATACTCAGCTACTACAATGTTCGGGAAGTACAACTATAACAATGTCCCGGTATATGCCGCTATCGGCTATCTCGGAAACGACAGCTCCAGATATCCGTATTTCCAAACGCCGGAGGAGAATCTGATAATAGCTGGGACACTTGAAAACGGCAACATTGCCCTTGTGGACAATCAGGCATATTATGCATACAGATACTCCTTCAACGGCATTGGCCTGATTGGTTATGACCGCAATCTGGAGGATATGGCAAGCACCTCTATGTACAACATTCTCCACGAATGGTCTCTATATAAAAACATTCTCTTGGTAAAACAGAAATAATGATGAAAAAGTATCCATATATCATAGCAGCGCTACTATGCTGCTCCTGCCTGTCGGAGAAGTCCGGGCCTGAAGCAGCGGATCCGGAATTCCCGGTTGTTACCCAGATGCCGGCATCAGCAGTGCCTGGAGTCCTGCTGGCCCAGATTTCAGGGAATCCTGGGGAATCTGCCGCGACAAAAGCAGGTACTGTAAGAACAGGCATCCTGTCACTTGACAGACAGATGGCATCAATAGGCGCCACAAGCATAGAGCGGCTTATTCCTGTTACAGAAAAGAATGAAGCAAGACTGCGTGAAAGCGGTCTATATGACTGGTATGTAATTCATTGCGGAGAAGACACGGACCTTCAGGAGGCTGCTGAGATTCTCTCCGGCTCGGACAACATATCCGCAGTGAGATATGACCTCAGGCTGGGAACATCAGAAGAAAAAGCGGTAATCACTCCCCTCTCCTCTTCATCTGCAAGCGCATATCCGTTCAACGACCCGCTTCTGAGCAAACAGTGGAGCTATATGAACCTCGGCAACAGAAGTATATGCACTACAGCAGAGGCCGGAGCGGATGTGAATGCCGTGGAAGCCTGGAAGATATGCCAGGGTTCTCCTGAAATTGTCGTAGCGATTGTCGACCAGGGGGTTGACTATACTCATCCTGATCTTGCCGACAATATGTGGGTAAACACAGGTGAAATTCCCGGAAACGGCATCGATGATGACGGCAATGGCTACATTGATGATGTATACGGCTACAACTTCGTTGCAGACAACGGGACAATTACCACTTCACTCGAAGGGGATTCAGGACACGGAACACACGTTGCCGGTACAATAGCGGCCGTGAACAACAACGGGACAGGAGTATGCGGCATCGCAGGAGGTAGCGATGCAGGTGACGGGGTGAGGATTATGAGCTGCCAGATGTTCAGCGGCAAAGGCGGAGGAGACATATTCTCAATCTGCCGGGCAATAGTTTATGCTGCCGACAACGGGGCATCCATCGTCCAGGCATCACTTGGCTATGACGCCACAATGATTGCAACTGAGGAGTATTTCCGAAACACAGTCCCGACCCTCGGATATGCTCTGGACTATTTCTACAAATATGGAGGCAACCGCAAGGTGATTGACGGTGGTCTTCTCATATTCGCTGCAGGCAACAGCAAAAGTCCGGGGGCAGAATATCCCGGGGCCTGCAAGGAATGCATCTCCGTCTCCTCCATAGGTCCTGATATGCTGCCTGCATATTATACGAATTACGGCAGGAATGTGGATATCTGCGCACCTGGCGGGGATGTCACCCTGAATGCGACCGGAGCATCAGCCATATTGTCCACAATACCGACTGATATGGTCGCCCCGGGAGAGGAGCCTTATGGATATATGCAGGGGACTTCAATGGCCTGTCCTCACGTGTCGGGTGTTGCGGCATTAGGCCTGTCCTATGCGCTTGAAACCGGCAGGAAATTCAAAGTGGAAGAGTTCAAGTCATTGCTGCTCACCTCTGTAAATGATATTGAGTTCTACCTTGACGGCTCCAAGGAGGGGCAGAATCTATACAGCGGAAAGATGGGCACCGGACTTGTCGATGCATATAAACTTCTGATGCAGATTGACGGAACTCCTTATCTGACTGCCAAGGTCGGGGAGACCTGCAAAATAGACCTGAGGCCGGTATTCGGAAGTTCAGCGGAATACCTGTCCTTCAGGCCTGTGGAAATCAGCAAGGCTGACAAGGCCGCTCTCGGCATCGAGGAAGACCCATATGTCAGCTACGGGAAACTCATTATCTGCTGCAACGAGTACGGTACCGGCAATCTTACAATCACCGCCGGAAACGGAGGTTCAGTTATAACCAGGAAAATAAGCATAATATCTAAAGGAACCGCATCCACCAATGGAGGATGGCTGTGATATAAAAATCAGGCCAATTATGAAAAGAGCAATCAAAATTATAATCACATTGATTCTGTCTGCCGGCATTATTTCCTGCACCAAGGAGGAGAAAGTGAATGACCCTGTGGCAGGGAGCTGGCACCTTATGACGGTCACCAACATTGACATAAGCGAAATTGATGTATATCTTTCCTTCGAGCAGGGAAATTTCACCCTTTTCCAGAAAATGGGAGAAGGCCGATACAGAAAGTACGACGGCACATACTTCATTGAAGGCAATGTCCTTCACGGAAGCTACTCGGGAGGTGAGAAGTTCGGAAGCGATTATCGGGTTCAAAGGGACAAAGACCGCCTGACGCTCACGTCAGATTCTGGCGAGTCTTCTATTTATACACTGTCCCAGATACCTGATGAAGTGACCGGCAACGCCATAAAACCACTCAAAAGCGGGGACTGGCAGCAGAATGTAATCAGGGTCAAAGTAACGCCGGGACTCGCTGACAGCCTGGAGAATGCAGCCCAGACAAAAAGCACCGGAGAAATCGGAATCGAATCATTCAAGGAGTTGACCCAAGCAGTGAAAGTGACCTCGGTCGAGCGGACTTTCCCGAATACAGGACGTTTCGAATCAAGAAGAAGGGCCGAAGGTCTCCACCAGTGGTACGACATCCATTTCGAAGGAGATGGCAGGCTTGATGAAGTTGAGAAAATCCTCGGGAATGCCGGCACAGTGCTCACCGTGGAGAAGCGCCCGGTCATAATGAATTTCGGAAATGACTGCAGATACGCAGTTTACGATATGCCTGCAGCAGTGTCAACAGACGCATCCGCTGTATTCGATGACCCAGTATTTCCAGAGCAATGGCATTATTACAACGACGGCACTTCAGGCCCCGCCCCTGAAGACTGGACCGGCGCAGTGAAATGGATAAGGCCGAAGGAGGACAAGATAATCCAGGACTGCGATGTAAACGTGATGCCGGTCTGGAAGTCTACCAAATATAATCCGGGAAATCCGGCAGTCGTTGTAGCCGTGACGGACGGAGGCGTTGACGGAAAGCATATCGACCTTGCCGACAATATGTGGCACGACCCTGAAACAGGAGCTTTCGGCTATAACTTCGTCAGGAAGAATGACAATGTGACCGCTGACAACCACGCCACGCACGTGGCCGGAACCATAGCCGCCGTGAACAACAACGGAATCGGGGTTTGCGGCCTTGCCGGTGGTGACGCAAAGAAAGGCATAAAAGGAGTCAAGATAATGTCCTGCCAGATTTTCGAGGGTAATACGGGAGTGTCCGAGACAGGATGTTTCGTATGGGCCTGCGACCACGGGGCGAATATCAGCCAGAACAGCTGGGGATATCAGAACAACAACTTTATTCTCCAGTCCGACAAGGAAGGAATCGACTATTTCATCAAATATGCCGGCTGTGACGAGAACGGAGACCAGCTTCCTGATTCCCCTATGAAAGGAGGCATCGTCATTTTCGCAGCCGGAAACGACTCAAGGAACTGGAGTTATCCGGCGCAATATGAACCGTGTCTCGCAGTCGGGGCTGTAGCTTCAGACTATGAGGCATCATATTTCTCCAATTACGGGGACTGGGTCGATGTCAGCGCTCCCGGTGGAGACGAGTACAAAGACGCCTGGATAATCTCCACATATCCGGGAGACAAGGTGGCAGGAATGCAGGGCACCTCGATGGCCTGCCCTCACGTGTCCGGCATCGCAGCTCTCATTGTCTCGAATTTCGGAGGGCAGGGTTATACTGCCGACAGACTCCGTTCGACAATAGAGGCATCCTGCGACAATTTCAGCGGATTCAACCAGTACATAAAAATTGGAAAAGGCATAGTCAATGTATATAAGGCATTTATGATAGAAGAAGGGAAAACCCAAACTCCCGGACGGGTTGAGAACTTCAAGGCCTCCAACAAGTCGAACAAAGTGGATTATTCCTTCACTGTGCCTGCGTGCGCCAACGGAAGTTGCCCGAAGAGCATAAGGCTTTACCGTTCGAATCTCGGCTCATCCCGGGAAAATGTGCTCAAAGGAAAGTTCACAATACTGCCATTGGACGGTTACAAGCCTGGAGACAAGTATGAGGGAACGTTGTATCTGCCTGATTTTGATATGGAATACTATCTCGCCGCAACCGCAGTGGATGAGGCAAGATTCGAGTCTGCGGATCTTTCAGACGTGGCTATTGTGGCAGTTGATGCCAACAACCCTCCAGTAATTGAAGGATTGAGCGACCTCAATATTGAAATGGAGCATTGGCAGACCGCGATATTCGAATTCAAGGCATCCGATGCCGACGGACACAACCTGACCGCAAGGCTGAATCCATCCAGCAATGCAGCCGCATTCGAATGGCTCGGAAACGGAAAACTTCGGCTGTCAATCGACGGGACAAAGCTTACTAAAACAGGAAAGACGAATGCCACTGTATCTGTCTCGGACGGGTTCGGAGGCAAAGCGGAAATAAAGATAAGCTACAATGTCAAAGAGAATCACGCTCCAGTAGTTGGAACCCCTATGGACAACTACTCCTTTGGTTCACTGGACGAAAAATGGGTCGTGGACGGGGCAACTTTCTTCACTGACCAGGACGGGGAAGAATTGTCATTGGAAGCTGAAATCACACCTGAGAACATTGTTTCCACAGAACAGACAGAAAGTGGCCTGACATTGACTCCTCTGGCCTTCGGCACGGCAAGAGCGATCATCACCGCGACAGACGCCTTCGGAGAGAGCATCTCCCAGGAAATTATGATAGTGGTCCGTGACGGCACCAGGGATATTGACGTTTATCCGAATCCGGCCAGGGCGAATCTGTATATCCGTGCCGACGCCAAGAGCAAAATCGATGTGGAGATAGTGGCCACCAACGGAGCTGTCGCACTCAGCAGGACATTCGGAGCGGGAACAGTCAGCCTGTATAATCCCGGAATAATCAATATTGTCAAACTCAAAGCAGGAACTTATTCCGTAAGGCTGAAGTATGACGGCGCAACACATAGCCACAATATTGTAAAACTGTAATTTATGAAACGCATTTATATATTGGCATTCAGCCTGCTTGTAATCAGCGGGTTGAATGCAGAAGCCCAGACTGCAGCATTTCTCGGGATATCACCGGACGCCAAAGCTTCATCTATGTCCATTGACGGAATATCATTCGGTGCAGGGGCCTGGTCTTTCTTCCAGAACACCGCTTCTGCCTCATTGTCGGAGACCAAGGGAGCAGCAGGACTATCATATTCCTACTGGCAGCCTGACGCCACTTCCAACCATATCATATCCGCTGGAGGATACGGAAAAATCGGAAAACGGTTCGCAGTCACGGCTGGCGTGAAATATTTCGGATATCATGAACAGGGCCGTTTCGACGGCTCTGCCGCCCCAGCAGGTTCTTTCAACCCATTGGAGATCTCTGCTGGAGCCGGTCTGGGCATCAGGATACTTCCATGGCTTGCTGCTGGAGTGAATTTAGGTTACGTATTCTCTGACATTGGAGGTCCTGAGAAAGCGGGAGCCTTCAGTTCTGACATCAGTTTCACAGCCCAGACAAAATATCTTCGCATCGGGCTTGCTGCCAGAAATATCGGGACAAGCCTCAACTACGGCTATGACAGCGAGATGCTGCCTATGAACGTCGCACTCGGAATATCCGCAGGGCACAGTTTCGGACGTCACCGGATCGAAGGCGGACTTGAAGGCTCGGTATTGTTCGAGACCGGGTCATACTACGCAGGAATAGGAGCCGGCTACATCTTCAATGACTGGTTCCGGGTTTCGGCCGGCTGGCGGTACGGAGACGGGGAGCAGGCTCCGGCATCATCAATGTCTGCAGGGCTCGGATTCAAAATTGCCGGTTTCTCAATCAATCTGGCATATCTCAACGGCCTGAAGCCAGGATGCGCGATAAACAACAGCCTGCAAGTTTGTTTAAACTACAGTTTCTGACAATATGAAACACCCATGACTTTTTCAAGCCGTCCACGAGAATGAAAATGGATAAT
>JBJEBJ010000030.1:0-15336 GCA_051869955.1 Candidatus Cryptobacteroides sp.
ATCTTACTGCATATCATCTTGCCGAAATCACTGCACTTTTGCTTGCCGATAACAAGGCTCCGCCAATACCGCATTCTTGAAGTTTATGCCGGATTTTTCCTCGTATTTGAACGCATGGGAGAATCCAGCGCGGACACCTATGAAAGGGGAACTGGAGGAGTATTTTCTCATGTAGAACTGATAGTCTGCAAAGGCATTCATAAACGTTGGAAAATCAGTGCCGTTAGGAAAAAAGAAGACACCGGCCCCGACGCCCACATAATGCTGACTGCCAATCATATATCCATGCGAAGTATCCAACCCGATGAATACACCCAACTGGTCTGTAAGTGAAACATTTCCCTTGTATCCGCACTTGCGGAATACAGGCTCTGACGCAAATGAGCACACGCACAGTAGCGCTGCCACAGAAGTGATTATAATTCTCTTCATAAAAATTCGTTTTCCATATGACGGGACACTCAGCCGTATGTACCATTATATTTATCTGAATGTTATCTGAGAAGCCGATGGTGAGGACGGTGCGGAGGCGTGAGCTCCCGCGCTCTCGGGAAGCGGGTGGGTGCCCGCAGGAGACAAGTTCTGCCGCAGGCAGGACGCAGGAAACTGTGGGAGGGTCCGGAGCGAACGAAGTGAGCGCAGCCCTCCGCACCGTCCTCACCATCGGCTCTCCATAAGACCATGTCAATATATACGAAAAGAGACCGGCCAAATGGTCAGTCTCTCTCAAATATGCCTTATTTGACGTTTTTTAGAAGATTAGAGTGGCTTTTACCGGATAATGGTCGGATATATAGGTCCGCTCCATATAAGGCTTCCTGATGACCTCAAAAGTGGTACAGGTGCTGAATCCGGAATAATAGATATAGTCTATCACACCTTTGCCTTTACCCCAGCCGTTGAAAGTGTCACCATTGTCCGTCTTCACGGCAGACTTCCTGGCACTGATCATCATCTTGTTAAGATCCTCGAGCACCGGATTCTCAGGCTTCACATTGAAATCACCTGTCAGAATCATCGGATAACCCTCCTTGTTCATCGCCTTGATACGCTCCACAATCAGTTTGAGACCGTTCTTCTGGGCCTCCTTGCCTACGTGGTCAAGATGAGTGTTCACATAGTAGAACTTCCTGCCAGTCCTCTTGTCCTTCATAAGAGTCCATGTAGCAGTCCTCTTGCAGGCTGCATCCCAACCCATGGAAGGCTTGTCAGGAGTCTCGGAAAGCCAGTATGTCCCCCACTTCAGAAGAGAAATATTCTTCGTATTGTAGAAAATGGACATGTACTCTCCCTTGGTCTTGCCATTCTCCCTGCCGACTCCGACCGACTTGTAGCCCTTGCAATAATCATTGAGATACATCACCTGATAGTCATAAGCCTCCTGCACTCCGAACACATCCGGAGCCTGATCAGTGATCATCATCGCTGAAGCAGGATACCTGTACTCCCATGAATTGGTACCGTCCTTTGCCGCCCCCATACGGATATTGTATGAAATAACCGTTATTTCACCTGGTTTGTCATTGCCGGCGAAAAGAGAAGCACAGCACAATGTCATTGCGGCCGCTACGGCCAAAGTCCTTCTGAAAATCATAATCCGTCTATCCTAAGAATCAGAAAAATCTGGCCCTGTTGTCCTTAACGTCAGCATCGTTCATCATGACAGGGACAATCATCTGTGAAAGATATGCATTCATCTGGGCAGTCCTGTTTTTGGCATCATCCTCAGTATAGAAAGCACCTGTATCACGTCCAGTCACCTTGAACACATAGACTCCGATGGAACCTGCTACCGGACCGCTCACCACATTCTCCGGAGCCACTGAAACAGCACCGATGAACTTAGGATCGAGACCCTGGGAATTCATTGAAGAGAATGCCACGCCGCTCTGCGAACTTACAGTGGTACCGAGTTTCTCCGCAATTGCCTGAAGGTCTGTGAGACCATTTATCTTCTCTGCAACATCTTCTGCCTTCTTTACGGAAAGTTTCTCATAATAGAGGTTCTCACGGATTGAGGAAGCCACCTCCTGAACCTTTGCATAACCCTCCTTATGGATTCCGCGTACCGTGGCAATGAAGAAATAATTGTTGTCAACAGTAATGATGTTGGATACCTTTCCGGCCTTGTTGTCAAATGCCCAGCGGGTCACTTCCCTTGCATTCTCGATGGAACCGAGCCTGTCGGTACCCTCTGCAAGATTGTTCACCGGATGAGAATATACTCCGAGAGTGTCAACTGCCTTCTTGTAATTCTCATAGCTTCCAGCTGCTGCAGTAGCGAAACGGTTGGCCTTTGCATATTCGGTATTGAAAGTTTCCTTGCTTGCAACAGTCTCCTTGTAGAGGATGGCAACCTTCTTCTTGAGTACAGGAGCAGTAGCCTTGGCAACCTCCACGACATGAGTACCGTACTGGGTCTTGAGCACGAAAGGCTTGCCCTTCTCGGCGGTGAGTACAGACTCGAAACCAGGAATCATGTAGTTCTGGGTCATCCAGCCGATATTTCCCTTCTCACCGTCAGCCGCAGAATTCTGGTCGTCTGAATAGAGTGCTGCAAGATTGGCGAAGTTTCCGCCCTTGGCAATCACGGTCTTAAGGCTGTCAGCCTTGGTGTCTGCATCCGCACCCTGAAGGAGGATATGTCTTACGTAAACAGAGTCAGGAATCATCCTGGACTCCATCACCCTTGCAATGTAGAAATCATTTCCATCGGAAAGGACATCTGACACTTCCCCGCTGCCGTTCCATACGAAATCGTCAACCTTGGAAGAAACCGTCCTGAGTTCACCTGACTTGTAGTAACGCTCGTCATACTGACGGTCTGAATTCTTCATGAGGAAAGACTTCATGTTGTCAGCCTCTGCAAACTCACCTGCAAGAGAAGCAATCTTGTCATTCTCGGCAGCGATATCCTTTGAGGAAGGCTTCACCTCGAACACCACATACTCGATGTCGCGGCTTGCAGACTGCTTGTAGAACTTCTTGTGGGAATTGTAATAACTCTTTATCTCGCTGTCGGAAACAGTGATGGTGGAATCTCTCTGGTATCCGAGAGGAACCATCACGAACTCCACGTCAGAAGTATTGTTGTTCTCGGCAACAGTTCTCCTGAGCATCATCGGAGACATCACGGAACTCTGGGTGAAGAGAGAATTATATTTCGCGAAAAGTTCCTGGTTGAAGATGGAACTCTGGAGATAATTCCAATAAAGCCTGAGGTTTCCGCTCTGGTCAGAATCGAGGTTGTTCACGAGATTCACGAGATTGGCCTTTGAGAAATTGCCGTTCTCGTCCATGAAAGCCGGATTCTGGGCAATGAGAGGAGAAATCATGTTTCCGGTCGTGAGATCGAGCATCTCAGCCTCTCCTACATTGAGACCTGCACCGCGTGCATTCTCCACGAACAGATATTTATAAATCAGATCCTGCCATGCAGCATTCCTTATCTGCACCTGCTGCTCCGCGCTGTGAGCAGACGAGCCTGTCATGATCTCGTTGATGGTGGTGAATTTCTGTACATCCTCCTGGAAATTGTTGTAGGAAACGGATTTGCCGTTAATCTCCCCCACGTCGTATTTGGAGGACATACCCTGGAACGCTGAAATCACCTCATTCGGGTCAATAATGAATGAAAGCAGGCCTAAAGCGATGATGATAGACACCGCCATACCGAATTTTACGCGCAACTTTTCAAGAACCGCCATTTTTATTGAATTTTTTTATTAATAATCAAGGTTTTCATTTAGGGGTACGAAGATAGTAATTTTCTGTCAAATACACATTATTTTTTTAGCAAAGGGCCTATAAAATTGGCAGAATCAATAATTACGGCAGTAGTATCTTTCACCACGACGCCGAAATTGTTGAAAGGATTCAGTATGATGGCGTTCCTTGCCCTCTCGTCAGACCTCATCCCGTATCCTTGTATAAAACCTTCCTCGGAATAAAGCCTCACATAACAGTCCGTGTATATTTCCTTTTTGGTCTGGTCCCAGTAAATGGTGTCGCTCTCCATAGTCTGGTTCTTGACTATGTTTTTCACCACGACATTGCCATAAGCCTTCCATATCTCCTCCTTGGAGTTCTTGTTGGTGAAATGGCTGGCCTCATCTGACACTATCGTCGATTCCAGAACCTCATCGTCCGTGTACGCATAGACATTCATCCCGTCAGGAAATACGTCACAGGACATCGTGTCGTTCTCGAAATGCTGCATCTCGCCTGTCACGACACGCATCTCTATCTTCCCGTTCTTGGTCTGGACGAGATACATGCTGTCCACTTTCTGCATAGGCGTACTGCTCATATCGAGTTTCTCAGCCTGAGAAAGTTTGGACTTGCAGGAAAAAAGGATGAAAGCAACTGCACACGCAGTTGCCATCATCCTGACAATATTATCTATCTTTTTCAAACAGAATACTATTTCTGTGTCCTGACAGTAGTGGTGGCCCTCATGCCTCCGCAGGATACAGTATATGACTGTCCGTCGGTATAATTGTACATGAATGCCTCAGCTGTCTGAGGGAAATAAATCCTGTACTGGGAAATCATCCTGTTGCAGTCATCGGCAATCTCAGGATCAGCTGCCTTGGCCTTGTTCATATAATCCACAGCAACCCAGTAAGGAGCCCTCTTCGCAATCTCATCACCACCACAAGTAGTTGAACCCCAAATAGTTCCTATGAGATAATATGCCTTTCCGGCATAGGACTCGTCGAGCTCCTTGGCCTTCTCTGCAAATCCGAGAGCCTTTGCATTCTTTCCGTTCTTCACACAGAATGTGGCAGCCTCATAGTTGTAATCTGCTGCAGTCTTCACGTCAAGTTCAGTGGAAGAAAGAGCCTCCTCGAGATATTTGAGAGCCTGGTCGGCATTGCCTCTTGATGCATTGAGTTTGTAGAGGAAATAAGCTGACTGGCTTGAAGGATCGAGTTTGTGGAGAGATGTAGCCGCATTGAGATACAAATCATTGTCTGTGCAGTTCTCAGCGCTGCTCATCATCTTCACGATGTTGGTAACGAGAGCTATGTCATCTGGAGAAGCAGTATATCTCGGACCGTAAACCTCGATGATTTTCTCGCAGCTTGCAACCTTGCTCGAGATGAAAAGACTTTCCATGTCATCCTTCACCTTCTCGAGTTCTTCCTTGGCATTGGCGTCAGCCGGTACGGACTGCTCGAGATAAGCCATGTTGTTCTGATAGATATTGATGAGGGCGTCAGCATCGAGAGCCTCGTTCTGATAAAGCTGAATTGCTGCATTCAGGTTGATCAGGAGAACTGAAGGCTTGGTCTGCTCCTTGTTCTCGTCAATGACTTCCTTGAGACCGTTGTAAAGACGCTCAGCATCGTTCTTGTAATAATTGGCCATGTCGAGAGCCATATTGTTGATGGCTGTCACCTTGTACTTCGGATAGTACTGTGCACGTACCTTGTGAAGAGTGATAAGGCTGTCGATGAGAGCCTCACGGTAAGTGGCATTGGCCGCATTCTTGACTATGAGACGTCTCATGAGTGAAGTTCCGTCGATGAGCATCGTCTGATTGGCCGTAGCCGGACAGAGGCTGTACGCCTTTCTCCAGTTAGGAAGGGCTGAATCGTAATTCTTGCTCTTGTAGTACTCCTTGTAATAAGAGAGATACTTGATGCACTCGGCGCTGTCAGCGCCATACTTTCCCTGAGCGGAAGCATAGTTGCCACCCAGCACCATAAAGATCGCCGATACGGCGAAAGCTGCAAATCTTCTCATAATATTATAAGCGTTTATTTTATTCATAACTGTATTTTCGGAACCATATATCGTGTATATTAAACCCGACTACGAACATCGCATAGGTCTCACGCACGAGATTTCCGGAAGTACTCCCCCTCTGTCCGAGATCAAGACCGATGGAAATGCCGTTGTACCATTGATATACAGGAAGAGTGACACCGAGGGTTATACCATAGGATTGTATATTCTTTCCGTTCACCCTGTAATAGTCCTTGTTGTAATAGGCTCCTGCCCTGTAGGCACATTTCTTACGGTAATAACGGATATCGTTTTTGTTCGGGATAATCTCGAATCCTGCCCTGAAAGACTGGGAGAACGTGGTAGAGAACTCAGTACTTCCTATGTTGGCAAATCCTGTCACACGGTCAAGATTGGTGTTAGACCAGTTGGAATAAGTATAGTCGAACTCGAGCCTCCACTTGTCCCCTTTCCTGAAAGCGATTCCCACTCCGATTTCAGATGCAAGTTTAACCTTCTCACCATGTTTGAGAGTATCCACGTTATAACTCAGAGTATCGCTCACGCTCGAAATGGTTGCATACTTATAATCGGTGACATATCCCCTGAGTCTCGAAGAAGTCTTGTATGTGGCTCCAGCCGTGAGATAATATCCTGATGACACAGGCTGCTCGTACTGAACTCCGAACTTTCCTCCCACTGAACTGAGATTCAATGTATATCCGCTGTATATATCCCTGTAGGAAGAGGAAGCGAAATCCATACTGGTGGACTTGTCTATATTTCCGAAATAATACTCGAACTCCGCACCGACGGACAATTTCTTCCAGAAAGTGGCGCCTGCCCCGAAAAATATCTGATACAGACCACCATCCCCGTATGAACGGTAATTCACATTACCAGTATTTCCTATGACCTCCGGATCAAGTTCATCATGAGAGAAATCATATTCCAAAGAACTGTACGGAGTGATTCCGGCATAAAAAGCAGACTTCTTGTAGATAGGTACAGAGAATACGAAATCACATATATTAAATACATTCTTCGCTGATTTCACATCACCCTGCCTGTAAATTTTTCCCTGCCCGGTAACTCCGAAGTCCAGCATGAACGAAAGGGTGTCCCGTGCGGTGACAGCTGCAGGATTCAGGTAATTTATGAAACGGTGGTTCCTCGAAGCTATTCCCACTCCTCCCATGCTCATATTGTATGATGTACCCTGATGGTAAATATCTCCGACTCCGAATATGGAATACGGAGAATATGAACTGTTCGCCCCTTCCTGGGCAAGCAGCACATTACAACAGGACATCAGCAGCACGGCTACGAGAACCGCTCTAGTTTTTTTCATTGACATAGCCATCAGCAATTAAGGCCAACCCTATTAGCACAAGGTTACAAATTACAAATATCGAGTTTTTCATCCGTTTTGCAAAATAATTCGCATCGCCGCCGGTAAAAACGACAATATTATCCTGTTTTACGGAAATGTAACCCGATATTTCAAACATTATGCCCGACAATACTCCAGCTGTGATGGAAGTGGTAAAAGAATCCCCGAGAAGGGGCGAATCCTCAGGCGTATCCACCAAAGGAAGAGCCCTGGAATAACGGTTGACTGCCTTGAAACGGGTACGGCAGCCGAGAGAGATGTTTCCCCCCTCATACCGGCCTTCACTGTCTATGAAATCCACCGTCAAAGTGGTTCCGAAATCCATCACCGTAATCCCCTTCCCCTTGAAAAGATGCCTCGCAGCTATCAGTGAAGCAGCCCTGTCATAGGTTATCCATTCAGGAAGAGAATACTCGGAAAGTACCGAAGGATGAGCACAGTCAAGTACAACAAACTTCCCGCACAATTTTTCATAAACCTTTTCATCCTGGGCAGATATCTCATAGACTGAAGAAATAACCATCACTTCAGGCCACTCCCTGGACGTCAGGGAGACAATGAAATCCTTTACTTTTTCCCCCTGGTACCTGAAAGTCTTGCCGAGAGTCAGCCCCTCGGTAAAAGCCGCTTTCACGGCAGTATTGCCGATATCTATAATAAGGTTTGCCAAAATCAATATTGTATTAAACCATGCAAATTTATGAATTTTCGAAAAATTCCTACAACAGCTTCCTCAAAACTTGATATGCGGCGGACAGGGAATCCACTTTGCGCGAAATTACCCTCAGCCTGGAATCATTCTGCTTGAGTTCGAACAATGTACCCATATTGCTGATTTTCTCGAGAATACATGAGAAAGTCTTCGACCTGTAATAGGAAGACATCTGGTTGTTTATGAAGAAAGCTATGAGGATTCCGTTCTTGATTATTATCTTTTCGAATCCCAGCTTTTCCCCGAGATGCCTTATCCTCACAATGTCGAAAAGCCTCAGAAGTTCCTCCGGAACAGGTCCGAAACGGTCCGCAAGCCTCTTCTCCATCTTGTCCAGCTCGCTGTCCTTCTGTACGGAGTCCAGTTCCTTGTAAATCCTTATCTTCTCGGACTGTACGTCAATATAAGTATCCGGAATAAGAGCTATCTGGTCTGTCTCTATGGTGCAGTCCTCAACATAAGAATTGCTGATATTCTTCGTGGAAATACCGATCTCCACCCCGAGTTCGTCCATGGCTTCGGACAGAATCTTCTGGTAAGTCTCGTACCCCATGTCGGCTATGAATCCGCTCTGTTCGGCACCGAGCAGATTTCCCGCACCGCGGATATCAAGATCCTGCATTGCAATATTGAATCCGCTTCCGAGATCCGAGAACTCCTCGATAGCCTTCAGCCTGCGCCTCGAATCATCTGAAAGGGTTGTCAGGGGAGGAACCACGAGATAGCAGAAAGCCTTCCTGTTCGACCTTCCTACCCTTCCCCGCAACTGGTGCAGGTCGCTCAGTCCGAAATTCTGAGCCTGATTGATGATGATGGTATTTGCGTTCGGGATATCCAGGCCGTTCTCTATGATGGTGGTGCTAAGGAGCATGTCATAATCCCCCTGCATGAAGTCCAACATCTTGTTTTCCAATTCCTTGGCCTCCATCTGTCCGTGCGCAACACATATCTTCATGTCAGGTACGAGACGGTGCAGGATATCATATACTGAACGGAGTTCGTGAACCTTGTTGTGCAGGAAGAATACCTGGCCTCCGCGGTCGAGCTCGTAGTTTATTATATTCCTTATTTCTTCCTCGTCGAACAAAATTATTTCGGTCTGCACAGGAATACGGTTCGGCGGGGGAGTGCTGATAATGGAAAGATCCCTCGCCCCGAGAAGAGAGAACTGCAATGTCCTCGGGATAGGAGTCGCAGTCAATGTCAAAGTATCCACCGACATCTTCATCTGCCGCAGACGCTCCTTGGAACTCACTCCGAACTTCTGTTCCTCGTCTATTATCAGAAGTCCCAAATCCTTGAATTCAAATGATTTGCCGAGAATCTTATGGGTTCCTATGACAATGTCAATCCTGCCGCTTGCAAGACCCTCACGTATTCCCGTTATCTCCTTCGCCGTCCTCATCCGGCTTACATACTCGATATTGCACGGGAAGTCTTTCAGCCTGTTCCTGAAAGTATTGTAATGCTGGAAAGCCAGAATAGTGGTAGGAACAAGGACGGCCACCTGCTTGTTGTCCGCAACAGCCTTGAAAGCAGCACGTATTGCAAGCTCTGTCTTGCCGAATCCCACGTCCCCGCACACGAGACGGTCCATGGGACTCCTGTCCTCCATATCCTGTTTTATAGCCTTGGTGGCTGTCTCCTGGTCCGGAGTATCCTCGTACATGAAAGATGACTCGAGTTCCTCCTGCATATATGTATCGGAGGAGAATGCAAATCCCTGCGAAGCCTTCCTCTTGGCATACAGGTTTATCAGTTCCTTGGCAATATCCTTTACCTTCGCCTTCGCGCTGTTCTTGAGAGTCTGCCACGTCTTCGAGCCGAGCTTGTTTATCTTCGGTGGAACGGCATCCTTGGACTTGTAACGGGAAATCTTGTGCAAGGCATGCACTGACACGAACACCACGTCATTGTCCTTGTACATCAGTTTCACCACCTCGTTCATACGCCCCTTGTCATCCCGCATCCTCACAAGACCTCCGAATATTCCTACACCATGGTCTATATGGACAATGTAATCACCAATGTTGAAAGCACTCAAGTCATTGAGAGTCAACTGTTCACTCTTCTCGACCGTACGCCTGAGGCTGACCCTGTGGAACCTGTCGAAAATCTCATGGTCGGTGTAGCAGCAGACCTTCTCGTCATTGTCCATGAAACCTGCATGGATATTCTTTCCCGGCACGAATTCAGGCATAATCCCGGCATTCTGCGAAAGAATGGATTTCACCCTGTCCATCTGGGACTCCTTCTCCCCGTATATCCGTACCAGGTATCCTCTCTCCATCTTCTCCCTGATATCGGCCGAAAGAAGTTCGAAATTCTTGTTGAACACCGGCTGCGGTGCAATATTGAATTTTATCTGACCGGAACCCTGGCAGGAGAGGGGAGTGTCAATATAAACCTTCCGGAATCCTTCCAACCGGGTGAAAAACTCCTTCTCCCTGTACATGTCCGAAGAATCCGCCCAGATCAACGTATTCTCTGGAAGAATGTCAGATATATATATACCTTTTTCATTTTCAGGTAGTTCCCTTGCCATCATATCCGGCACTATCTCCGCTTTCTCACGTTCTTCAATGGAAAGTTGAGTATTGCAGTCGAACACATTTACGGTCTCCACCTCGTCTCCGAAGAAAGAAATTCTGTATGGATTACTGTCGGAATAAGAGAAAATGTCTATGATGGAGCCCCTGACCGCGAACTGGCCCGGAGCCGACACGAAATCGGTACGGATGAAATTCTGGGAGACCAGCACATTGACGATGGATTCGTGGCTTATCTCGTCGCCTTTCCTGATGGTCAGGGCAGCACCTGATATTCTCGTACTCTCAGGTATCATTTCCTCGAGAGCCTCAGGATAGGTTACAATATAGAGAAGACCATTGCCAGAGTCCCTTGAAGACAGGATACGCCCCACGGCCGAAGTCCTCTGAACTCCGAGAGAGGACTTGTAATTGCTCCTCTCCACGCTTTTCCCGGAATCCGGAAGGAAGAACACCCTGTCCCCCTCCACAAGAGCGTAAAGGTCTGACGAACAATATTCTGCGGAATCCTTGTCCGGAAGGATAATGACGTTCACCCCTGCCGGAGCCGCCTCTGAAACGACGAACCATCTTGCCGAAAGAAACAGCCCGGAACAGAAAACCTCATTCCGTACTGCAATCTCCTTTTTCAACTGTTCCGTCTTCTGTTTACTTATCAACATAGCCGTGTGAATAATTGTTAAAAACCTGTTCAAAACCCAGGTTTTTCCTGTTCATTCAATAGTGGAAACAAATTTATAACTCTTTCCTGCCAATACGAAATTATTTTTTATGCAGGATCGGATTGAAATCAGCAAATAAATCTTCCAACATTTTCTCAAATGCGTTTCCAATATGATATCAACATTTTTACATGTATGCAAATTTATGATTTACAATGCATTATTTACCACTTTCAACATTTCCACAACAGTATATGAATCATCAATTAAAAAATAAATCCATATATTTGTATAAATTATTGTTTTGAAAATGGGTAGTGATTTTTCCCCGTATGCTGCCGGGACGGACAAAGATAAGGATTTAGACGGAATAATAAGGCCCCACGAACTGGAAGATTTCACGGGCCAGGACAAAATAGTCACGAACCTGAAGATATTCATACAGGCCGCCCTCATGAGAGGGGAGCCTCTTGACCATGTTCTTTTCCACGGGCCTCCGGGACTCGGAAAAACCACCCTTGCAAATATTGTCGCGCAGGAACTCGGAGTAAATATAAAGATAACTTCCGGACCTGTGCTCGACAAGCCCGGTGACCTTGCCGGACTCCTCACTTCATTGGAAAAAGGTGATGTCCTCTTCATAGACGAGATACACAGGCTTTCTCCTGTAGTGGAAGAGTATCTTTATTCCGCCATGGAGCAGTTCGCAATAGACATTCTTATAGACAAGGGGCCCGGGGCGCGTTCCGTCAGGATCTCCCTGAACCCGTTCACGCTGGTCGGAGCGACCACGAGGAAAGGCCTTCTCACGGCTCCTCTCAGGGCCAGGTTCGGAATAGACTTCGCCCTTGAATATTATGATGCGAAGGACCTTGTCCGAATCGTCAGGAGGAGCAGCAATCTGCTCGGGGTGGAAATCGAGGACAGCGCCGCAATGGAAATTGCACTCAGGAGCCGCGGAACCCCGCGAATAGCAAACTCCCTCCTGCGGAGAGTCAGGGATTTCGCCCAGGTGAAGGGTGACGGACACATCGATCTGTCCATCTCAAAATATGCCCTCGACGCGCTGAACATCGACAAGCGCGGCCTGAACCAGATAGACAACAAGATACTCCATACCATCATCGCCAAGTTCAAGGGAGGCCCTGTCGGGGTCAATACCATAGCCACGGCGGTAGGGGAGGACCAGGGTTCCGTGGAGGAGGTATATGAGCCTTTCCTCATCAAGGAGGGCTTCCTGCAGAGGACCCCGCGCGGAAGAATTGCGACAGAACTTGCCTACCGGCATCTCGGGTTTCCTGTCGGTCCCGGGCAGTTCGACGGTCCTGAAATCATAGAAGGCAGTCTTTTTTGACTTATATTTGGGAATTACTTACACTTTTTCAAGGTTTATTCGCCAAAAATGACTAAACTTGCACTTTGGAATACTATATGAATTGTACAATTTCATAAAAACAATAAAATGGCCGATAAATTTATCTCAAAGATTCCTGACGGACCTTTGGCAGAAAAATGGACCAAACGTAAGTCAGAAATTCGTCTTGTCAGTCCTAACAACAAAAGGAAACTTGAAGTGATCGTAGTCGGTACCGGTCTCGGCGGTGCATCTGCAGCTGCCACTCTCGGTGAACTCGGCTACAATGTCAAGGTCTTCTGTATCAGCGACTCTCCTCGCCGTGCGCACTCCATCGCCGCACAGGGAGGTATTAATGCCGCAAAGAACTACCAGAATGACAATGACTCAGTCTACCGTCTCTTCTACGACACCATCAAAGGTGGTGACTATCGAAGCAGGGAAGCCAATGTCTACCGCCTCGCCGAGGTGAGCGCAGCCATCATTGACCAATGCGTCGCCCAGGGCATTCCTTTCGCAAGGGAATATGGCGGGTATCTTGCCAACCGTTCATTCGGAGGAGTACAGGTAAGCCGTACTTTCTACGCCCGCGGACAAACCGGACAGCAGCTTCTTCTCGGTGCCTATGCAGCTCTCAACAGGCAGATTGCAGCAGGTACGGTGAAGAGCTATCCTCGTCATGAGATGCTCGACCTCGTCGTCATCAACGGTGAGGCCAAGGGTATTATCGCTAGAAATCTTGTCACCGGAGAACTCGAGAGATTCGGTGCACATGCAGTAGTAATCGCCACAGGAGGTTACGGACGTACATACTTCCTCTCCACCAATGCAATGAACAGCAACGGTTCAGCTGCATGGCAGTGCTACAAGAAAGGTGCTTATTTCGCAAATCCTTGCTTCGCGCAGATCCATCCTACCTGCATCCCTGTACACGGCGACCAGCAGTGCAAGCTGACCCTCATGTCAGAGTCCCTGCGTAACGACGGCCGTATCTGGGTTCCTAAGAAGATGGAGGACGTGATGAAGCTCCGCAACCACGAAATCAAGCCTTCCCAGATTCCAGAAGAGAACAGGGATTACTATCTCGAGCGCCGTTATCCTGCATTCGGAAACCTCGTTCCGCGTGACGTGGCTTCCCGTGCAGCCAAGGAAAGATGCGATGCCGGCTTCGGCGTGAACGAGACCGGTCTTGCAGTATTCCTCGATTTCAAGGATGCCATCAACAGGCTCGGACACCAGAGAGTTGCCGAAAGATACGGAAACCTCTTCCAGATGTATGAGAAGATCACCGCTTCCAGCCCTTGGGAGGAGCCAATGATGATATATCCGGCCATCCACTATACCATGGGAGGTATCTGGGTTGACTATGACCTCCAGACCACCATCCCTGGTCTTTATGCCATCGGTGAGGCCAACTTCTCCGACCACGGCGGAAACCGTCTCGGTGCATCAGCCCTCATGCAGGGTCTTGCAGACGGTTATTTCATCCTGCCTGTCACCATCGGAGACTATCTCTCACACAAGTTTGCAGAGCCTAAGACCGATACTTCCGCACCTGAGTTCGAGGCTGCCGAGAAGGCTGTCCAGGAGCGTATCGACAAGCTGTTCGCAGTGAAGGGAACAGAGCCTGTTGATGCTATCCACAAGAAACTCGGACACATCATGTGGGAGCATGTCGGAATGGCACGTACTGCAGAAGGTCTCAAGGAAGGTATCGCCCAGATCCAGGAACTCCGCAAGGAATTCTGGAAAACCGTCAGCGTACCTGGATGCCAGAAAGAGTTCAACCAGGAGCTCGAGAAGGCTCTCAGGCTCGTGGATTTCTTCGATATCGGAGAGCTCATGGCCAAGGATGCCCTGAACAGGAGCGAGTCCTGCGGAGGTCATTTCCGCGAGGAAAGCCAGACTCCGGAAGGGGAGGCCAAGAGAGACGACGAGAACTTCATGTATGTCGCTGCTTGGGAATACAAGGGAGAGGGCAAAGAGCCTGAACTCCACAAGGAGCCTCTTGTATACGAGAATATTCACGTAGCTACCAGAAACTATAAAGACTAATTAGAGATGGATTTCAATTTGAAAATATGGCGTCAGAAAAACGCCCAGGCTCAAGGTCATTTCGAGACTTATCACGTCTCCGGAATTGAGGAGGACGCATCCTTCCTCGAGATGCTTGACATTCTGAACGAGCAGCTTATCCGTGAGGGAAGTGATCCGGTAGCCGTTGACAAGGGATGCAAGAGCAGCGGTCCTGTATCTTTCGACCATGACTGCCGCGAGGGTATCTGCGGTGCCTGCTCCCTGTATATAGACGGACGTGCGCATGGTCCGGACGACCAGGTAACTACCTGCCAGCTTTTCATGCGTCATTTCGAGAACGGTGCCACCATCACCGTGGAGCCTTGGAGAAGTGCTGCTTTTCCGGTAATCAAGGACCTTGTAGTGGACAGGACTGCCTTCGACAAGATTCTCCAGGCCGGCGGCTTCATTTCAGTAAGGACCGGTTCCGCACAGGACGGCAATACTCTTCTCATTCCTCATGACAAGGCAGAGGAGAGCATGGATGCAGCTGCCTGCGTAGGTTGCGGTGCTTGTGTTGCAACGTGTAAAAACGGCTCTGCAATGCTTTTTGTTGCTGCAAGGGTATCTTCCCTCGCTCTCTTGCCTCAGGGTCGCCCAGAGGCTGCAAAAAGGGCCCGTGCGATGGTTGCAAAGATGGACGAACTCGGATTCGGAAACTGTACGAATACCAGGGCGTGCGAAATGGAGTGTCCTAAGGGCATTTCAGTAGAGCATATCGCCCGTCTGAACCGCGAGTTCCTCGCCGCCAAGTTCAGCGAATAATTCGCTTCTTCTGATAATAATATCCGCCGCCAGGAATAACCGTAAGCCTCCGCTGAAGCACGTATTGCAATTAGTCCCGATTTGTTGAGATT
>JBJEBJ010000031.1:0-15044 GCA_051869955.1 Candidatus Cryptobacteroides sp.
TTTAGAATTTTATTTGCGACCTTTGCGATAACTAGCGTCCATAAAACGCCCGTTATTTTGGGCGGCAATATGAGATAAAAATGATAGTATCAATATTTTATGTTAAACTAATGTAATCGCTTATGAAAAAGATTTGTCTTCTTTTCACAGCTATTCTGATGTTCGGCATCTCCTCCTACGCACAGGGGATCAAGGTGTCCGGAAAAGTGACGGATGCCTCCTCCGGAGAAGGTATTCCGTTCGCATCAGTAGTAGTCAAAGGCACGATGACAGGAGTCAGCACGGATGCTGAAGGAGAATATACAGTCCAGGCATCCAAGGACGCTGTCCTTGTCTTCAGCTTTGTAGGATATGAGACCCTGGAGGTCCCTGTAAACGGCAGGACGGCCATCAATGTCAGTCTCTCCACAGACGACCAGCTTCTTGATGAGACCATTGTCGTCGCTTACGGTACTGCGACCAAGAGTTCCTTCACGGGATCCGCATCCGTGGTCAAGAGCGAGACCATCAGCAACCACGTTTCCAGCAGCGTTACTACATCGCTTGCAGGAACAACTCCGGGCGTTCAGGTCGTTTCTTCCACCGGTGACCCTGCCTCAGGCGGCTCAGCCACGATTCGCATCCGCGGTATCGGTTCCATGAGTGCCAGCAGCGCCCCGCTTGTTGTCCTTGACGGAATGCCGTATTCAGGAGCCCTTTCCGACATCAACCCTAACGACGTTGAGTCAATGTCAGTGCTCAAGGATGCTTCCGCAGCAGCCATCTACGGTGCACGTGGTGCGAACGGTGTCATCCTCATCACCACCAAGAAAGCTTCGGCAGGCGGAGACGCAGTGGTGAAGTTCGATGCTAAATGGGGTTCCAACAGCCGCCTTATCCCTCAGTATGACGTCATCAAGGATCCGGGCCAGTACTACGAAACCCATTACAGGATGATGTACAACTCCCAGATATATGCCGGCAAGTCACAGGCCGAGGCCTATGCTTATGCTGACAAATACCTCCTTGACGACAAGAACGGTGGTCTCGGATACCTTGTATATACGGTACCTAAGGGCGAGAAACTCATCGGTACCAACTTCAAGCTCAATCCGAACGCAACTCTCGGCTACAGCGACGGCGAGTATTATTATACCCCTGACGACTGGTACGACGAGACCTTCCACAGTTCGTTCCGTCACGAGTACAACCTCTCCGTTTCAGGCGGAAGCAACAGGTTCACCTACTATGCTTCAGCAGGTTATCTCGATGACAAGGGTATCGTCAACAATTCCGAGTACAAGCGTTATACCATCCGTGTGAACGCCGACTACCAGGCAAAAAAATGGCTGAAGGTCATTTCCAACCTGAGCTACTCGCACTCTGACAGCCAGACCCCTCAGTACTCCTCTGGATACGGTTCTTCAGGCAACATCTTCTACATCACGAACACCATAGGTCCTATCTATCCTCTGTATGTGAGAAATGCTGACGGAACCCTCAAATATGAAAGCGGCAGGAAGGTATATGACTCGAACAATACCAACTTCATCCGTCCTTCCATCGTAGGAAACGCAGTCAGGGACAATGAGTACAACGAAGACAAGAGCTATGCCGACGTGCTTACCGGCAAGGGCGGTCTCGTCCTCACTCCGGTGAAAGGTCTCACCCTCACGGCCAATATCGGCTTCCTCAGCGACAACACCAGGTACAACGGCCTCGCCAGCGTATTCGGTTCCGCTACAAGCGTGGACGGAGCAGCAGCTGTAGCTCACTACAGGACATTCTCCGTCAACAACCAGTATCTCGCTGAGTACAAGACCGACTTCGGCGGATCAGACCACAATTTCAACATCCTCGTGGGTTACGAGAGATATGCATACAAATACCAGTATCTGTACGGATACAACGACCATCTCTTCAATCCGTTCATCGGTGAGCTCAACAACGCTGACGGCGCGGACAACAAGAGCGTATCGTCATATACTACCAATTATATGACGATGGGTATCCTCTCGAGACTCCAGTATGACTATGCGGGCAAATACTTCGTCAGTGCTTCTTACAGACGGGACCAGTCATCCCGCTTCGCAAAGGGACACCGCTGGGGCAACTTCGGCAGCGTCGGCCTCGCATGGCTCATCAACAAGGAAGGCTTCATGGCAGATGCATCATGGATTGACATGTTGAAACTCAAGGCCAGCTACGGTGCACAGGGTAACGACAACCTCGGTTCATATTTCCCTTATGCAGACCAGTACACCCATTCATACAACCCTGGCACAGGCGAGTATTCCCTGAACCTCTCCTACAAAGGAAATGAGGACCTGACCTGGGAGACATCCCACTCAGTCAACGTCGGTCTCGACTTCGACCTCTTCAGGGGCTACCTCAACGGTTCCGTGGAGTTCTTCGACAAGATTACCAGCAACCTCCTCTACAACAAGGACGTTCCTCTTTCTTCTGGTAACCCTACCGGTTACATGCCGGTAAACGTAGGCTCCATCAGCAACATGGGCGTAGAGGTGACCCTCGGAGGAAACATCATCAACACCAGGAAGGTGAACTGGGCATGGAACTTGAACCTCAGCCACTACAAGAACAAGATCCGCTCACTTGACCCGAGCGTCGAGGAGAACGGCATCAAGGGCGGCAACTATATCTACAAGGTTGGCGGAACTCTCTATCAGGCTTACATGAGAAAATATGCAGGCGTTGACAAGGAGACCGGAAAGGCTCTGTGGTATTTCGAGAACACAGACGAGGACGGCAACACATTCACCGACATTACCGATGTATTCACCAAGGCATCCCAGTATGACTGCGGCAGCGTACTTCCGAAACTCTACGGAGGCTTCGGAATGACTCTCAACGCATACGGGTTCGACCTCTCGGTACAGCTGGCATTCCAGCTCGGCGGCCAGTACTATGACGGTACATACCAGGCTTTGATGCACACCAGCAACTCCACCGGCCAGGCATGGCACAAGGACGTGCTCAAGTCCTGGTCAGAGGACAACAGGGACAGCAACATTCCACGTCTCGACGGTGACACTTCTGTGGGCCAGACAGCATGCGATTGCTACCTCATCAGCTCCAACTACCTCAGTGTCAACAACGTGACCCTCGGATACTCACTTCCGGCAAAGGCCCTGAAGAAGATCAAGCTCGCCGGCCTCCGCTTCTATGTGAGCGGTGAGAACCTCGGTGTGGCAACTGCACGCCAGGGTGTCGACCCTCGTTATTCTCTCGGTCTCGGTTCATATACTTCAGGCTCCGGACTCAACAGCGGTGCTTACTCTGCAATGAGAAACATCACCGGAGGTGTGACGCTTACATTCTAATTTAAAAATGAACAAGGCAATGAAATTCTATAAATTAACAGCAATCGCTCTTGCCGGTGCAGGACTGGCAGCCTGCACAAGCATTGATGACATTCAGCCTGAAAGCGGCACATTGCTCGCACAGCAGGTGAAGGAGACGACTTCCATCCTTCCTGAAAGGGCGGACGCCACGTACTCCGGAATGTATACGAGACTCGGTTCCCCATTTTCAGTTTTTGGTTCAGGAAGAGCCCGCCCTGATGACTACGGCTTCATCATGATTCCGTTCTCAAGCGACCTCGAGGCAGCCGACATCCTCATAGCCGATTCCGGCTACAACTGGTTCTCAGTCTGCGGAGAGCTCTCCTCGAGAAACGCGAACTACGCGAACCCATATGTCCGCTATGCAGCTCCGTACAACACCATTGCGGATGCGAACAGCGTGATTACTTCCTATCCTGCAGATACGGACAATCCTGACATCATCGCAAAGGTAGCCCAGGCGAAGGCAATCAGGGCTTATGCTTATCTGACACTTGCCCCGTATTTCCAGTTCGCATACGACATCGCATCAGACAAGCCATGCGTGCCGCTCGTTACCGAGGAGACCACGGATTTCACGAACAATCCCCGTGCTACCGTTGCAGAGGTATATGAGCAGATTCTCTCCGACCTCAACTATGCAATTGAGAAACTCGAAGGCTATGTACGTCCTGACAAGGCGAAAATCGACCAGCAGGTGGCTTACGGTCTCCGTGCCCGCGCTTACCTTAACATGGGCCGCTATGCAGAGGCTGCTGCCGACGCAGAGAAAGCTGCTGAAGGCTATACCCCGGCATCCATCGAGGAAGTCTCAGTGCCTTCATTCAAGGACATAAACGAGCACAACTGGCTCTGGGGCTATGACATGACCACAGAGACTGCCAAGTCAGGTCTTTATGCTACATCCTCATCATGGATCCGTTCATTCTCCGGTGAGAGTTATTCAGCTGCTACCCAGACTTACTCAAGAATCAACATCCTCCTCTACAACAAGATTCCTGACGGCGATGTCCGCAAGGGATGGTGGGTTGACGAGAACCTTGAGTCTCCTCTCCTCGAAGGTCTTGCATGGCCTGGCTTCGACGATGTAGCCAATGCCGACGACGGTGGAAACAGCAAGCTTCCGTATCTGGCTCACACCAATGTCAAATTCGGTTGCAACGCCATCGGAACTACAGTCAATGACGAGGACTGGCCGTTCATGCGTGTTGAGGAGATGCTTCTCATCCAGGCAGAGGGCTATGCCAAGTGCGGAAACGAGGCCAAGGCAAAGCAGATTCTCAACAACTTCGTAAGCACCTACAGGTTCCCTGGTTACAACTGCGACAATACCGGAAGGAGTCTCTCCGACGAGATTTGGTTCCAGAGAAGGCTCGAGCTCTGGGGCGAGGGCTTCGCCAACAACGATACCCGCCGTCTCCACAAGCCTCTCGTAAGGTTCCATGAAGGTGAGGACAGCAACTTCCCTGCAAACTTCCGCTTCAATTTGACCGCTGATGACGGATGGTGGCTCCTCAGATTCCCTCAGAGCGAGACCAACACCAACCTGGCAATCGTTGACAATACCGATGGTACGGCTCCTGTCATCGACCAGAACGGAAATCTCAGGGACGGAGTTACAGACTAACAGATAAATCATTGACAGTATGAAACTTTACAATAAAATATTATTTGCACTTGCTGCCATGGGTCTTGCCATGACCGCCTGCAGCGAGGATGAAAAATATGTTCCCGGTGATCCTGACCTAGACGGATGCTATGGCGTCTATTTCCCTGCTCAGGAAGCTTCCGGAAGTCATACCTATGACCCGAGCCAGGCCCCTGAGGTGACATTCACTGTCGCAAGAAGCGTGTCGAAGGGTGACATCACCGTTCCGCTCGAGGTTTCAGCCTCTGAAGATGGCATCTTCGAAGTGGGAGAGCTCAAGTTCGAGGACGGCCAGACTGAGTCCTCCATCAATGTAAAATTCCCTAACTCCAAGATTGGAGTGGAATATACTCTCGCAATCTCCGTCAAGGATCCTCAGTATGCTTCCATCTACAAGGATGCGACCACAGCAGTGGAATTCTCCGTACTTAGAGTTGAATGGCAGGATTTCCTCAATCCTGTGACCAACAAGCCTGCCGAGTTTACCTTCTATGAAGGATGGTGGGGAGAGGTGCATACCGCAACCGTCAAATTCTACGATGTTGACGGAGTGAGGACATGTCTTGCTACCTGCAATGAGGTGTCCGATGCAAGCACTCCTATAGGTATCTGGGGTGACGCAGTAGGAACAACATTCTCATTCATCTGGGACACCACGACCAAGACAGTCAACGGTTATGATGCAGTGGACGTGCCGAAACAGTATATCGGATTCGACTATAGCGACTGGGCATCAAAGCCGGAAGGACAGGCTGCAGCTCCTATCTATTGCTACGACTGGTTCCATTTCCTCATCACCGACGGCGGATATGCTGGAGGATGGCCTGACTGGGCAACGTTCCTCACAAAGAACCCGGGCGCATACGACCAGTCATATTACGACGGCAACGGCGGATTCTACTTCAATGTGAGGTATTACGTTCCTGCAGTAGGCGGCGGATGGAAACCTGACGTTTTTGAACTCGTGGCTCTTGCCGACGGATTCGTGCGCGTGGACTATTCCATCGCAGCAGAGGCTGACCTCACGGAAGACGGAGTCGTTCCTGTATATTTCACACTTGGTACAGATGTGGCAGAAGTAAAATATGCTGCATTCGAGGGTGCTCTCACCCCGACCCAGATTGAGAACAAGGCTGCTGCCATCATCGACGGCAGCGAGAAATCCGAATCACTTGACATCAAGGAAGCTGCCGCAGGCCTTTCATTCGAGACCTCAGGCATTTACACACTTGTTGCCGTATCATTCGACGCTTCCGGAGCAGCTCAGGAAAGCACTTCCGTACAGTTCACATACGTGGCTGCCGGTGACGAGGAAAATTATGCAGTAGCTATTTCCTGCGGCGTTGGCTCTGCAGCCAAGTACAGGGATGCCAACACTGATATGAGCATCGAGGTTTACGCATACGGTGACGACATCACCGCTGCCAAGATGGTTGTGGTATCCGCAATGGATCTCGCTTCCAATCCTTCTGCATGCGTCAAGAAGCTCCTTTCCAGCTCATATGTGAAAGCTGAAGTCCTCGAGGCAATCAACGGCGACGGTTACAGCGCAGTGGCCAGTGGCTTGTCTCCTGGTACTGAATACTATGTGCTCGTATATGCAACCAACGGCTTCAGCGAGACCGTAGTAATGTCCGAAACCGGAGAATTCACCACCGGAGACCCGCTCCCGGTTTATCAGAACTTCGACTATTCGAGCTACGATGAATCGCTCGAGCCGGCCGGACAGGAAGCATTCTTCAAGACCTGGAACCTTTATGCAGTCAATCTGCGCGGTTCTCTCGGCATGAGGGAATATATCGGACAGGCTGTCATCAGCGACAGTGCAATTCCTGATGAAGGCCCTGATGATTACGGTCTTTACGACCAGTATGTCACCATCTCAGGCCTTTCAGGCGGTGCCGGAGAGAAATATGGTTTCAACGACGGAATTACATTCGATTTCTACGGAGGATATCTGTACAATGCAGATGCTACCACTGTTGACGGTTCAATAGAAGTATATACCCTCGCTGCAATTGATGGAGGTGGATACGCTGCTACTTATGTAAGCTATTTCATTCCTGTCCTTGACGGTTATTATGCATTTGTATGCACTCCGAAATACTATAACGCTTACAATTTCTTCGGACTAGGGTATTATCATCCGGATTATAGATTCGTAGCTGCCTATAGTGATTATCTCCTCGTAGATCCTGAGAAGGACGACAACGGCCTTGCTCCTGCTGCTTCAGCACGTCTGAACAGCTCTCTCGAGTTCAGAATTGACAACGCTGTAATCGAGGCTGAGAAGAAGGCATTCGCTCCGGCAGCTGCCAAAGAGATCCGGACCTATGGTTCATTCACCCAGGTGGAGAGCCTCAGGGATGTGAAATCCGCAGCATTCACTACGCACAAAGTGGAGAAACCCGGCAAGAATTCCGGGATAAAGGAGTTCTCAAAGGGAAATCTTCAGTTCTGATATTAATTAATTGACATGAGACCGGCCTGAAGACCCATCTTCAGAGCCGGTCTCTGTTCTTATGAAATAAGTAATGCATAAAAAATTGTTCATCTGCTTGGGCTTGACCGCCCTTGTCTCCGGCTCCTGTTCTGTCATTGAGCCGGAATCGTCATGCCAGGAAACTCCGGACACGGCGCCTTTGACCAAGGTGGTGGATTTCGGAGGAGAACATGAGGAGGATACTTTCCTCGTGAAATTCAACTCCGTGCCCGACGAGGCCGGGATTGCGGCCCTGAAATGTGACGGTGTGACCGGGATTGAGAAACTTTTCCATTCCGTACCGGGCAAGGAGGGACTGGAGAAGGAATTCGGCCTTGACCGCTGGTACATCGTTACCACTGACGGACAGATTCCGGTGGAAAGCGCGGTGTCCCGTTTCGCGGAAATAGACGCCGTCTCTACGGTTGAGTACAATTCCCATGTTTCCAAGGCATCGGACTGTGTCGTATATCCTTACACCGGACCGGAGCCAGCCACCAGGGCGGAATCCACAGGTCTGCCGTTCAACGACCCTTCCCTCATCGACCAGTGGCATTATATCAATCAGGGCAATGCCACCATAGCGACCAATGTCTATAAAGGAGCCGATATCAACGTGAAGGATGTATGGTCACAGCTCACCTGCGGAGACCCGGATATAATCATCGCCGTGGTGGACGAGGGTGTGAAATACACTCATCCCGACCTCAAGGGCAACATGTGGGTGAACAAGGGAGAGATTCCGGACAACGGCATCGACGATGACGGAAACGGCTATGTAGATGATGTGTACGGATACAATTTCGTGAGCAACGGACGAATCACCTGGGACAAGGCCGGAGATTCGGGCCACGGGACGCATTGTGCCGGAACCATAGCGGCCGTGAACAACAACAATACCGGGGTCAGCGGAGTAGCCGGAGGAAGCGGTTCCGGGGACGGATGCCGGATAATGTCCTGCCAGATATTCGACGGAAACGGAGGCGGCTCTGTTTCCTCGACCACGAGGGCCATCAAATACGCTGCTGACATGGGAGCTTCGGTCATTTCATGCTCGTTCGGCTATTCCACGGCATTCTCTTCCGACAATCAGTATATCTCCATGGTCGGGTCTGCCGAAATTGACGCAATCCATTATTTCGAAGCCTCTGCCGGAAACAATTCCGTCCTCGACGGCAATATTGCAATTTTCGCGGCAGGAAACGAAGCACATCCCTATGCACATTATCCGGGAGCATTTGCCGACGTCATCAGCGTCTCCGCATTCGCTCCGGATTTCCTGCCGACTTATTACACTAATTTCGGGCCTGGCTGCAATATCGTGGCACCGGGCGGAGAATATTATCTCGGCTCGAGCCTTGAGAAGAGCGCGGTACTTTCCACCCTTGCATCCGAGACTAAGGGAACCGACTACGGTTATATGCAGGGTACCTCGATGGCGTGTCCGCATGTATCCGGAATTGTGGCCCTGGCATTGTCCTATGCCGGAAAACTCGGAAAGACATTCACCCGCAGCAGGTTCAAGGAGATGCTGCTGACCTCGGCCAATGATTTCGACTCCCGTCTCACCGGCACGAAGACATATTACAATAATTATCATGCCCCTCTCGAACTGTATCCGTTCTATCACAAGATGGGAACCGGATCGGTCGATGCTTGGAAGCTGATGATGCAGATTGAGGGCGTTCCTTGTCTTCTCGCCGAGACCGGCAGGAAGCAATGGCTCGACATTTCTGACTATTTCGGGACCGCATCAGTGAATCTGACATATCTCGGCATCGAGGTCGAGGATGGCGGGAAAGAGGCTTTGGGGCTGGCTGAGGAGCCTGAAATCAAATACGGAAGGCTCTACATCCATCCTACCAAACAGGGTTCCTGCAAAATCAGGATCACAGCTGTGGGAGGCGGCGAGAGCCTCGGCGGAGGAAGCAATCCTCCGGGAGGAATGGAGATAAGTCAGGAGATTTCCGTGATAGCAAGGTCGTTCAAAAGTGAAAATGGAGGATGGTTGTAATGAAAAGAGTGGCAATGTTTCTCACCATGGCGATGACAATTCTCGCCCTGGCGTCATGTGGCAAGGAGGACGGCCCGGCAAAGACCGGTTCGAAGGATCTCGCAGGAGACTGGCAGCTCAAAAATGTTGAATTCAAGACAAAGAGCGCCGACATAGGGGATGTGACAGTGGATGTCTATCTGAGGCTGTCGAAGGACGGAAACTTCGGGATGTGGCAGCAGCTCGGACAGGGACGTTATCAGTCATTCTCCGGCACTTGGACATACCGTGACGGAGTGCTGTCAGGGACATATTCTGACGGCAAGAAATGGGGATCGGAATACGAGGCATCGGTCGAAGGGGACATCCTGACGATGACGGCACTGCCGGACGGACTGGACATATATTCCTATTCCCGTTGCACCATACCGGGCAGTGTGACAGGCCAATAGGACGGCACTGCATTGACAATCAATTTTGCGCAATAGTTCTGAAACTGGGAAAAGTTTTCTTAACTTTGCGCAAAATTGTCGTATAATATAGACTTTCAAATCATCTATGAACAGAATATTGACCTTTATTGTCTTTGCCGCTTTCATCGTCTCCTGTTCGGTGGAGTCCCTGCCAGTTGCGGAGGAAATTCCTGCGGAGACTGAGGAGTCGGTACAACCTTGCGATACCGGATGTTTCGTGCCGGGAAAGACCATAGTGCTGCTCAGCGAGGAGCTCTCGGACATAGTCGAGGAGGAACTTGCAGCTGGCGGTCTCACTACCAAGTCGGCCGGGCTGAATGAGATATTTGCCGGGCTCGGGGTGAAATCCGCAAGACGTCTTTTCCCATATGCCGGGGAATTCGAGCCGAGAACCAGGAAAGAGGGCCTTCACAGATGGTATATACTTGAATATGAGGAGAATGTTCCCCGTACCAAGGCGGATGCTGACCTGAGTTCGTTTAACGGAATCGAACTCGTGGAACCCGTCAGGCGTGCAGTAGCAGCCGTTCATGACGATGTTGGCGCGGAATCGTGGGACATGCTGAACACGGGACATCCCGGATTCGATATCAACGTCGTTCCCGTATGGAAATACTACACTACAGGCAGCAGTGACGTGACCGTGGCCGTGGTGGACGGAGGTATCGACCTTACTCACGAGGACCTGTCCTGGAACTGCGCGACGGCTGACAATTTCAATTTCGTTGACAATAACAACGCGATTTATCCACAATCCCACGGCACCCATGTGGCCGGGACCATAGCCGCTGCCGGAAACAATTCCAAGGGCATGGCCGGAGTGGCCGGAGGAGACTATGCCGCAGGAAAACGAGGGGTGACACTGCTCTCCTGCCAGATTTTCAAGACAATCACGAACTACGGCCAGTCATACGACAAGACGGGAGACATCCCTGCCGCAATCAAATGGGGAGCTGACCACGGGGCCGTAATCAGCCAGAACAGCTGGGGATACAACTATGACTCAAACGGTGACGGAGTCCTCACTGGCAGCGAGTTGCAGGCTGCATTGAGGGCAAGTATAACGTCTTCCGACAAGGTAGCAATTGACTATTTCATAAAATACGCCGGCTGTGACAATGACGGGAACCAGCTGCCTGATTCGCCGATGAAAGGCGGACTGGTAGTGTTCGCTGCAGGAAATGACGGAATCGCCAATGCAGCACCTGCAAATTATTCCGAAGTGATTGCCGTTGGTGCCATAAACAGCGACGGAACCAGGGCTTCGTATTCCAATTACGGCAGTTGGGTGGACCTGGCCGCACCGGGCACGGACATTTACAGCACAGTGCCGGGAGGGAAATATGATCTTATGACCGGGACGTCGATGGCCTGCCCTCATGTTTCCGGGGCTGCTGCATTGATAGTTTCTTATTTCGGAGGTCCGGGATTCACGAACGAGATGCTCAAGGAGCGTCTGCTGAACGGGCGCAACACTTCCGCTCTCCCGGAGTCGTATGAGCTGGGAGGACTCCTTGACGTGTATGGGTCATTCTCTTACGGGGAGGATTTCGTGCCGGAGGCTGTAAGTGACCTCTCTGCAAAGTCGGTCTCCAACAATGTTGAGCTCCAATGGACTGTCACCGCAGATGAGCGCGGGATACCTGCCGGGAGGGTTCTCGTATTGTATTCCAAAGACAGGGATGCAGTGGCTGCTGCAGAGCCGGATAATTGCCAGGGAGTCATGACGTCAGTGTTTGCACTACGGGAGGATGTCGGGCAGAAGGTCTCAAGGACTGTGGAAAGGCTCGATTTCAATTCAGACTATTACCTGAAGGTATGCGCAGGTTCTTATTCCGGAAAATATGCTGCAGCAAGCTCCATAGTCAAGGCTTCGACCGGAAGCAATAATCCACCGGTCATATCTTTCAGTCAAGAGGGAAACTGCGTCCTTCAGTCTTACATGAATACAGAGATTCCGATAGACATCACCGATCCTGACGGACATGAAATAACCGTAAGTTATACAGCAGGTTCCGACGCCGATGTACTGGTTCAGCCGGGCTCAGGCGCATATTCCATCGACATGGACTGCCTCAAGACAGAGCCGGGCACATATACGGCTCATATCAGCGTGACCGATGAATATGGAGCGTCCTGCTCGAAGGATTTCACTTATACAATACTTGAGAATCATGCACCGGAGGTGGTGAATAAATGTGCAGGATTCGTGCTGGAGAATACGGGGAAAGCCGTTTCGGCCGACCTGACTGGTTATATAACCGACCCTGACGGGGAAATACCTGTGTTCGAGGCGGTTTCGAGTGACAAGCAGAAGGTCTATGCTGCAGTGGACGGGCAGACCCTCACCTGCACGAGTCTTGCCTACGGGATATGCGATGTCACGGTGAAGGCTACGGATGCCCGGGGCCTGACCTGCACGATGTCGTTCAAGGTGGGAGTGCTGGATCCGTCCGTGCCTGTGCTGGTATATCCGACCCAGGTGACTGACTATCTGAACATCAGCACCGGGGCAGCCGCCACGGCGAAGGTCACAATTCGTACTTCAGCCGGGAACAATGTGTTCAACGCCTCCGAAGAGGTGAGCTGCATCAAGCCGTTGGCCGTGGATATGAGAAATTGTGCGCCGGGAAGGTACTCGGTAAGGATCGAGACCGGCGGTAAGGAATATGTCAGAAATATCGTGAAACTATGAAAATGTCCAATAATGTGATGAAAGCCGCCATTCTGCTTGCGGCATGTGTTTGTTCTACGGCTGCTTTCGGGCAGGAGGCGGCCGGAATCCCGACGGCATCGGAAGGAAATGCCATGGGATTTCTTGTGAGGAACATTGATCCGCTCTCCCTTTCCATGGCCGGAGCAGACATTGCCTCCGGGCAGATTACGGCATACTCGATTTTCGGCAATCCGGCTGCGACTTGCCTGAGCGGGAAGAAACTGGACGTGGCCGCGTCCTATTCCTCATGGCAGCCTCACGGGGTCTCCACGGGAGTGACCGACTTCGGTGCTGCAACGAGCTTCGGACGCTTCGGCCTGTCAGCGGGAGTATCCTACGGGCTTGGAGACGGATATGACATTATTTCTGCCGGAGGCGAAAAGATTGGCAAGTTCAATCCGTCGGATGTCATCATCGGAGCAGGATTGTCATACCGTCTGGCTGATTTCGTTTCGGCCGGTATGAACCTGAAATTCGCCGCCGAGAAGATTGCTGCAGGCAATTCCCACAAAGTTTTCGCGGCCGACATTTTCGTAATGGCGGAAATAACTGATTTCAGGTTCACTGCAGGTGCCAGGAATGTAGGAAGCAAGGTAAAGTCCGTTTCCGGGGAGAAATACAGGATACCTTCCGCAATCACCGTCGGGGCATCCTACGGGCATGTATTCGGGGAGAAACATGACTTTCTCGCTTCCATAGAGGGGGACTGCCATTTCGGGGGCGGTGCGGCCGAGTCACTTGGCCTGTCCTATACCTACAACGGCCTGGTTTCCATCAGGGCCGGCTACCGCAATGTATCCGGCAAGGCTCCCGGAGCGTCCTTCGCTTCCTTCGGTGCCGGAATCCGTTTCTTCGGCATCCGCCTCGACGCAGCCTACCTGGTCGCTTCCTCATCCTCCCCTCTCCGCAACACCTTCTCCGTCGGCCTGGGATACAGTTTCTGATAACCTTAGTATATCTAAAAGAACTGTGAATTATCATATTTCCCTCCTCTGAAAAATATAAAGAGAGCAAGATGTAAATTTGGAGGATTATGGACCAGTTGTTATATCATTATTCGCTTTGCATCGCACTGCCGCTGATGTTGTTTTTCGGCTTCGATATGCTGTTCGCCCGCGTTCCCGAGAAAAGCAATTTCTCAAATTTTCTGCATTCACGCAGATTGATGGGTGCGGCCCTGCTCATTCTTTCGGCAAATTATGCAGTGCACTTTTTCTTTGCCATCAGGCTTAAAGATGTGAATTCTGCCATATTGGCCAATATGACGACATACTTTCTCTGCTATTGGCTATTCAGTTCGGCCCTGATGACGCTTTTGGACAGCAATTATGTCACTGGAAAACGCTTTTCCATCCATCTGATTCTTTGGCTGGCATTTACTGCATTGTCTGCCGTTGACTCCATCCTGCCTGCGTGCTCCGCCTCCTTGGTGACAAGATTTCTCGCTCTGTTATTGGTGATATACGGACTTTTTCTTTCCATCCGTCTTCTGCGTACATACAAGAATGCTGTGAAGATGTTTGAAAATACGCATTCGGACGATATCGGAGCATATATCAGCTGGTTGTCAGTCTTCACCTACCTGGCCGTCCTATTCGGAGTTAGCTGCGCGTTGCTCACCTTTCTGCCTGACAGGTATATCTTCATCTGGGTATTGTCGGCCGTGCCTTTCTACATATATCTTTATTGCTGTTATCAGAATTATATGTTCTTTTATGAGAAGGTTGACGATGCCTTGAAGGATGATATCGGGATGTTGGAGGAAGGACAGGCCCTGCAATCTGACGGGGCCGATAATGAAGATGTTCCTGTCTATCACTCTGACATCGCACCGCGCATAGAAGAGTGGATAAGAAACGAAGGCTACCGCAAGCCTGGTCTCACGTTGAATGAGTTGTCGGTGCAGCTCTGCACAAACCGCACTTATCTGTCGGAATATATAAACAGCGTATATCAGATGACTTTCCGGGACTGGATTACGGACTTGCGTATCGAGTGCGCAAAGCGGCTGATGGCACAGAATCCTAAACTGCGGGTGCAAGATGTTTCCGTGATGTCCGGCTTCCTTTCGCTGAGCCATTTCTCAAGGACATTCCGTGAAAAAGAAGGCTGCTCTCCGGCCAGATGGAGCAAGGTCAATCCCGAATAATCTGGCTTCAATCGCATTGCAAAATTGTGAAAACGTCAAAAATTTGCCATCCCGTCAAATAGTGGATGGCAAATTTGTTTTCCCGCCGGGGTGTTTACTATATTTACCAAGAATTTCAATTCTTCTATTTTTCTCGAATCAATTCCCAATACAAATAAATATGTTTATTAAAAATCACAAAACGTTCGTAAGCCTCCGGTCAGCCACGTCATAGAATCGTGAAGAAGAACCCCGATCTT
>JBJEBJ010000032.1:0-58983 GCA_051869955.1 Candidatus Cryptobacteroides sp.
AAAACGCCCGTTAAAAAGTGCGCCGAGAGGACTCAAGTGACAATTTGGATATGAATATACCAATAATATGTTAAACTAATGTAAATGCTTATGAAAAAGATTTGTCTTCTTTTCACGGCTATGGCTATGCTCCTCTCAGGAGCGGTCGCTTCCGCGCAGACAAAGGAAGTGACAGGAGTCATCACCGATGCTTCGAATGGAGAACCTATCCCATTTGCATCGGTAAGGCTCAAGGATACCATGACCGGAAACTCAGCTGGTTCGGATGGTAAGTATTCCATCAATATCCCTTCAGGCAAGACTGACGCAGTGCTCGTCTTCAGTTTCGTGGGCTATGTTACAGCTGAAATCCCTGTTGACGGAAAATCAGTTGTCAACTGCAGCCTCAAGGTGGATACCGAGACTCTTGACAACGCTGTCGTAGTAGGTTACGGTTCCGCAAAGAAAATCGGTTCCCTCGTAGGTTCCGTGACAACGGTCAATGCAGAGACCATCAAGAACGCGCCTTCTTCATCCGCCCTTGACCAGCTTCAGGGACAGGTAGCAGGTCTTGCTGTCATGACCACCGGAGGTATCGCAGGTGAGGCCAACGTCTCCATGACCCTCCACGGAGTAGGCTCCCTCGGATCAAGCTCCACACCTCTTTATATTGTTGACGGTGTGCCTGCATCCAGCCGTACCATCATGGCCATGAACCCTAACGACATCAAGTCCATCTCCATACTCAAGGATGCCTCGGCGACTTCCATCTACGGTTCCCGTGCTGCGAACGGTGTCGTTTACGTTACCACCAGGACAGGCTCGTATGACTCCAAGGCGACCATTACCGTCAGGAGCCAGGCCGGTATCTCAACTCTTGCAGACAAGTCCCTGTACAGGAACATGATGTCAGGCGACGAACTGAAGGAGTTCTGGGTACGTGCCGGCATTTTCACACCTGATGCTATCAAGTCTACCTTCACTGACAGGGGATACGATGCCAATACCAAGTGGTACAATGTCTTCCAGCAGTTCAACAACCCTCAGTTCCAGAACGACGTGACAGTCGAGGGCGGTAGCAGCAAGGTGGCATATATGATCGGAGCATCACAGTTCCACCAGAGAGGTTCCACCATCGGAAACTACTATGACAGATACACCGTACGTACCAACGTACAGGCACATCCTAAGGAGTGGTTCAAGATCGGCGCGAATGTCAGTCTTACATACGATACCAACCAGAAGAACGGAAACTGGGGAGGTGCAAGCACTGTTTCGAACTATACCTCCGGAGGTCTTTCATTCCTTATCAACCCTCTCTATCCTTCGATTGACCCGGAGACCGGTGAGCTGTACGAGACCAAGTTCCCAAGCGGCCAGATAAACCCTCATTACTATATGAGCAAACTTCCGTCAGTTACCGACAGATACGGTCTCCTCGGATCTGTGAATGTGGAAATCGAACCTGTACGCAATCTCAAGATCAGTTCCAACATGGGTCTTGACGGACATATCTCAATGACCAACTCCACAAGATACCCTTCATATATATCAACTATAGGGAACGGTACCAGAAGCAGAAGCGATGCTCTCGAATATGCTGCCACGATTACAAACACTATCGAGTACTCGTTCGACATCCACCACGATCACAAGGTCACACTCCTTGCCGGTCACGAAGGTATTGCAAACTATTATGACTATAACTACGGCTATGCTGAAGGTATCACGGATGACCGTCTGACCAATCTTCAGGATGGTACCGCTACCTCAAGAAAAGTTTCCGAAGACCATACTGAAAGCAAATTCCTCTCATTCTTCGGACATGCTGACTACAGCCTCTTCGACACGTATATCGTTGACGTGACAGTACGTAATGATGCCTGCTCAAGGTTCGGTGTCGACAACAGGAACGCAACATTCTGGTCTGCAGGTGCTCTCTGGAAACTTAAGAAGGAGAATTTCCTCAAGAATGCAAAATGGCTGAATGATCTCAATCTCAAAGTCAGCTACGGTACCCAGGGTAATGCCGCCATCGGAGACTATTCAAGCCTCGCTCTTATCGGTACCACTACGAAATATGCCGATAATACTTCCAACATTGTGGCCCAGCCTGCCAATCCTGCCCTCACCTGGGAGAAACAGGGACTCCTCACCGTCAGCCTTTCCGGCCGTCTTGCCGACAGGGTTGACCTCGCAGTAGAGTTCTACAACAGGCAGACCTCTTCCATGCTTCTCGATGTTCCATACAACTATACGACCGGTTTCTCCGAGCTGACAGCCAATGTCGGCGGTCTCAGGAACACAGGTGTGGACATCACCCTCGGAGTGGATATCCTCAGGTCACGTGACTACTGGTTGAGATTCAACACTACCTTCAACTACAACAGCGAGAAAGTGACATCCCTCTTCAACGGTCTCGACCGCTGGGAGATGGTAGGCTACGGTTTCGCTTATGTGAAGGGACAGTCAGTCAACTTCTACGCACCAATCTTTGCCGGAATAGATCCTGCTGACGGTCTTCCTATGTGGTATGTCGCAGGTGACGACCCTGACAAGACCACCAAGAACGAGACTACCAAGATTTATGATGAGGCTGCCCTCACCCAGAATACCGGCAAGAAGCTCCACGCTCCTATCAACGGCGGTTTCTCCATCGGCGGCGGCTGGAAAGGAATCTCCATCCAGGCAGACTTCTCTTATGTGCTCGGAAAGACTCTCGTCAACAATGATGCATACTTCTATGCAAACCCTGTCAGTTTCGCAGGAATGAACACCAACAAGTCCGTGGCTGACTACTGGACACCTGAGAATACTGACGCCAAGTGGCCTGACTGGACCAAGGGAGTTGTCATGGATTTCGACACCCACCTCTATGAGAATGCTAATTTCCTTCGTCTCAAGAACCTGCAGGCAGCATACGACCTGCCTAAGAAGGCTCTCGGAAAGCAGAATGTGCTCAATGGCCTGAAGATTACCTTTACCGGACGTAACCTCCTCACTGTCACCAAGTATACCGGTATTGACCCTGAGGTGAACAGCAACCTGACTTACGGACGTGCAGGTAATACCAAGCAGTATCTGTTCGGTCTTGAGTTTACTTTCTAGGATTTTATTTGAAACTTAAGAATATATGAATATGAAAAATATACTCAAATATACACTTGCAGTTGGTATGGCGGTGTCGATGTTCGCTTCATGTGACCTTGACCTGACCCCGACCACCGCTATCGCATACGAGGAAGGTGGAAGGCTGTTCATCTCCGCCAATGACATCAAGACTTTCGAGAACGGCATCATGGCTTCGTACAGGGCTCTTCAGTACGGAGACTACACCCAGACCAGCGAAGTCCAGACAGACTATTTCAATGCCACTTTGGACTACGGTAACAATTACGGTTCCACACACCGCTGTGATGCATCCTTCACTCCGGGGACATACGAGCCAATGTACATGTGGAGAGACCACTATACGGCTATCAAAAACTACAACATCGTGATTGCCAATGCGGACAATGTTGATGCATCCCTCAAGGTCTCCGCAAGGATCCTCAAGGGAGAGGCATTCTTCCTGAGGGCTTCTTCATACATCATTCTCGCCCGTCATTTCGCAAAGGCTTACAATCCTTCGTCTGCAGACAACGACCTCTGCGTTCCTCTCGTACTGAAATATAATCAGCTCGAGAAACCTGCAAGGGCTACCAACAAGGCTGTTTATGAGCAGATCAAGGCTGACCTCGACTCTGCAGCAGCCATTCTCGCAGTTGTTCCAGGCAAGGTAAGAGCCCAGAAGCCGACCATTGACGCAGTGAATGCCCTCTATGCCCGCTACTACCTCGACACCAGGAACTATGCACAGGCAGCCGCTTCTGCAGAAGCTGTCATCTCTTCCGCTGCAGGATATGCCCTTGCTTCAACAGAAGAGGAAATGGCTCTCGAATATACTGATGACGCAGGTACTGAGCCAATTATCCAGCTTTTTGCAAACAAGACCGAAGGTGCGAGAGGAAATACCATTTATACATCCGTGTCCAACTCCCAGGAGGATGGCAAGTATTTCAGCCCATATTTCCTTCCGACAAAGGCACTTGTGGAATCATATAATGCCACTGACCTTCGTTTCCTTACATGGTTCAGTAATGACCTCTATCCGGTGCGCAGTTCCGGTTCATACTATACCGGTGTGTATGTGATGACCAAATATCTTGACAATCCTTCCCTCCATGAAGGAAAAGTGGAGACCGGAGCTCATTATGCAAAGCCGCTTATGATTGGAGAGATGTATCTCATCGCTGCAGAGGCTTATGCCCAGGCCGGCAATTCGGCAAAAGCAACGGAAGTCCTGAATGTTCTTCAGGACAAGCGTAAGGCTCCTGCAACTCAGGGGTCAATGGAAAATATCAAGAAGGAATGGTACAAGGAAACTGTCGGGGAAGGTCTCCGCTTCTCTTGCGTGAAGCGTTGGGGCGAGGGCTTCGCAGTCCGCACTCCTCAGGCTGAGGCAAAGAACCTTATCATGTCCGGTGACTACTATGAGAAGAGGACTCTGTCAGCTGACAGCTATTTCCTCAACTGGCCTGTACCTTCATACGAGATTCAACTCAACAAGAATCTTGTTCAGAACGCAGGATATACAACTGCCGAGTAATCCAGACTTAAAATGAGATTTGAAATGAAAAAATCAGTTAAAATAATGGCAGGTGCGGCAATCGTATTGGCTGCTGCCTCCTGCGGAAGGCTTGAAAGCTTCGACCATCAGACCTTTGCGACTTTCAATGAAGTGGAGTACTCTGTTGACGAGACCGTAGGTCAGGTCAAGGTGAGCGTTTCACTCTACAATCCTACCAAAAGTGAAACCAAGATCACAGTGAAGGCAATTGACGGAAAGGCTGTCAACGGCACTGACTATGAGATTGTCTCTCCTGCTTCCGGAGTACTTACTTTTGCTCCCGGCGAGGGCGAGCAGGATGTTATCATAGGTATCAAGAACCAGGAAGGTGTTTTCACGGGTACACTTGATTTCTCCCTCGAACTAGTAAGTGCCACTACAGGAGTAACTGTCGGCAACTTTAACACGGCAAGTTTCACCATCAAGGATCTCGATCACCCTCTTGCTGCATTCATTGGAAACTGGACTGCAGATGTGCAGTCATACGACTGGGGTCCGCAATATGGCGGAATCTCATATTACACACTCAATGTGACGATTCTTGCTGATGAGACAGATGAGACATATACCAAACTCATCGTCCAGAACCTCGAGCCTTATTTCGTTTCAATTGGGGCTACTGCTGCAAACGGCTATAATATTTACGAGGGTGTAGTGAATGAGTCCAAGACCCAGCTCACAATCCCTATGGGTCAGCCTATAGGCTATAAGACCGTAGTTCTCGTAGGTCTTGACAATACGGACCTCGATTCAGCTACTGCTTATGTTGACATTATCATTAATCTCAATGCAGACGGAACTCTTACCATTCCTAACGGGTATGGCTCCTATGCAGGTGGATTCTATGAGTGCCTTAACGGCCCTATTACACTTACAAAGAAATAGCAGAGGCTTATCTTAATATCATTGAAGGCTGGCCGGAAGTCCATTATTTGGGCCCCGTGTCGGCCTTTTTGACTCTAACCGACATAAGATCCTGTTCTTTAATACTATACAACAATGAAACTGAAAATGAAAATCCTGCTTGCCGCAGCATCCCTGTTGTTGCTCGGCAATGTATGCCGGGCCCAGAAATTCCAGCCGAAGGATACCTGGCCTTATCTCTTCAAGGACTTCACTGGGGGAAAGGTGTACACCCCTGACGGTAGGGAGATATTGTCTTCCGAACTGAACATATCAGTGGTCAAGGGTACGTTGAACTACATCGAGGATGGAACTATCATGGCTGCTGACATGATGCGGGTATCCACCGCGGTGATAGGAGACAGGAGATTCATCAACGTCATGGGTCGTATGATGGAGGTGCTTGCATCTTCTGATTCCGGCCAGGTCATCAAGGACGTTCAGCTCGACGTGGACGAGATGGGCAAAACCAACATCGGTTACGGTATTGCTTCATCCACTGCTTCAAGCCAGAATGTGACGACCCTTATGGAGGGAATGTCGGATATGGTGAACCTGAACATTTCTGATGCCTTGACCAGAAGCAAGGAAGGGACCGTGATACCGCTCAAAGAGGATCTGTACCTGAGATACGGAGTTGCCACTGTCCCGGCCTTCAAGAAAGACGTCCTGGATATCCGGGGCATTGACAAGGCAGCGGCAGAGGCCTTCTTCAAGGCGCAGAAGATTAAATGGAAAGACCCTCAGTCTCTTATCAAGGTGGTTGACTTTATAGCAGAAAACAATTGAATATGAAGAAAGAATTGATTATCGTAGCGGCTTCCGCAGTTCTGGCGGCGGGCTGTGCCCGTGAAGAGATATCCACTGTAGTCCGCGAGGAGAATGCCGGCAAGCCGGTCACGGTCAAGGCCGACACCGGATTTTACGTTCAGGGCAGGACCATCGTCAAGCTCAGTGAAGAATTGACAGACATGGTGGAACAGGACCTTTCTGCAGGACGCTTTGAGACCCGTTCACAGGGAATGAACAGCGTGTTCGCCGACCTCGGCGTAGTCAAGGCAAGGAGGCTATTCCCGGATGCCGGAGAATTTGAACCGAGGACAAGACGGGAAGGACTCCACAGGTGGTATGTTCTCGAGTTCTCCGATGAAGTTCCTGTGACGAAGGCCGGGGCGGCATTGGAAGGAATTGAGGGGGTGGAACTTGTAGAACCGGTGAGCCGTGTCGGTATCAATGATTTCAATGACGTGGGTTCCGCTTCGTGGGACCTCAAGAACACTTCCTATCCCGGCTTCGACATCAACGTCATCCCGGTCTGGAACTATTTCACGGCAGGTAACAGCAATGTCATCGTGTCCGTAGTTGACGGAGGCATAGATCTCTCGCATGAAGACCTTGCGGCCAATTGCCTAACTGACGGGAACTACAATTTTGTCGATGACAACTATAGAATCTCGGCCGAGAACCACGGTACGCACGTCGCCGGTACGATCGGAGCTGTCGGCAACAACGGAATCGGCATCGCCGGCATTGCCGGAGGAAACTATCTCGCAGGACAGGCCGGAGTCAAACTCATGTCCTGCCAGGTCTTCCGCACTGAAACTGTGGACGGCAAGGAAGTCAGCAAGAGCGGCGACATGGCATCAGCAATCAAATGGGGAGCGGACCACGGAGCCGTCATCAGCCAGAACAGCTGGGGCTATGATTTCGATGCGAACAATGACGGGAAACTCACCGGCGAGGAACTGGAGAGAGCTCTTGCAGCCGAAGCCTCGACCTCAATAAAGGACGCGGTCAACTATTTCGTGAAATATGCCGGTTGTGACAACGACGGCAACCAGCTGCCGGATTCCCCGATGAAGGGCGGCGTGGTATTCTTCTCCGCCGGCAACGACGGAATAACCAACGGTGCCCCTGCCAATTATGAGAAAGTAATCGCTGTGGGCTCCATAAACAGCGACGGTACGAGGGCTTCCTACTCCAATTACGGGGACTGGGTGGACATAGCCGCTCCTGGTACGAGTATTTACAGTACTCTGCCTTCCGGAAAATACGGAAGCATGTCCGGAACATCAATGGCCTGTCCTCATGCCTCAGGCGTGGCCGCCCTTCTCGTCTCCTATTACGGCGGGCAGGGCTTCACCTGTGAAATGCTCAAGGAAAAGCTCCTCGGTGGAAGCAACAAGACCATCCTGCCTTCCGCTTACAATATCGGCGGACTTCTTGATGCATACGGCGCATTCACATACGGCTCGACCAGCGCCCCTGCACGTGTGTCCGACGCGGCGGCAACCGTCCTGTCCAACACCCTTGGGCTCGAATGGACCAATACTGCTGATGATGAAGGCATTCCGGCATACGGTGCCCTGATACTCTACGGTACGGACAGGGCCTCTGTCGAATCTGCCACCGCAACATCACATCCGGAAGTGTCCGCCCTTGCTGCGGTCGCCGATGCAGGAGCAGGCGAGAAAGTAAGCGTCAGCATCAAGGGCCTGGATTTCGAGACGGACTATTATGTGAAACTGATTGCATATTCCTACTCGATGGTCTATGCAGAGGCGAGCCAGGTCCAGTCCTTCAGGACAGGCCGGAACAATGCCCCTGAGATTGTCCTTGATGCCAATGACTTGAAAATAAGGACATTCGAGAGTGTCAAGGTCATAGCTTCAGTATCCGAACCGGACGGACACAACTACACATTCACTTACGTGCCGGGATCCGAAGCGGACACTTTCACTCCTGCCGGGACCGGGACTTACAATATCAGCATCGTCGGCAAGAGGGCGGCAGCGGGCAAATATTCCGCTGTTCTCGAGGCCAAGGACGAATATGGTCTGAAGACTACCTGCAAGCTGGAATATACCATTCTTGAGAACAGCGCTCCTGTAGCTGTCGCTGAGATAGAGGATATCGTACTCGTGTCGTCCGGCCAGGAGTTTACCATCGACATGAAAGACTATGTGACCGACCCTGACGGCGAGACGCTGAAATATGAGGTCACCATGTCGAATGACAAAATCGTGCATTTCAATGCCCGTGAGGGCGTCCTCTACGGGGCAGCCCTGAATTACGGTGTTACGGATGTCGAGATTAAGGCCACTGATGCGGCCGGCGCATATTGCGTTCTCTCCTTCAAGGTTGCCGTCATCGACGGGGCAGAGTCCGTGAGGGTATATCCGAACCCGGTAGTGGATGTCATGAACGTGGCTACCGGAGTCAAGGCGTCCGCCAAGGTCACGGTCCTCTCCGCGGCCGGCAACAAGGTTTTCGAGGCCGAGGCCGAGGTGAGCTACACCGAACCGATGACGGTGGACATGAAATCTTGCGCTCCCGGACGTTATACCGTGAAGATTGCCACCGGAGGGAAAGAGTATGTGCGGAATGTGGTGAAATTGTAAATTGCCTGATGTTTAACCTGATATGATACAGAAAATGATGAATTGCAATTATATGGGAGAGAATTTCGGACGGAGGATGTGCAGTATTGCAGCAGCGGTATTGGCGGTGCTTGCAGTGCCGTCCGTGTCCTATGGACAGGACAATGCCGCTTCCGGCGGGACCGCGATGGGTTTCCTTGCGAGGAACACAGACCCTGCATCTCTCGGTGCCGGAGGGACATCCCTGACCGGGAGCGGTGCGGCTTATTCCCTTTTCGGCAATCCTGCCGGGATGGCATTCAGCGGCACGAAACTGGACGTGGCAGCTTCCTATTCATCCTGGCAGCCTGATGGAGCATCTGCAAACGTGATTGATTTCGGTGTAGCCGGCAGTTTCGGCAAGTTCGGAATCTGTGCGGGAATCTCCTACGGGATGGGCGCAGAATACGACATCTATGATGCTTACGGCCAGAAATCGGGAACTTTCTCCCCGAATGATATGGTGGCCGGGGCAGGACTGTCCTGGAGAATCGTCAAGTTTCTTTCCGTGGGTGTGAATTTCAAGTACGCGACCGAGAAACTCGCCGAGGGCAGCAGTTACGGCACCTTCGCCGCCGATGCCCTCGTGATGGGCAAGTTCGGGGATTTCCGGGTGACTGCCGGAGCGAGGAATCTCGGAGGCAAGGTCAAGGCAGCGGACGGTACTTCGTTCAATATCCCGTCTTCGGTGGCAGCCGGTGTATCATTCGACCATACATTTGCAGAAAAGCATAGTCTCAGCGCTGCCCTGAACGGGGATTGCTATTTCGAAGGCGGCGCTGTCGCATCCATTGGCGCAGGCTATACTTACAATGACCTCGTGTCAGTCCGTGCCGGTTACAGCAATGCTTCCGGGAAAGCTCCGGGTGCTTCGTTTGCCTCCATCGGTGCAGGTGTGCACTTCTTCGGCATCCGCTTGGACTTCGCCTACCTGATAGCCTCTTCCGGTTCTCCTCTCGCCAACACCTTCTCCGTCGGTCTCGGCTACAGCTTCTGACGCTTCGCGTCCGGCCATTCCTGACGCAGCTTTGCAGCTTTCCGTCACTACAACTAATAATTCAGAAATGATATGAAGAAAATCTTTTTCATGGTGATAGCATCAGTCATCCTGGGTGCATCTCCCCTCTGCGGGCAGGCACTCAGGGTGTCTTATGACTTTTACCGCAGGCACGAACCAGGCGGAGGCTTCCACAGGGCTCCCGACATGATGCTGGATTATGACGGGGACAGGGCGGTATTCTATTGCGATGCGGCTTTCTACCGGGACTCGTTGAGTTGGTTGGCATTTGACCCGGCAGGAAATGTCAGGGATGATGCCGAATACGGCAGGCTTTTAGACTACAGTCCGGCCCTGAATGATGCGGTCTTCATTGATTTCTCTTCCGGACGATATGATGTCGCCTACAACTCCGCCCCCGTATGTGTCATAGGCCAGGACGGAAAACTCGAGATGCCGCAATGGGAATTAACCGGTGAAGAATCAGTCTCCAAGACCGGATACAATATCAAGAAAGCGGAAGCGGACTATATGGGACGCCACTGGGTCGTCTGGTTCACTGAAGATGTCCCGGTGCCGGCCGGTCCATGGCTCCTGTGGGGCACCCCGGGCCTTGTCACCGAGGCTTTCGATTCCGAGAAGACATTTTGCTTCAAACTCCTGTTCGTACAGGAAATAGACAATACTTCCAGATATGACGAACTGAAGCACTATTATAATGATTATAATCATAAGAAATACCGCTATGGAATGAAGGAGGCCGAGTCCGTGCGCAATAAACTCATGCGGGATTCTGAATTCCTCGACAAAATGTACGGGGCGGGACATGGCCCTGTGGTGATAGTGGACAAGAACGGGAAGAGTACGGTGATGCCGACAGAGTTCCCGTACATCCCCCTGATTCCCGACCGGTATTTCGACAATAAATAAGACTGATTATTATGCTGATGTCCAATGATGAAATGCGGAGAGGTTTCAGGTGCTTCTTGGCAGGCATCGTTGTATTTCTGTCCAGCACTGCGGCATCCTTCTCCCAGAATCTTTTCTCCGGGCTTGTGACTGACGCCAAATCCGGGGAGCCGGTGGCAGGCGCCCTCGTCACCCTGATGTCCGGGGCCAAAGTCCTTTCATATTCTTTCACTGATGCTGACGGCAAGGTCGGCATCGACATGAAGGACACCGCTCCTGACCTTGCACGGGTCACGAGAATAGGCTATTCCCCGGCCGAAATCCAACTTCCGCAGCAGATGCCTGTGAAGTTCAGCCTCTCCCCGATGAAGATGGAAATCAAGGAGGCCCGTGTCCGTGCCGGAGGCATTGAGGAGAAAGGGGACACGATAGTGTATGATGCCGCTGCATTCAAGGACAAGAACGCCCTCACCATCAATGACATACTCAGCAATCTTCCGGGCATTTCGGTATCCTCCAACGGCACGATTATCCACAATGGAAAGGCTATCAACAAATTCTATGTCGAAGGAATGGACCTGATGGGCAGCCGCTATGGAGTGGTCACCAACAATCTTTCCGCATCCGACATCGCTTCGGTCGAGGTTTACAGGAAGCATCAGCCGGTCAAGGCTCTCGGAGGCATAGTGATGTCCGACAGGAGTGCCGTGAACATAGTCCTGAAAGATGATGCCCGCGGACAATGGCTCGTCAACGGGGATGCCGCTGTCGGGTACTCGGACAAATTCCTCTTCGATGCAAGGGCGATGCTCTCAAGATTCGCGAAGACGAACCAGAGCCTTTTCCTCCTCAAGGGAAGCGACATCGGCCGGGACATCACCAAGGAACTTCGCCAGATGGCCTATTTCGGACGGACCGGTGCCTATCTGGTCTCCGGCGAGCTTGACAATGATTTCAGGACGGATCTGTCCCCGGCGAGGACGATGCTTGCGATACCTGAAGAATTCTGGAATGACAATATTTCAGGCATCGCTTCCATCAACCATCTCAAGAAAACCGGTCCCGGCAGCAAACTGAAATTTTCCGGTCAGTTCGCCGCGGAAAAATACTCGGAAGAGTCCTGCTCCGTGGAAGAGGTCCGTTTCGACGGAAATGACGGGATGACAATCGTGAACGACGCTTCCAGGACCGACCGGAAATATTATTTCTCCCTCTCGGGAAATTTCGAGAACAATGGCGCCAGGCGTTTCCTCTCGGACGAGTTCACTGTCACGGGACAGGTATTCAGGAGTAATTCTTCCTCAGGGTCAGTGCCTTATGCCCAGAAGTATAATTTGCCTTCATTCAAGATAAGCAACGACCTCAAGTCGATAATCCGAAAGGATGATTCCAAGGTGCTTGACATCCGCAGTTCCCTGAAATATGTCAGGAACGACCACAGCCTGTTCTGCAATGTCGACTCGACTGATGCGGAGCAGAATTATCTGATGAACCAGTTGAGCACTGACAACCATCTGGCTTTCCGATTCAAGGCCGGGAAGATGCTTTTCGGGGCGGATGCGGGACTCGGACTGAAATATACGGACCTCAGCTCGAATCTGGACCTGCCAGATCCAGACGGGAATCTGTTGTCGGGTTCATTGCGCATCTTCACTGTCGCCCCGTCTTTCCGCCTGAATGCGAGATATGTCAGGGGACGCAATGAGCTTTCTTTCGAAGTCCCTGTCGGAATGAAAGGCATCATTGCCTCCGAGGGGGCCGGAAACAGGGCTCTCCCGGTCATTTCTCCTTACCTGTCATACGTTCTAAGGGCCTCGCAGAACTTTTCCGTCAATGCAGACCTGTCCTACAGAATCAGCTGGAATGATGAGAGGAATCTGCTCAGGCCGCTCGTCATGCGCAGCTACAGGTCGTTCGGATACAATGACCTGGTCAAGTCCGGGTCTGGCAGCGGGATGCTCTCCCTCCGATATGAAGACAATCCGGATATGTTCTACGCTACTCTCGGGGCTGCCGCGGACTATACCCGTTCTGACAAGACACTGGCTTCCGGATATTCTGACAGGATGACCGTGGTGTCCTATGTGGATTCGCCAGTGGACAACAAGATGGCAGGACTCAATGCCATGATATCCAAGTTCTTCGGTCTCAAGACCCTGAAAGTGGAACTCACCGCGGACTGGAACAGGAACTGGTCTGAGTATTATCTTCAGGAATCGAGATATGAATATACGGCGGACAATGTCGCTTCTTCATTGTCCCTCAAGACATCTGCCATCAAGTGGCTCACGGCGGAAGTGTCCCTGAAATATGATATGGTCCGGAATGTCAGCAACGTTTCCAATTCCCGTCACCGTCTCCAGACCACGGGCTCTTTGGTCATCCTGCCGGTCCCGAAACTGATGATTGAAGGGAATGTATATCACAGCTGCTGGTACACTCCGGACATGGATGTCTCCGACAGTCCGGTCATAAAGGCCGCCGTTTCGTGGAAATTCGGTAAGTTCACCGTGTTCGCTGAATGCAGGAACATTCTCGGTGTCAATGAATTGAGAAGAGAGGTGACAATGCCGAACAGGACTGTCACTTATGTGAACAGGCTGCTCGGCCGCCAGATTCTGGCAGGAATCAGGATGTGATTACCTGTCCTGCCCTGCTTTGTGGCTGAAATATTCGAGGGCGGCCACCGTGACGAGTCCAATCAGCGCCCAGAGGATGGCGCCTCCTGTCTGGAGGTCGATGACCGACTTGAGATTGGCCCCTGTCTCGAGGAGTGCGCTGACTGCATTCGAAGCCGACCCGGCATCCATTCCGCTTCTGAGGAACTCGGCCTTGGCTACGGCCGTCATGTCGTTCCATGGCCATACTTTCACGAGCGCCCCGATGACGAATCCGACGAGCACCAGCATGGTCTGCCTCTCGAACTTGCCGAGCAGCCAGTGAAGGAATTTTGAGAATGCCAGGATTCCCACCACGCATCCGATTCCGAACGCTATGATTACCGGGATGTCCAGCTCGCCGAGGGCCTGCATTATATAGTCGTATTTTCCGAGAATCACGAGGATGAAACTGCCTGATATTCCGGGCAATATCATAGTGCACACGGCTATGGCCCCGCAGATGAAGACGAACCAGAGGTCGTCAGGAGTGCTGGTAGGGGATAGGGTGCAGATAACGACTCCGAGAGCGATTCCGAGGGCAAAGAAAAGGCAGTCCACCGGTTTCCATCCCTTGATGTCAGCTATCATGTAAACGGCTGACGCTATGATGAGCCCGAAGAAGAATGCCCAGGTCTGCACCGGGTAATATGCCATCACATATACCATCAGGTTGGCTAACGAGAATATGCTCAAGAGCACGCCGACAAGCAGGGCTGTGATGAACGTTCCGTGAATCCGCGCCCAGAATCCCTTCAGGTCCCCCTTCAGGAGAAGTTTCCATACGGAAATGTCCATCAGTGAGTTGAGAGCCTCGATTATCTCCGAGAAAATGCCGGTGAGCAGGGCGATTGTGCCTCCCGACACTCCCGGAATCACATTGGCTGCGCCCATCGCGTAGCCTTTGAGTCCTGTTATGATACTTTTCTTAAGATTTCCCATGACCGTATCTATTTTGTATGTCCGTTCCGGTTTCTCAGCCGATTGTGCCGAGATATCTTGTGATTTCCCCGAATGCCTGTGACTGGGAATAGCTTCCCGTAGGCGAATCCTCGACCACGAGGTCAAATGTCCTTCCGCGGAGCTGCCTGCGGCCTATCTTGAACACGGCCGTGGAACATTCCGCCATATATTCTATAGGGAAATCAGTATTGTCTATCAATGAGATGAACAGGTCGGCCTTCGTCTGCAGCATCTGCGAGACCTTGTCCCTGGACGGCCTGCCGCACCAGTTCAGGTCCTTGCGGAGAACAGTGGTGTTCAGGCTCGTGATCTGGCGCTCTTCCTTGCTCTTCTTGCTGAAATCGAAGAAGAAAATGTCCACCTTTATCCCGACGGACTTGAAATATGCAAGCACCTTTTCCTTGCATGCGTCCGACTCCTTGTCTTCCGCGTTTATGAATACTATGGCGGAATTGACCGCCCCAAGCGGCTTCAGCCCGGTCTTGACCGTGCTCCGCCATCTTCTCAAGTATCTCTTCCTGAATACGTTCTTTATCAAATCAAACATCTTCTGTCAGTCCTTTATTGCATCACAGCAGCCTCCGTTAGCCGCAATAAGCTCACGGATTTCTTTCTTGGCCGCTTTCCAGCGGGGAATATCAATCTTCGTGCCGATTACCTCCACAACTTTCGCCGCGATTATCGAACCTATCTCGCCGCATACCTTGAGAGGCATCCCGAGCGAGTGTGCGTAGATGAATCCCGCCGCGTATGTGTCCCCGGCTCCGGTGGCGTCGATCGTGTCAGCCGGCCAAGCCTTGATATAATGATATTCGTTCCCGCTCTTGACCATCGAACCGTCCTTCCCGACTTTCACCACGGCTATGCTGCAATGTCCGGCAATCTCGTCCAGGGCCGCCCTCGGCTCCATTTTCGTAAATGCCCTGGCTTCCGACTCGTTGGCGAACACGATGTCCACGTACCTGTCCACGATGTCGTGGAGGAATGCATCGTTGGACTCCACCACGTTGTAGGATGCCATGTCCAGTGAGATGATGCATCCGGCATCGTGGGCCATTTCCACGGCCTTGCGGATAAGTGCCTGGTTCTGTACGAGATAGCCTTCTATGTGAAAATAGTCATAGCCCTGGAAGTACTCCGGTTTCAGGTCTTCCGGCACCATCTCCAAAGCGGCTCCCATGTAGTTTGCAAATGTACGCTCGGCATTGGCTCCGGATACCAGCACCATTGACCGGCCCGAAGGATTCTTGCCCTTCAGCAGCATTGTCCTGACACCGTACTGCTCCTCGTCGCTCTTGAAGAGATGTCCGAGTTCGTCCTCTCCCACCTTGCCGATGAATGCCGAAGGCATCCCGAGGATGGCCGTGCAGGTGATTGTGTTGGCTGCCGACCCTCCGGCCACGTAGTGCAGTCCGTAAGGCTTGAGGCTTTCGAAAATCTTGTTGCCCGTCTCCATGTCCACGAACTGCATGCTGCCTTTCGGTAGGTGGTACAGCTTGAGGAACGAGTCGTCCGGGAGAACTGCGAGTATGTCTGTCAGCGCGTTGCCGATACCGAGAATTGAGTGCATAGTGTTCCAGAATTTGAGTTATCTTACAAAAATAATAATTTTTCTCATTATTTTGGATTATCTTCGCACCATTATGGTTAGAAAAACAGATTTGCTGAAATATTCATTGTCGCTTGCGCTTGCCGCGGTTTTGCTCTTCCTGTCATTCAGGGGAGTGAAATGGGGCGATTTCCTCGAGGCTCTCAGGAGCTGCCGCTGGGAATGCATCGGCGTGGCGATGGTGGCCGGCGTGGCGGCTTTCTGGGTGCGTGCCCTGAGATGGAGGCAGCTGATGGAACCGATAGAGGAGGGGATTTCGCGCAAGGCCGTGTTCAATGCGGTGAATATAAGTTATTTGGTAAACCTGGCCCTGCCGAGGGTAGGAGAGCTTGTCCGCTGCGGGGTGCTCGTGAGACATTGCCGGAAGGCGGGTTATGACAAGATTCTCGGTACGGTCGTGCTGGAGCGTGTCTGGGACGTGCTGATGATGTTCCTCCTCGTGGCATTGCTCGCCGCGGCGATGTGGGGACGTTTCGGACAATTTTTCATCGACAGGATGCTCAGGCCGTTCTCCGACAGGTTCAATCTCAGCCTATGGGGCTTCATGCTGATTCTGCTTATTCTATGCTCGGCCGCGGTTTATGCGTTGTACAAGTTCAGGGACAGGTGGAAGCCGTTCTCGGCAATATGGAGATTCGTGACCGGGCTGTGGTCCGGGGCAGTGAGCTGTTTCAGGATGAAGCGGGCGTGGCTGTTCCTGCTGCAGAGCCTTGTCATCTGGGGGCTTTACTGGCTGATGAGCGCGTCAGTGCTCTGGGCCGTTCAGGGAATGGATACTGCTGGCCTCGGAAGTGACGTGGCTGACGCCGTGGCAAGGCTTTCCGGTCTCGGGGCGACGGATGCCCTCTTCCTGATGCTGGCCGGCAGCCTGAGTTCTCTCGTGCCTGTGCCCGGGGGATTCGGGGCGTTCCATTATATAGTGGCGATGGCGCTTTCATCCGTATATGGGATTCCGTTCGGCATAGGCATAGTATTCGCGACTCTTTCGCATGAGTCCCAGACCCTCACAATGATATTGTGTGGAGGATGTTCGTATGTGGCTGAGTCAGTGGGCTTTGTATCTGACAGCTCCCGCAAGTGAAAGATTCCGGACATACGGCGCGTCCGCGTCAATGGGAGCCGGTGCTGACATTTTTTGAAGAAAATTGACGGAAAATTCATATATTCGCAATCCAATACCTTTTATTTCTGGCAATTATGAGAAATCTATATCTGACCAATACCCTTTCGCACAAGAAAGAGCTTTTCGAGCCGGTGCATCCGGGCCATGTCGGGATGTATGTCTGCGGCCCGACCGTCTATGGTGACGCCCATCTCGGCCATGCGAGGCCCGGGGTGACTTATGACGTGCTTTTCAAGTTCCTGAAGCATCTCGGATACAAGGTACGCTATGTGCGCAATATCACTGATGTCGGCCATCTGGAGCATGATGCCGACGAGGGGGAGGACAAGATTGCCAAGAAGGCCCGCATAGAGCAGCTCGAACCGATGGAGGTCGTGCAGGCATATACGCTGCGTTACCATGAGGCGATGCGTATGCTGAATGTGGCTCCTCCTTCCATCGAACCGAGGGCGTCCGGGCATATCATCGAGCAGATAGAGACCGTCAGGAAGATATTGGAGGCCGGATTTGCCTATGAAAGCAACGGGTCGGTATATTTCGACGTGCAGAAATACAACAGGCAGTTCCATTACGGCGTCCTTTCCGGACGCAATCTCGATGACACCCTCGAGGGGACGAGGTCTTTGGACGGACAGGGTGACAAGAGGGCTCCGTACGATTTCGCGCTTTGGAAGAAGGCGGAGCCGGAGCATATCATGAGGTGGCCTTCTCCGTGGGGAGAGGGATTTCCGGGATGGCATCTGGAGTGCTCTGTGATGGGTGAGAAGTATCTTGGCAAGGAGTTCGACATTCACGGAGGCGGAATGGACCTGATGTTCCCGCACCACGAGTGCGAGATTGCCCAGAACGAGGCTTCGAGGGGGACTCAGGGCGTCCGCTACTGGGTTCACAACAACATGATTACCATCAACGGCCAGAAGATGGGCAAGTCGCTCGGCAATTTCATTACCCTGCCGCAGCTTTTCAGCGGGGAGCATCCGAAGCTTTCCCAGGCATACAGCCCGATGACCATCAGGTTCTTCATATTGCAGGCACATTACCGCAGTACCCTGGATTTTTCGAACGAGGCCTTGCAGGCTGCGGAGAAGGGCTATCGCAAGGTGATGCAGGCTGCCCAGGATCTCAGGGCGCTCGCTGCAGCTGCTGGAATCGACGTCAATGTCAAGGGGGACGGAGGAAGCCTTCCGTGGCAGATGAAATACGGGGAGTTCATTGACGATGTGGCTCCTGAAACGTGCGAGGGCGCCGGGGAGCAGGTCAAGGCTGTGTTCGAAGGGGTTTACGAAGCCCTGTGCGATGACCTGAACACTTCAGTGGCATTGTCCCATATTTTCGATGCGGTGAGGCTCATCAATACCGCGAAGGAGAAGAAGGGGTCTCTGTCGGCAGGGGATATCCGCGTGCTTGTGAGACTGTTCGACGACATCGTGTACGGAGTGCTGGGGCTCGTGGACGAATCCGGGGATTCCGGACGTGCCGGCAAGACCATCGCCGGGCTTATGGAAATGGTGATAGAGGAGCGTGCGAAGGCCAAGGCCGCCAAGGACTGGGCTACGAGCGACAGCATAAGGGATCATCTGAAGGCTCTCGGAATCGTCGTCAAGGATACGAAGGACGGGGTCGAGTGGACATTGGAATAAAGCGCGGAGGATAGTCATGAAATTCATTTCCTGGAACGTGAACGGGCTGAGGGCCTGTGCCGGCAAGGGCTTCGAAGATTCATTCAAGGCTCTTGATGCGGATTTTTTCTGCCTGCAGGAGACCAAGATGCAGGAGGGGCAGTTCGACCTGGAGTTCGAAGGATACAGTTCATATTGGAACTATGCTGACAAGAAGGGCTATTCCGGTACAGCGATATATACCAGGCAGGAGCCTCTTTCCGTGACTTATGACATGGGGATAGACGAGCACGACCATGAGGGGCGTGTGATCACGCTGGAGATGCCGGACTTCTATTTAGTGTGCGTGTATGTGCCGAATTCCCAGGATGAGCTCAAACGCCTGGATTACAGGATGAAATGGGAGGACGATTTCAGGAATTATGTCTGCGGGCTGGCTGTCAGGAAGGGCGTGATAATATGTGGTGACCTGAACGTGGCCCATGAGGAGATCGACATCAAGAATCCGTCCTCGAACAGGCGCAATGCCGGGTTTACCGACGAGGAGAGGGGCAAGTTCACCGAGCTTCTCGCTTCCGGCTTTGTGGATTCGTGGCGCATGCTCAATCCTGATACCGTCAAATATTCCTGGTGGTCATACCGTTTCAGGTCGCGCGAACGCAATGCCGGTTGGCGCCTGGACTATTTCGTCGTTTCCGAGTCTCTCCGCCCGCGCATTGCCGCTGCTGAAATTCACAACGAGATTTTCGGCTCCGACCACTGCCCGGTGGAGCTTGTTCTCGACTGATTCATCTTAATTAAAGCATGTCAGAACCGGTCCTGGACCACGTATTTAGTGGTGCAGGAATTTGTGTTGCTGACTGATTTGCCCGAAGAGTGAGCTCCTGATTCTCCGGTTGTTGCGAGACTTCTCAGCGGGCTGTGGCCGCGGTTGATGATGAGGCCGGCCTTGAGGTCGCTGAAGGAGGTGAGCATGGCATAGTCTCCGCTGCTGTCTCCGGCGACGAGGGAAGGGGTCCTTCCGCAATGACGAGGGGCAATCAGTTCCTCGATGCATTTCACCTTGCCATCGAGGAAAGTCTGGTTGTAATCAGGGTCGAATCCGTTGGCTCCCAATATGTTGCCATCCTCCATGTCTCCGGTCATCCTCAGGCCGAATACCTCGTCAGGAGAGAATCCGAGGTCGTATTTTTCGTTGCATGCCATCGCCTCCACTATGATTTCCAGGGACGCGGAGCAGATATATACCCCGAATCCGTTCCTTCGCAATGTCTTGAAAAGACGGATGCTGTCTTCCGGGATGAGCATGCCTTTTAGCACTTCCGTGGAGACTTTCCCGTCAGGACTGCTCCAGGTTTCGGTCCATGTCCGCCCGGAAGTGAGCCAGAAGTCAGCAGATTCGACTGTCAGCCCGGCAAGTTCTTCCGAGGTCATGCCACTGAACAGGGCCGGCATCCACAGGCACCAGTCCGCGTAGGAGAACGTGTATTCGATACCTCTTTCGAGGGCTGCAAGTTTCGCACGGAAATCAAGATACTCCGGCATCTCCCTGAAGTCTGGACATCCAGGCCTGAAGTCCGCGCCTCCTGGCTTCCCCTCCTTGCCGTCAGCCGCTATGATGCACATTTCTGATTCCGGTTCTGACGGTAGGAACCGGCCGGATTCAGCACCTTCGACCGGTTCTTTCCTGTCTCCGCCGCCAGCCGGAGTAAACGGATACAGCGCCGCGTAGTCCGCAGCAAGGTCGCTGCAGACCTCCCTGACAGTCATACCGACTCCGGTCATCACGGTGTCAAGGTCCGGAATCCAGGCCGAGAAAACCCCGAACGCATCCTCCGGAGGGAATTCATAGCGCAGATTCTCAATCTGGTACAGCATCAGGGTCATCGATATGTCATTGACGATTGTCGTGTTGTCGAAATCGAATACGGCATACGGGCGGCATTCCACTCCGGACTGCCGTCCATCTGTCCCGTCCTCCGCAATTACCTGTGACAGAACCTCATGGACCTCATTGTTCCAATCCCCGCGAGGAAGTTCCGTCCCGCGAGGCCCGCAAGATACGGCAATGAGCCCGGATACGGCGATCCCCGATAAACCTGATAGTACGGCAAAAATTGCCGGGAAGATGTGTCCTGTCCTGTTTCCCATGGTTGAAAAATCTTGAAGTGTCGAGCCTGACCAGCAGTGGCTTCCGGGTCAGCAATGCAAAAATAATATACTTTGTGGGAAAATTTGGAATAAAGTGTAATAAAATGTAAAAGTTTTGATTATATTTGCGGAAAATAGCGTGAAAGGTTAAAGAATAGAAACGATGACCACTTTTATAGGCGAATATACTGTAAGGATAGACGACAAGGGGAGAATGGTTTTCCCTTCGGCGTTCAAGTCCCTCATGCCTGAAGGTGGAGACATGCGTTTCGTCATCAAGAAGGACATATTCGAAGACTGTCTCGAGATGTACACGTTCGAGGAGTGGGAGAGGCAGAGCTGCGAAGTCAAGTCGAAACTGAATTTCTTCAACAGGGAACACGCTATGTTCTGGAGGGAATATATGCGCGACCGCGCCATCGTCGAACCGGACGGCAAGGTCGGCAGGATTTCCATTCCACGTAAGCTTCTGGAAACCATTGGTGTAACCAAAGAGGTAGTGTTCTCGGGCAATGATTACAAGATTGAAATCTGGGCCAAGGAGAAATTCGAGGCCGGCGGAATTTCAGACGAAGAATACATTGCATTGGCCGGGAAGCTGTCTCAATAAGAGACGGAGGTGCCATGTCTGAATATCATACACCAGTGCTCCTCGACGAAAGCGTGACTGCGCTGCTCGTCGGCAATTTTTCAGGAAAATACATAGACGCCACGTTCGGAGGCGGCGGCCATACTTCGGAGATCCTTTCACGCTTGTCTCCGGAGGGACGGGTCATCGCCTTCGACCGTGACAGTGACGCATTGGCAAACCGCCTTGACGATTCCCGCCTGAGGCTGGTCCGTGCGGATTTCAGATATGTAAGGAACTTTATCATGCTGGATGCCAGGGAGAACGGGGAAGACCCTGCCGCTGCCGGCGTGGACGGAATCCTGGCTGACCTCGGGGTGTCGTCCCACCAGTTCGACACTGCAGAACGAGGATTCTCATTCCGCTTCGACGCCCCTCTGGACATGAGGATGAACACCGAGGCGGAAATGACTGCTGCCGATGTGGTCAATACCTATTCCCCGGAGGATCTCGAGAGGATTCTGCGCATCTACGGCGAGGTGGACAATGCCGGAAAACTGGCACGCCTGATCACTTCTGCACGTGCGGCGTCCACGATTTCCACGACAGGGGAGCTGGACAAATGCATTGCACCGGCGGTGCCGGAGTTCCAGAGCCACAAGATCCTCGCCAAGATTTACCAGGCCCTCCGCATCGAGGTGAACCATGAGATGCGTTCGCTTGAAAAATTCCTGCAGGGGGCTGCGGAGTCGCTGAAGCCGGGCGGAAGACTTGTGGTCATCACCTATCATTCCCTCGAGGACAGGATGGTGAAGAATTTCATCAAGTCCGGCGACACCGGAGGAAAGGTGACGAAGGATTTCTACGGAAATGTGGTGGCGCCTCTCGAGGTTGTCAACCGCAAACCGGTCCTTCCTGAGGAGTCCGAGATTGCGTCCAATACCAGGGCTCGCAGCGCGAAGATGCGCGTTGCCGTTAAGCGGGAATCATCACAAAGAAAGGAGGGAAGGTCATGAATTTCAAATCGTTCTCGGCGTCCCTCAAGAATGTGATAGACGCATTTTTCAGGGGAGAGCTTCTGATGCGTATCGGAGCGGACAAGTATTTTCCTCACATCGCGTACACGTTCATGCTCTTCTGGGTGATGATACTGATGGACATGATGATAGAGAATACGCTCGGCAAGGTGGAGAAGAACAGGGAGGTGCTTACTTCCCTGAAGATATATCATTCGCAGAAAGTCGTGGAACTCGTCAGCATCGACAGGGTGACCACGGTAGAAAGGCTTCTGAAGGACAAGGGCTCTGCAGTGGGTCTTCCTGAGAAGCCGGCATACAGGCTTGGCGTTAAAGAAAAATGACGGCAATGGAAAGAAAGGACATGAAGAAAGCGAACAAGGAGGGGATAAAGGTCTGGTACCTTTATGGCCTCTTCGTCATTGCTGCCATTGTCGTGCTTTGCCGCATCGTCTATATCCAGTGCTTTTTCCGGAACAGTGACCCGAACCTGAAATATTACACCGCCACGAGCCGCAAGATGGAACTCGAGCCTGCCCGGGGCTCAATCATCTCCTCGGACGGACGTCTGCTCGCAGTTTCCACCCCTATGTACAAGATATATATGGACTGCACTGTCAGGAAGGTGGAGTTCAAGGATGACAAGGAGGGTGAGGACAAATGGCGCGGAAAGGCAAGGGAATTGTCCAAGGGCCTCTCTGCGATATTCGGGAAAAAGAGTCCGGACGGCTGGTACAATGACATTATCGCCGGCAGGAAGAGAGGTTTCAAATATATGCTGATCGGTGGCCCGATAGACCATGAGACAATGCTCAAGGTGAAGACCCTTCCTCTGTTCTGCGAAGGCGGCAACAAGGGCGGAATCATCGTCGAGCGTGTGGATACGAGGCTTTATCCGTACGGTTCGCTCGCCCGGAGCACAATCGGGTATGTGAGGGACAATCATGACTCCAAAGGGTTGATATTCAAGGGCATCGAGGGTGCTTATAACCATCATCTGCACGGCCAGGAAGGATATAAATGGATGAAGCGCACGGACGGGAAGCGCATCCAGGACAAGGACAGCACATGGGCCAATGCCAAGGACGGCCTGGACGTTAGGACTACCTTGAACGTGGATGTGCAGGATATTGCCGACAGGGCATTGCGCGGCCAGATAGCGGACAATGAGAAGATTGAGGGCGGCTGCGTCATCGTCATGGACGTGAAGACAGGAGCCATCAGGGCGATGGTGAACCTGCTCAGGGACAGTACCACGAGCCGTCTCGGGGAAAGCATGAATATGGCGATAATGCGTGCCGGGGAGCCGGGATCGGTGTTCAAGACTGCCATCCTGACGAGCCTGCTCGAAGACGGCAAGGTGGAGCTCTCGGACGAGATTCCTACTGAACACGGTATAGTAAAGGGATTCAAGCCTGACCAGCATATCGTTGATTATGAGAGGGCTACCGGGAAAAAGACGATGTCTGTCCTGCACGGATACGAGATTTCCTCAAACTATATTTTCAGGAAACTTGCGGTGGACAATTACGGTTCCAATCCGAAGAAACTTCTTGACAATCTGTATCTCTACCGTCTCGGTGAGGCTTTCGATTTCGACCTCGAAGGGCTTGCCAAACCTCAGCTTCCTCCGTCGGACACGAAGAAATGGAGCGCCACTGACCTCGGTTCGGTGGCCATCGGATATTCCGTGACCGAGACCCCTCTTCATATCGTGACCTTCTACAATGCCATAGCCAACAAGGGCAAGATGATGAAACCATATTTGGTGGAGGGTCTGGAGAGCAACGGGATTACGCGTATCAAAAAAGGTCCGTCTGTGTTGAACGGCTCGATATGCTCCAGATCCGTTGCTGACAGCGTGGCGAAGGGTCTCATGGCAATCACCGAGGAGGGAACAGCCGCGAGACGTCTGAAAGATGCCAGGTGCAAGGTGGCCGGCAAGACCGGAACCGCCAGAATCGTCCTCGACAGGAGATATGCCAAAGTGGGCTCCAATCCGTATGAGGATATTTACGGGCGTCGCCAATATCAGGCTACGTTCGTCGGATTCTTCCCGGCGGACAATCCTCAGTATTCTGTGATTGTGACCGCTTATTCGAAACTGAGCAGGGAGATTTTCTATGGAGGAACAATCCCTGCCATGGTGTGCAGGGAGATTGTGGACGAACTTTATACGCTCGATAGCGGCTATGGGGAGAAGTTTGACACCAAGGGTCCCATGCCTGATCTTTCAGGTGATGCCCCGAGGACTGCCCGGAACGGCAAGGTGCCCGGTCTGAAGGGAATGGGGCTGATGGATGCGATATATGCAATCGAGAATGACGGTTACAAGTGCCAGTATTCGGGCTGCGGACATGTGGTTTCCCAGTCTCCTGAGGCGGGGGCCTCTCTTGCTTCAGGCGGCACGGTGACGATAAGGCTTGACTAAATGATATTGGAACAATGATACTTGACAAGATAATAGAGAATTGTGGTGTAGTCCGGGTCACCGGCACTGCCGGCGTTGAGGTCACTGCAGTGTGCAGCGATTCGAGACAGGTGTGCCCGGGGGCTCTCTTCATAGCCGTGAAGGGATTTGCCGGGGACGGACATAAATATATTGCAGGAGCTTTGGCCGCAGGCGCCACCGCCGTAATGTATGAAGATGAAAATGAACTTGCCTCCCAGCAGTCTGTTGCGGGTTCAGAACTGACTGGGAAGGCAGTGTTCATTCAGGTTGAGAATTCCAGAAAGGCGGTGGCGATGGCGGCTGATGCATTCTACGGACACCCTTCAAGGGAGCTGACTTTGGTGGGAATCACCGGGACCAACGGCAAGACCACCACGGTGACATTGCTCTACAATCTTTTCCGCAGCCTCGGCTACAAGTGCGGATTGCTCTCCACCATCGCGAATTACGTTGACGGGACAATGCTCGAGACGGCCAACACCACGGCCGATCCGATTACTATCAACTCGCTTCTGAGACGGATGGTGGATGAGGGATGCGGCTACTGTTTCATGGAGGTGAGCTCCATCGGAGTGGAGCAGGACAGGGTTGCAGGCCTGAAGTTCAAGGTCGGGATTTTTTCGAATCTTACTCACGACCATCTGGACTATCACAAGACGTTCGCGGAGTATCTGCGCTGCAAGAAACTGTTTTTCGACACTTTGCCGAAGGATGCATACGCTGTCACCAATGTGGATGACCGCAACGGGATGGTGATGGTGCAGAACACGAAGGCGAAGGTAGTGACATATTCCTGCAGGGCGATTGCGGACCACACTTGCAGGATCGTTGAGGAAAGCTTCGACGGGATGCAGCTCAGGATTGACGGCAGGGAGGTCTGGACGAGGCTCATCGGACAGCACAATGCCTATAATCTCCTTGCAATCTACACTGCAGCAGTGCTTTGCGGTGCTTCCGAGGATGACGCTCTCCTGCAGCTGAGCCTTCTCGAATCAGCCAAGGGACGTCTCGAGACATTGCGCGGTCCGCGCGACATTTCCGTGATAATCGACTATGCGCATACTCCGGATGCTCTCGAGAACGTGCTGAAGACGCTCCGGGAGATCGGTCCGAAGAAACACATCATCTGCCTGTTCGGCTGCGGCGGGGACAGGGACAGGACAAAGCGTCCCGAGATGGCCTGTGTGGCGGAGAAATACTCCGACAGGATATTCGTCACCTCGGACAACAGCCGCACGGAGAAGACTGCGGACATCCTCGAGGACATCTGCAAGGGATTCTCCCCGAAAGGACTTGCCAAGGCTCTCTTCATCGAGGACCGCAAGGAGGCCATTAGGGCGGCTGTCACACTTGCTCCGGACAGGGCGGTGGTGTTGCTTGCAGGCAAAGGACATGAGACATACCAGATAATCGGAACAGAACACAGGCATTTCGACGAAAGGGAGATTGTCGGTGAGGTGTTCAATACAATGAAAGAATTATGATATACCATCTCTTCCAGCTTTTGAAAGACTGTGACATCCCGGGGCAGGGTCTTATGAACTACCTGTCCTTCAGGGCAATGCTCGGCTGCGTGACTGCGATGTTGATTTCCTTCTTCATCGGAAGGCGCATCATACGCTGGCTCCAGAAGAAGCAGATAGGGGAGACCATACGCGACCTCGGCCTCGAGGGCCAGATGCAGAAAAAGGGTACTCCGACCATGGGTGGTGTAATCATCATTCTCGCCATCGTGATTCCTGTGGTGCTTTTCTGCGACCTGACCAACATATATACCCAGCTGCTTCTCTTCACCACGCTCTGGTGCGGCGGCATCGGGTTCATGGATGACTATATCAAGGTGTTCCGGCACAACAAGGAGGGTATGAGCGAAAGGATGAAACTTTTCCTCCAGATTGTACTCGGATTTGCCGTAGGCCTGACGGTATGTTTCAGCGACCAGATAGTGGTCAGGGAGAAAGTGGCAAGTTCAAGTGCGGTTTCCGGTACGGAGAACCTGAATGTGGACAGCGAGACTCTCGTTGAGAATAGCGTCTGGGAGATGGAAAATGTGGTCAAGAGCACGAAGACCACGATTCCGTTCATCAAGGACCATGAGTTCGACTACAAGGTCTTCTCACCTTTCAAGGGGAAATGGGGCTGGTATTTCAAGTGGGCTGTTTATGTGCTGATGATTGTCCTGGTGGTGACTGCCTGCTCGAACGGTACGAATCTCACGGACGGAATGGACGGCCTGGCTGCCGGTACTTCTGCCATTGTTGGAGTCGTGATAGGCATCCTGGCATGGCTGAGCGGCAACCTCCTGAATTCCGACTACCTGAATATCATGTACATACCTGGAACGGGAGAGATTGCGATATTCATGTCGGTGTTCGTGGGAGCGCTCTGCGGTTTTCTGTGGTACAATTCCTATCCGGCGCAGGTTTTCATGGGGGACACCGGAAGCCTGGCCATCGGAGGTATCATCGGGGTGAGCGCGATTCTCATCAGGAAGGAGCTGCTGCTTCCGGTTCTTTGCGGAATTTTCTTCGTGGAGAGCCTCTCGGTGCTGATACAGAGATTTTATTTCAAGTATACGAGGCTTAAGACCGGTACGGGGCGCAGGGTGTTCAGGATGGCGCCGCTGCATCATCATTACCAGAGGACGGACATAAACGCGGTCATCAGGTGGCCGTCGCATCCGGTGCCGGAGGCGAAGATTGTCACCCGTTTCTGGCTCGTGGGAATGATCCTCGCCGTCGCCACCCTCGCCTTATTGAAAATCAGATAATTAATTATGAATAGCAATATAAGTTTCGAAGATTAGAACGACAGTTTTGAGACCTTCAGGCCGAGGGTAAGTCCCTTTCCCGGGGAAAGGGATTTAGGAAAAGGGTAGCGTATATAATGCGCGTTGGCCTTTGCTCGCATTGAGCTACAATCCCTCTGAAAATCAATTTATAGCGACTTACTAAACTTTATTATATATATGGGTAGAATTGTTGTTTTGGGAGGCGGAGAAAGCGGAGTAGGAGCCGCAGTGCTCGCCAAAGTAAAGGGCTTTGACGTCTTCCTTTCCGACAAAGGAGATATAGCCGGGAAATACGTCAAGATGCTCGAGGAATGGGAAATTCCTTTCGAGCAGGGCAGGCATACCGAGGATTTAATCCTGAATGCCGACGAAGTCATCAAGAGTCCAGGCATCCCATCCACCGTCCCGATGGTCAGGAAAATAGAGGAGGCAGGAATACCGGTAGTCTCCGAGATTGAGTTCGCAGGCCGTTATGACAATGCGAAGAAAATCTGCGTGACCGGAAGCAACGGCAAGACCACCACGACTTCGCTGATATATTATCTCCTTCAGGAGGCTGGGCTCAACGTGGGCCTCGGCGGCAATATCGGAATGAGCTACGCCTATCAGGTGGCTACCTGCCATTATGACTATTATGTATTGGAAATCAGTAGTTTCCAGCTCGACAACTGCTACGAGTTCAGGCCGGACATCGCGATAATCACGAACATTACCCCGGACCATCTCGATAGGTACGGCTACGACATGGAGAACTATGTCAGGGCCAAGTTCCGCATCGTCAGGAACCTGAGGCCGGAGGACTGCTTCATATTCGACTCCGATGACGAAATCACGATAAACCATCTCGACAAGATAGTGACCGAGGCCAAGAGGCTGCCTTTCACGCAGAAGGACAAGGTGGAGCAGGGTGCATACCTCGAGGATGACAAAATCATTGTCAAATATGAGGATGAGGAGTGTGACATTTTCCTGAAGGAGCTTGCCCTCGGCGGTATCCACAATGTCTACAATTCCATGGCAGCGGCCCTCGCGGCCAAGGCCACCGGCATTGACAATGAAGTTATCCGCAATTCGTTGGGCTCTTTCCAGGCCATCGAGCACAGGCTCGAACCGGTGCTCAGCGTAGGCGGCGTATTGTATATCAATGATTCCAAGGCCACCAACGTGGATGCTGCCTGGTATGCTCTCGAATGCCAGACAAAGCCGGTCGTATGGATTGTGGGAGGTACTGACAAGGGCAATGACTACAGCGTCCTGAAACAGCTCGTGACTGAGAAGGTGAAGGCAATAGTTTGCCTCGGGGTGGACAACAGGAAGATCCACGAGGCGTTCGAGGAGATTGTCGGGAAGGAGAACATCTGCGACACCTGTTCGGCCGAGGAGGCTGTGAAGGCTTCTGCAGCATTTGCTTCCGACGGGGATGTCGTGCTGTTGAGCCCTTGTTGTGCAAGTTTCGACCTCTTCACCTGCTATGAGGACAGGGGCGAGAAATTCAAGGAAGCTGTAAGGAATCTTTAATCAGGAGGAACTGATGGCCACTTCGTCAAGCAGGAAGAACCGTTCGGTATGGGCGTCGATGATAGACAGCCTGGAAGGAGACAAGATCGTCTGGATGATTGTCTTCTTCCTCATCATGGCTTCCGTGCTGGCTATCTCGTCATCCACGTCTCTCCTTGCCCTCCAATATGATACCTCGAGGATGTCCTATGCGATGGAGCAGGTCATCATCTCGGTGGTGGGGCTTGCGCTTATCCTGTTGATTTACAAGTTCATGAACGTTGGGATACTGCGCTTCTTCTCCAAGTTCGGATTCATTGTCTCTGCATTGCTCCTGCTGTATCTCGACTCCCATTTCCAGGGAATCCCGTTCTTCAGGCCGATATATCTCAACAAGGCCTGGCGCACCATCAGCGTGTTCGGAGTTCAGCTGCAGGTGTTCGAGTTCGTGAAGGTGATGATGGTGATGTATCTTGCGTGGGCCATGAACGAGCTCAAGCAGGGCCATGCCGAAATAGCAGAGAAACTCTCCGCATTCAGGCATCTGAAATTTCTTGGCACGGACGAGGGCAAGTTCATGTTCTACATTGCGTTGCCGATGGTATTGGTGGTGATCCTTGAGATGATGGGCAGCAACTCCAGTGCCATTTTCCTGGCCTTGGTGATGGGTGCGACTCTTATAATCGGCGGGGTGAAATGGAAATATCTGCTGCATATTCTCATAGCCGGTGTGGCTGCTCTGCTGCTGGTTTTCGCGCTTGAGAAAATCACGGGCTGGAGTGCTCTCGAGAGGGTCACGACTTTGGTCTCCCGTGTGACGGATTTCAAGGATGACCCGCTCGACAGACTGCGCAAGGAGACTCCGGGCACGATTGCATTCCAGGATATTCTGGATGATACAATGCAGCCGATGAGTGCCAAGGTCGCCATCAGTGAAGGCGGATTCTGGGGCAAGGGGCCGGGCAAGAGCACCCAGCGATACAAGGTTGCGGTGATGTATGAGGATTTCATGTTCAGCTTCATCGTCGAGGAATACGGAATCATTGGGGCGATAGTGATATTGATATTGTACGGTAGCCTGCTGGCCCGTGGCTCGCTTATTGTCCGCAGCTGTGACAATCATTTCGCTAAGACCGTGGTGGGAGGATTGGTGGTGCTGATATCGGGGCAGGCAATGCTGCATATACTTGTGAATGTGGATCTTATCCCGATGACGGGACAGAATCTGCCGATAGTCAGCCACGGCAACAGCTCTTTCCTCGCGTTCAGCATAGCCTTCGGCGTGATTCTGTCGATAAGCCGTATGGCGAAGAAGAAGATTGACAAGGAGACCGCTCTCGCGGAACCTATAATAGTGACGGAGGACGATATCAGGGACAGGCTCGGGGATTTGGATTCAATGGAGGATTAGATTATGGATAAATACAGACCACTCAGGATAATTATCAGCGGAGGCGGCACGGGAGGACATATATTCCCGGCTGTCTCCATTGCCGGCAAATTGCGCATGCTGAATCCGGAAAGCGAGATTCTTTTCGTCGGGGCGGAGGGCAAGATGGAGATGGAGAAGGTTCCTGCAGCGGGATTCCGGATTGTGGGACTGCCGGTCGTGGGACTTCAGCGCCGTCTGACCCCGGCCAATATCATCAATGACCTGAAGGCTCCTTTCAAGGTGCTCTCGAGTATCCGAAAAGCCGGGAAATTGATAAGGGAGTTCAAGCCTGACATCGCGGTGGGTGTAGGGGGCTATGCAAGTGCTCCTCTGCTCTGGGCTGCACAGAGGCACGGCGTGCCTACGCTGATTCAGGAGCAGAACGGGTTCGCCGGGCTGACAAACAAGATTCTCGGCAGGAAGGCCGGTCTGATATGTGTGGCATACGAGGGGATGGAGAGGTTCTTCCCGGCTGACAGGATAGTGATGACGGGCAATCCGATACGTCCGGACATCGTTCCTGCCACTCCTGAGATGCGTGCCGAGGGGATCGGTTTCTATGGTTTGGATGCAGACAGGAAACATATATTGATAGTGGGGGGAAGTCTCGGAAGCGGCACCCTGAACAAGGCCGTGATGCGCTGGATCGAGGCTGGATGTCCCGGAGGGGATGACGTGGAGGTGCTCTGGCAATGCGGGAAATATTACAAGCCAGGGGTGGATGCGTTCATGGAAAATGCTGCAAAAACCTGCCCGGCAGTGGCTGCAGGCCGGATTCACTGGAGTGATTTCATCGGGAGGATGGACCTTGCCTATGCGATGGCGGACGTTGTGATCTCCCGCTCAGGGGCGAGCACCGTTTCGGAGCTTTGCGCGGCTCAAAAGGCGGCAATCTTCGTACCGTCCCCGAATGTGGCGGAGGACCATCAGACACACAATGCCATGGCACTTGTCAGGAAGGACGCGGCCCTGCTCGTGAAGGATGCTGATGCTCCGGAAACCCTTATGCGTGAGGCTATTGCACTGGTATATGATGAGGAGCGCATTGCTCGTCTTGAAAAGAATATAACCGCTCTTGCCAAGGCGGATGCGGCAATGACCATAGCGGATTATGTCTACAAGCTTGTGGACAGAAAGATTTAGAAGACATGGCAGATTACAGATATGTATATTTCATAGGCATCGGCGGCATCGGAATGAGCGCCATCGCCAGGTATTTCAAGTTCAAGGGGAAGGAGGTTTCCGGATATGACAGGACTCCTTCCGAGCTGACTGCTGCCCTCGAATCGGAGGGGATTGCCGTACATTATGAGGACCGGCCTGACCTTGTTCCGGGCAATCCGGATGAGACCCTCGTGGTCTATACTCCTGCCGTGCCACAGAATCTCGGTGAGATGGTATATGTCAGGGAGCATGGATACAGGCTTCTGAAAAGGTCCAGGGTGCTCGGTGAAATCACTGAAGGACAGAGATGTCTCGCCGTGTCAGGAACCCACGGGAAGACCACTACGAGCACATTGACTGCGCATATTCTCACGGATTGCGGGGTGGGTTGTTCGGCATTTCTCGGAGGCATTTCCAAGAATTACGATACGAATCTTCTCATGAGCCACAGCCCGGCGGTGGTGGCTGAGGCTGACGAATTCGACCGTTCTTTCCTGCAGCTGCATCCGGAGATTGCGGTAGTGACAGCCATGGACGCGGACCATCTCGACATTTACGGTGACGTGGAGCATGTCAGGGCGGCTTTCCGCGAGTTCGTCTCCCAGGTCAGCGGGTCGGTCATCGTGAAGCTCGGACTGGATATCAGCGCCAAAGATACGGACGCAAGGATATTTACATATCATTACAATGATGCAGCGGCGGATTTCCATGCCGTGAATCCGGTTCCGGACTCATTGGGATATTTCTCGTTCGACCTTGCATGGCCGGGCGGAGTGATCCGGGACGTGAAATGCGGTGTCCCGGGATGGGTCAATGTCGAGAACAGCGTGGCTGCAGCCGCAATCTGCCTCGAATACGGAGCTGATCCGGAGGCCGTCAAGGCTGCCATCGGCACATTCAAGGGTGTGAAGCGCCGCATGGATATCCATCTCAATACGGAAAAGCTTTCGTACATAGATGATTACGCACATCATCCGAATGAATTGGCCACTGCGGTGAGCTCGATGAGGGACATCTTCCCGGGAAGGAAACTGACGGCTGTGTTCCAGCCTCATCTGTTCACACGCACGAGGGATTTCGCGGAGGATTTCGCAAAGGCCCTGAGCATGGTGGACAAACTGATATTGCTCGATATTTATCCTGCGAGGGAGGAACCGATTCCGGGAGTTACGTCGGAAATCATTTTCAACAGGGTAACGGCTCCGGAGAAGGTGCTCCTGAAGAAGGAAGAACTTATGGAATATCTTGAAAATGAGCCTGTTGATGTACTGATAACGTTCGGCGCCGGAAATATTGACAGATTCATTGTTCCGATAACGGAAATGCTTTCCGCAAGGATTTGATGTCACTCGCGAATTTAAACAATACCTTCGATGAAGATAGCGTGGAAATACGTGGCTGCGGCGCTGATGATCGCCGTGATATTGTCCCTGATTGTCGCTTTGGACGTCAGGAGTTCGAACGTGCGCAGTGAGAGGACGTGTTCCGGTATCAAGGTGGAATTCGCCGACCAGAAGGGTCTGGATTTCGTGACCGAGAAGGATGTCAGGAAATATGTGGACGAGGTCTGCGGTACCTGTTCCGGCAAGCGTGTCGAGGAACTGGACCTGGCCGGAATCGAGGCGCATGTGGACGGGAAAAGCGCGGTGAAGAAAAGCGAGGTATATGTGACCAAGGACGGTGTCCTGCACGTGATGATATCTCAGCGTGAGCCGGTGGTGAGATTTTCCACTCCATCCGGCGGCTGGTATTCGGACGAGACCGGTTTCCTTTTCCCGCTTCAGAAGAATTACACATCCCGTGTGCCTATAGTTGACGGGAATGTGCCGGTCAGGCTGCCGGGAAAGGATTTCTCCGGGGTGCCTTCGAAGGCTGCGGAGAAAAAGTGGCTGCAGGGCATCATCGAACTGGTCGACTACCTTTCGGCTCACAGGCAGTGGAATGAGGCTGTGGCCCAGATACATGTGGATGACCGGGGCCGGATAATCCTGGTGCCGGGGAAGGGGAAGGAAAAATTCATTTTCGGCCGTCCGGAGGACATGGAGAGGAAGTTCGCCAAGATTGAGGATTACTACAGGTATATCGTGCCGGAGAAGGGGGAGGGATATTACTCCACGGTGAATGTCTCCTATGACGGCCAGATTGTTTGCAGAAAATAATTCAGGAAAATTATACAGATATGAGCAGCGGATATAATACCAATGAAAGTTTCATAGCGGTCGTGGACCTCGGTACGGGGAAAATCTCCCTGACTGTCGCCAAGGTCGAGGGCAACAATACGCAGATTCTCTTTTATCGTGCCGCCAGGTCCGAGGGAATACGCAACAGTGCGATCTTCAACCCGAAGAAGGCGGAAGGTGTCCTGTCAGGGCTTCTTTCTGCAGCCGAGGAAGAGTTGAAGATAAAGATTCTGTCGGTGGTCGTGGGGCTTCCGCGCTGCGGAGTTCGTCAGGAGAAGGCCGAGGCCATCTGCCAGAGGAACGATCCGGACGAGTGCATAACCGTGGAGGAAATCGAGAGCCTCAAATGCATCGCCAAGGAGGAGCATCATCTCGCAGATCCGGACAAGGAGGAAATCTACGGGGCTGTGGCACAATGTTTTTCGACCCCGGAATATTTCCAGGTCAATGAGAATGACATTGTCGGTATGATCAGTTCCGAGGTTACGGGACATTTCAACGTGTTCATCGGCAGGAGAAGTCATATCAACAATATTTACAAGGTTTTCAATGACCTTGGCATTGCCATATCCAGAATGTATTTCAGCCCTGTCGCGACATCGAGGGCTGTCCTTACCGACGAGGAGATGCACAACGGTGTGGCCCTTCTGGATTTCGGAGCCGGTGCAACGTCCGTGAGCATCTACAGGAACAGGGTACTTGCGCATTATGCTTCAATACCTTTCGGCGGCAATGTGGTGACGTCCGACATCAGGAACGAGTGCAGTATTTCTGAAAGGCTTGCCGAGAACATCAAGTGCGCGTACGGCGGGTGCATGCCGGACAGGCTCCAGACTCTCAGCGAGAAGATTATCCAGATTGAGAGTGATGACATGAATGTGTGCAACCAGATTCCGGTCAGCTATCTGTCGGAAATCATTTCCGCGAGGGAGAAGGAACTCATCGAAGCAATGTTGTACGAAATCTCCGAAAGCGGTCTTGCCGGAGCTCTCCGCAAAGGTGTGGTGATAACCGGAGGCGGTGCAGAGATGCTGAATCTCGGCAATTACATAAGGGAATTGTCCGGATATACCGTCAGGGTGGCATGCCCGAGAAACGGATTCGTGGCCACCGGTTGTGAGGAGATTCTCAAGCCTGCCGCCGTGGCTTCTGCCGGGATGGTCCTTTTGGCAAAGGAGGAGGGGCTGAACTGCTGCACGGTTTCCGAGGATTACGCTGCAGGGACTGCCGCTGATGCTCCTGAGGCAGTTCAGACCGGATCCGGAGTGGAGGAAGTATGGAGCAATCTTGTCTCCGGAGATGCCGAAGAGACTCCGGAAGCTCCTGATACTGAGGAGAATGTAGATGACGCTGGCAAACAGCCTGAAACTCCGGACGCCGAAGAAGAATCTGAAAAGGAGAAGAAACCGGGATTCTTCAAGACTATTGCCTGGAAGGTACAGAAATATTACAATGAGATCAGTAAAGAAACAGTTTGATGATTATGCCTGACTATTTGAATACGACCGATATTGTTACTCCGAGCGACTGGGTTCCGGAGAACTCGATGATCAAGGTGCTCGGTGTGGGCGGCGGCGGGTGCAATGCCGTCACCTATATGTACAACCAGAAGATCCAGGGTTGCAGTTTCATTGTCTGCAATACTGATTCCCAGGCTCTCATGAAGAGCAATGTGCCTGTCAAGGTGCAGCTCGGAGACGGGCTGGGCGCCGGTACCGTGCCGTCCAAGGCGAGGAAGGCTGCCCTCGAGTCACAGGAACTGATAGCCGAGAAGGTGCTCGACTGCGGCACCCAGATGCTGTTCATTACGGCCGGACTCGGTGGAGGAACCGGCACGGGTGCGTCTCCGGTGATTGCCAAGATGGCCAAGGATCGCGGCATCCTGACAGTGGCGGTCGTCACCCTTCCGTTCCAGAACGAGGGAAAGCAGGCTCTTTCCAAGGCGAGTGACGGCATCCACGAACTGGAGAGAAACGTGGACAGTCTCCTGATAATCAACAACGAGAAGCTTTACTCCTATTTCGGTGACGAACTTGTACAGGATGCTTTCCCGAAGGCCGACGAGATTCTCGCCACTGCGGTCAGGGGCATTATTGAAATCATCAAGAAGCCGGGATATATCAATGTGGATTTCCAGGATGTCATCACGATGATGAAGAACAGCGGAATGGCCCTGATGGGCTGCGGCAGCGGCTCGGGACGGAACAGGCTCGAGGATGCCGTGAAGGGTGCTCTCGAATCTCCGCTGCTGAATGATTTCGACCTCAAGACTGCCAAGAATCTGTTGGTCAATGTCACTGCCGGAAAGAACAACCAGGGCCTTACAATGGAGCAGTTCGGAAAGATAAGCGAGCTCATTGCCGGCTATACGGGAGTGGTGGACAAGTCCAAGAGGGGACTTATCTGGGATGATGACCCGAATGTGGGCGACACCATCCATATCACCGTGATTGCCACCGGATTCAATACGAGCATGGCGGAGCTGACGGGCAACGATTACGGCAAACTGATTATCGTGGACAAGGATTTCACCTACACGGATGACTACAAGCCTGCCTCCGGGGAAATCCAGCTGACCGACGAGGTGCATATCAACAAGATAAGCTACAATACCGTAGAGAACATACCTCATTTCCATTTCGACACTAAGCCTGTTCTCTTGGTGTCCAATGACCAGGAAATCAGCGAGTTGACCAATACGGCGGCCATCCGCCGCACATCCCGTCCCCAGAAACAGGAATGAATAACCACATGAATTGAATAACATATTGCCATTATGAGAAAGTGCGCTCTTGTTTTGTCGCTTGCGGCCATTGCTGCTGCGGCTTCGGCCAAGGATATTTCCGTGAATACGCCTAACACCACTCTGCTCCTGCAGGCCGAGCCGGGAGCACGCGTTTATGTACGCTATTACGGAAGCCGTTTGGACGATATGTCCCAGGTTCGGAATGCCAATATCGGAGGCGCTGAGGCCTATCCGTGTTTCGGCTACGGGGCCGGATTCATCAGTTCCATGGCATTGGGCGTGACGCATTCCGACGGGGATCTCGGTACGGACCTGCGTTATGTCAGCGATTCCTGCACGGGTTTCGAAGGCGGGACAGACTATGTGGTCACGACAAGGGACACGAAGCACAATTTCGAGGTTGACCTGTGCTACAGGACTTACGGCAATTGTGATGTGATAGAGATGTGGACGGTCATCCGCAATGGCGAGAAGAAGCCGGTCGTGCTCGATAAATATGCAAGTGCCGCCCTGCCGTTCCGCAAAGGAGATGTGTGGGTGAGTCATGAACATGGCACCTGGGCTTCCGAGGCCTGGCTGACCGAAGAGCCCCTGAATTCCGGCAGGCTGGAAATCGCCGATTTGTCCGGAACAAGGAACGCGATGCTGAACCGACCGAACATAATGTTGTCGCTCGACGGGAAACCTCGCGAGAATGCGGGACGGACCGTGGGCGCGGTGCTCTGCTGGAGCGGCAATTACAGGATGACCATAGATACGGACAATGGCCGGTATCATCATCTTGTCTGCGGTATCAACGAGACCGGGAGCCGCTATACTCTCGGGAAGGGTGAATGTTTCACGACTCCTGCTCTCGCGGTTGTATATTCAGATGAGGGCAAGGGAGGAGTGAGCCGGAATTACCACAGATGGGCCCGCCTGAACGGAAAGATACACAACGGTCAGGCGCTCCGGAAGACTTTGCTCAATTCCTGGGAAGGCGTCTATCTGAATGTCAGCCAGGGGGCAATGGAGAAGATGATGGACGGGGTGCAGGCTCTCGGGGCCGAGCTTTTCGTTATGGACGACGGCTGGTTCGGCGACAAGTACAAGCGCAGCATTGACAATTGTGCCCTTGGCGACTGGGTGACCGATACCGAGAAATTGCCGGACGGCGTTCCTGCTCTTGAGAAGGCGGCTGCAGCACGCGGCCTGAAATGGGGAATCTGGATTGAGCCGGAGATGACAAATACCCTGAGTGAACTGTACGAGAAACATCCTGACTGGGTCATCTGCAATCCCGGCAGGGAGCCTGTCTGCGGAAGGGGAGGCACCCAGCTCGTGCTGGACATGAGCAATCCAGCCGTGCAGGACTACGTGTTCAGTATCGTGGACAATATCATGAAGGAGACTCCCGGGACATATTATATCAAGTGGGACTGCAATATGGATATCAACAGTGTCGGTTCGTCCTATCTGACGTCCGACAGGCAGAGCCATCTGTATGTGGACTATCATCTCGGCCTTGTGAGGACTCTGGAGCGGATTCGTGCGAAGTATCCGGATCTGGTGATCCAGGATTGCGCAAGTGGCGGAGGACGTGTCAATTACGGCCTGATGCCTTATTTCGACGAGTTCTGGACGAGTGACAATACTGATGCTGAGCAGCGTCTGTTCATCCAGTGGGGAACGTCGATGTTCTTCCCTCCTTGTGCAATGGCGCAGCACGTGAGCGCTTCCCCGAATCACCAGACGGGACGTGCGCTTCCTCTGAAGTTCCGTTTCGACGTGGCGATGACCGGGCGTCTCGGCATGGAGATGAAGCCATCCGACCTCAGTCCGGAGGAGTTCGAGTTTGCGCGCAATGCATTTGCTGCTTACAAGGAGATCCGCCCTGTGGTGCAGCAGGGGGACCTTTACAGGATTCTCTCGCCTTATGACAGTCACGGGCTGGCAAGTGAGATTTTCGTGACAGAGGACAAGTCGGAGGCCGTGTTCTTCGCCTACAAGTTTCGCCAGTATGCCAATTCCCCGGTCTGGCCTTGTTTCCGTTTCGACGGCCTTGACCCTGATGCTCAATACGTTCTGACCGAACTGAACCGCACCTCGGGACCTGAACCATGGGAAGGGAAGGCCTTCTCCGGCAGATTCCTGATGGACACCGGCATCGAGCTTTCCCTCGGCGGCGTCTATTCCAGCTGCATCATCAGCCTCAGGAGGAAATGAAAAATTGAAGATTCCTTTGCTTAATATGCGGATAAGTCTTAATTTTGCCGGATTGAAATAAATATATTTATGGAAAGAAGGACAAGAGTAAGATTTGCGCCGTCCCCGACGGGCCCGCTGCACATGGGAGGAGTCCGGACTGCATTGTACAACTATCTGTATGCCAAGCAGAAAGGCGGAGATTTCATAATACGCATAGAGGATACTGACTCGCACAGATTCGTGCCGGGTGCCGAGAAGTACATCATCGAGGCGCTCAACTGGTGCGGAATCCATCCTGACGAGGGAGTGGACGAGAACGGAAATGTGGTGGAGACACCTTCGGAAAAGCACCCGCACGCTCCGTACAGACAGTCCCAGCGCAAGGGTATCTACAGGGAATATGCGGACAAGCTGATTGCCAACGGCTATGCATATTACGCATTCGACACTGCAGAGGAACTCGAAGCCAGGAGGAACGAGGCCGAGGCTGCCGGCGGAACCTTCATCTACAATCAGGTGACACGCAAGGAATTGCGCAATTCCCTCACCCTGCCGGAGGACGAGGTCAGGAATCTCCTCGAGACCACTGATACATGGACAGTCCGCTTCAAGATGCCTGAGAATACGGTGGTGAAAATGGACGATCTTATCCGCGGACATATCGAGGTCAATACCGATACTCTTGACGACAAAGTGCTCTGGAAGAGGGCCGACGAACTCCCGACTTATCATCTCGCAAACATAGTGGACGACCATCTCATGGAAATCAGCGAGGTTATCCGCGGAGAAGAGTGGCTGCCGTCGCTCCCGCTTCACTATATGCTGTACAAGGCTTTCGGTTGGGAGGATACGATGCCGCGTTTCGCCCATCTGTCCCTTCTTCTCAAGCCGGACGGGAAAGGCAAGCTGAGCAAGCGTGACGGGGACCGCCTCGGTTTCCCGGTATTCCCGCTCAGATGGGTCAATCCTGCAGGAGAGGAGTCCCGCGGCTATCGTGAGGACGGCTATTTCCCTGAGGCATTCGTCAATATGCTTGCAATGCTCGGTTGGAATCCGGGAGACGACAGGGAGCTGTTCACGATTGACGAACTCGTGAAGGTGTTCTCCCTCGACCGGGTCATCAAGTCCGGTGCAAGGTTCAATCCCGAGAAGGCCAAGTGGTACAACAAGGAATATCTCCGCATGAAGTCCGTTGACGAGCTTGCAGGTCTTTTCGTGCCTGTGCTCGAATCCCATGGAATCAAGGTGGTTGACTGCCCTGCCTGTGCATTGACCGCAGGGGCTGAATTCGCCGGGAAAGGCATTGATTTCAAGAATCATATAGTCACAAGTGAATATGTCCATGACGTGGTGGCTCTCATCAGCGAGAGGGCTTCTTTCGTGAAGGATTTCTGGGACATTGCCGCATGCCTCTTCATATCACCGTCCGGGTACGCGGACTTCGGGGTGAAGGCCGGAGGTCTTGAGGCCCAGAAACCTGCCGACCCGAGAAGGGCTGCTGACCCTCGCGTGAAGGTGTTCGATGACTCCCTTACGGCTCCGTTCCTCGCCAAGGATGCTGACAAGTTCTGGAAGGCGGAAAACTACGGACCTGCATATCAGGTAGTTGACCATGTCTGTGCGTTCGACGGGGCTTTCACCAAGGAGAATGTGGAACCTTGTCTTGAGGATTTCATCCGCGAGCAGGGCTGGCCTATGGGAAAGGTGATGAACTGCATCCGTCTCGCCCTGACCGGAGCGTCGAGCGGACTCGGAATCGCGGACATTCTCTCGTTCATCGGCAAGAAGGAGTTTGCCGCCCGAATGGGATTCGCCGGAGAAAGGCTCGGAAGAGAATGATTTTGACACAAAAACATCCAAAATATGAAAATAGGAATTTGCAGTGACCATGCCGGCTTCGAGTACAAGACGAAGCTCATACCGTATCTTGAGAAAAAGGGCTACGAAATGGTGGATTTCGGGACCGATTCTGCGGAAAGCATTGACTATCCGGATGTTGCCCATCCGCTTGCAGAGGCTGTGGAGAAAGGTGCGGTGGACTGCGGCATTGCCATGTGCGGGACCGGAAACGGAATGGCCCTCACGCTGAACAAGCATCAGGGTGTCAGGGCTGGCATCGCATGGGGTACTGAGATAGGCCGTCTCGTGAAGGCCCACAACAATGCCAATATCATCGTAATGCCGGCGAGATTCATTTCCTACAGGATGGTGCAGGCCATCACCAAGGTATGGCTCGAGACTCCTTTCGAGGGTGGAAGGCATCAGCGCAGGATTGACAAGGTTCCCTGCAAATAGCCATGATATTGTCCAAAGCAGCAGTTGGGGAAACTGTATTGTCCCGGAACATTGACGATTATCCTGAGGGAATCATCATTCCGGTGGACAAGCCGTATCGCTGGACGTCAGCCGACGTGATACGGAAAATGAAATTCTGCGCTTGCAGGCATTTCAGGAAGAAGAATCTCAAGGTGGGCCATGCCGGCACTCTCGATCCTCTCGCCACCGGGGTCCTGATAGTATGCGTAGGCAAGGCCACGAGGCTTGCCGAGGAACTTCAGAAGCACGAGAAAGAATATGTGGCCGGCATTTCATTCGGGGCTACGACTCCTTCCTATGATCTTGAGAAAGAGATAGATATGCGTTATCCCACGGACGGGGTCAGCGAGGAGAGCCTGCGTGCCGCCCTTCCGGGATTCCTGGGCGAGCAGGAGCAGGTAGCTCCATTGTTCTCGGCCAAGTCCATCGACGGAGTACGGGCCTATGAACTTGCCCGGAAGGAATGGCGGAGGAGCCGTAGCGGGGACGGTTCTTCAACTGCGTTCGACCATTCTGCGGCCGGCATACTGAACCGCCAGAACATCAACATTTCCGAGATTGAATTGCTCTCCTTCTTCCCGGAGGGGCTGCCGGAGAAGGCAGATATGGAGCTTTTGCAAGGTAATGCCCGTAACGGGGCGGAGGACAGGAGGAATCTCCGTATAAATGTCACGGACAATTCGTCCCTTCATCTTCCTCATGCGGATGTGCGGGTGGTGTGCTCTAAAGGAACTTATGTCCGGGCTCTGGCAAGGGATATCGGGGAGGCTCTCGGCTCCGGAGCCCATCTGGATGCTCTCCGCAGGACCCGCAACGGGGGATTCAGGGTGGAATATGCCCTTTCCGTGGAGCAGGCCGCAGGTTTGTTTAATACTAAAGTAGATGAATAATATGCAGACAGTGAAACTGAACAACGGCGTGGAAATGCCGGTCCTGGGACTTGGAACATATAAGGCTACAGATCCGGGAGAATGCAGGCAGGCGGTCATTGATGCTCTTGAACTGGGCTACAGACTGATAGATACTGCCCAGATTTATCATAACGAAGAGTATGTTGGTGAGGCGATTGCAGCTTCAGGCGTGTCGAGGGACGAGATTTTCATCACCACCAAAGTGTGGCCGGACAGGTTCGGAGATGCAAGGTCGTCCGTGGAGGAGTCCATGCGAAAGCTGCGTACTGATTATCTGGACCTTGTGCTATTGCATTGGCCTTACGGCGACACTTACGCTGCTTACAGGGCACTGGAGGAAATGAATAAAGCTGGAACTGTAAGGGCAATCGGCGTTTCGAACTACAATTCCGACCGTCTCATCGATCTGGTGCATTTCAACGAGGTTGTTCCTGCAGTGAACCAGGTGGAGACCAATCTCACCGAGCAGCGTGCTGCGGACCATGTCTGGATGGAGCGCCTCGGAGTATGCCATCAGGGCTATATGCCGTTCGGACAGGGCAGGATGGACGAGATTTTCGGAGACCCGGCGCTCCTTGGGATTGCAGCGAAATACGGCAAGACTCCAAGGCAGGTTACCCTTCGCTACCAGATACAGTGCGGAGTGTGCGTGATTCCCAAGAGCGTCCACAGGGACAGGATCAAGTCCAATATGGAAGTCTTTGATTTCAGTCTCACGGAAGAGGAGATGACAGTTCTCCGCGGATTCGACAGGCATCATCCTCTCACGGGAGATCCGGAGACCCCTGAACGTACAATAAAAATCACCGGCTTTACACTGTAAGCCGGTGATTCTTGAATTCTTGGCGGGAGCATTCCCGATGGCTTCAGGAAACCTCCGCGCTCGGTTTGTCAAGTCCGAGCTCAGGATGACGGTCTGATGAACGTGCCAGAAGGACGGATACTATGATTGCCAGCACGCAGAGCGTGAGGAAGACATATTCTGAATGAAGGGCGGCCACACGGCCGCTCTCGGCGTCTCCTGCAGTTCCGTTCTTGAATATGAACCCGACTATGATTGGAACAATGAGCATGCCCATGTTCTGGATCCAGTAGATAAGCGAATATGCCGTTCCGAGATTTTTCTCAGGAACTATCCTGGACACGGACGGCCACAGGGCGGCCGGGACAAGTGAGTATCCGATTCCGAGAATCGCTATTCCTGCATATCCGAATGCCATGACTCCTGCAGGCGCAAATGCAATGAGCAAGTGAGCTATGAGTACGAGGACCGAACCGGCAATCATCCAGCGGGTACCCTGTCCGACTTTGTCTACCATGGAGCCGAACAAAGGGGCGAAAATCACGGTCGAGAACGGTATCAGGGACACCATCAGGCTCGCGGTCTCAGCCGGCAGGTCGAATCTCGGAATTAGGATGGAGGTCGCAAATTTCTTGAATGAGATGATACTGCAATAGAAGAATACGCAAAGCAGGGCTGACATGATGAACTGCTTGTTGGACAGTACCTTGAATATGTCAGAGAACTTGAATTCGTCCTCTTCGGAGCGGGCTTTCCTGTCGGTGGAGCCTGTCATTGAGTCGAATCTCGCGTCCATTGCCACGAATACTGCCCAGAGCACGGTGCCGGCCAGCAGCAGGACAAGACCTGCGAAAGCCGGTCTTGCGGTCTCTGCGAGTGTATATACCTCACCCGGGGCCTTGGCGGCAACCAATACAGGAGACAGCAGCAGGGCCAGTGCAGTGCCGAGCCTGGCAATAGCGAGCTGGAGACCCATTGCGAATGCCATGTTCCTGCCCTTGAACCATTTGGCTATTGACCTGGTCACGGCCACGCCGGCTATCTCGCTTCCGAGTCCGAAGAGCATGCATCCGACATAGGCTATCATCAGGGAAGTGTGCGGGGCGAGTCCGGAAGTGATTGCTGCCGTGACGATTGCGGCACCTCCTGTCATCAGTCCGACGAAGATTGAGCCTGTAATCCTGACGCCCCACTTGTCGAGGAGCATCCCGCAGACTATCAGGCCTCCCCATACGCAGAGGAACGAATAGCCGCCTGCGTAGAAGCCGTAGTCAGCTGAATTCCATCCCAGTTCCAGCAGTTCCGGATTGCGGAAAAGCTGGGACAGGGATGAAAACATGTCATCGAAGAAATATGAGGCGAACATCGGCACCACCAAGCAGGCCAGGGCCGCCCAGCAGGATACCGCGCTCAGTTTTCTTTCAGCTGCCATCGCTTATTTATTCACGTTAGGCTCCTCGAGTCTGTATCCTTTTCTCTTGTCCTCGATCTTGAGGAGGAACGTGAGGATGAATGCCAGTATGCCGAATGTCGAGAAGATGATCATTGGCATGACATATCCTCCTGTTTTCTGCAGTACGACACCGATGAGAAGAGGCACGAGGCAGAGACCGATGTTCTGTACCCAGAAGATGAGGCAGTATGCGGAGCCGAGAATCTTCTCGTCGATAATCTTCGGCACTGACGGCCAGAGAGCTGCAGGTACGAGGGAGAATGATACTCCGAGAACCACGATCAGAAGCATTGCAAGGCCTTTGCTCGGGAAAGCAGGAAGCACGAATGCGAAACTCAGATGGCAGACTATCATGATGATGGCACCTGCCATGAGCATTGACGCGCCTTTGCCCTTGAAGTCGAGGAACGCTCCGAGGAACGGAGTCAGCACCATTGCCAGAATCGGGAAGCAGCTGAAGAGCTGGGAAGCAGTGGCTGCATCCACGTTGAGGGTAACCTCCAGATAGTTAGGGGCATATCTCTGGAACGGGAAGATGGCGCTGTAATAGAGAACGCAGAGCAGTGCAACGATCCAGAACATCTTGCTTGAGAAGATCTTGCCGAGGTCGCTGATGTGGAATTCGTCCTCCGGTGACTTCTCCGTGGACATCAGGCCGGCTTCCACGAGCTGTGCATCGAATTTCCTGTCCATGAACGTGAAAATGAGGAAGAAAAGCAGTCCGACCACGAGCAGGGCGGTGCAGAATCCTACAGGAGCCACTACGGTGTTGTCGAACTTGGCTGCAATGAGAGGGGAGATCCACATCACGGCGAACACTCCGAGCCTGGCGATTGCCATTTCGAGACCCATTGCGAGAGCCATTTCCTTGCCCTTGAACCATTTGGCTATTGCCTTGGATACAGTGGTGCCGGCCATTTCACAGCCGCATCCGAATATCATGAAGCCGAGGCAAGCCATCTTTGCGCTGCCCGGGAGTGCGGTCCACCAGCTGTTCAGCCATCCGCAGAAGGAGGTGGCCTGGAACCAGTCGCTGATACCTATATATTTGATGCAGGCTCCGAGAACCATCAGCGATGCGGAGAGAAGTCCGGTGAAGCGGACTCCCATCTTGTCGAGAATGATTCCGGCGAAAATCAGGAAAAAGCAGAACACGTTGAGGAAATACTCGGATGCCGCGTATGTTCCGAATACGGAAGAATCCCATCCTCTCGAACTTTCCACGAGGGATTTGAGAGGGGACATCACGTCCACGAACATATAGCCGAAGAACATCATCAAGGCGATGAGAACCAGAACTGACCAGCGGGCTATCGCGCTGTCATTCATTAATTTCTGTGCTTTTGTCATATTGTTTGGTTTTAATTGTCCGCCAAAATCCCTGCAAGATATTCAATAAATCATAAACGACAAAATTTTATTCAATTCAGAATTTGTTCGTATATTGCAAAGAATTTCACCATGAACTATATGCTGGAAAACATAAACAGCCCTGAAGATCTCCGGAGACTCGACTCATCGCAACTCCGTCCGCTTTGCCGGGAAATCAGGGATTATATCATCGATTGCTGTTCGACCAATCCGGGCCATCTCGGGTCGAGCCTTGGTGCCGTGGAGCTCATAGTCGGGCTGCATTATGTCTACAATACTCCAGTCGACAAACTCGTCTTCGATGTCGGGCATCAGGCCTATGCCCACAAGATCCTGACAGGCAGGAGGGAGGCATTCAGGAAGAACCGCATGAAGGATGGTTTGAGCGGATTCCCGAACCGTTCCGAAAGCGAATACGACATTTTCGGAGCAGGCCATTCTTCCACGTCAATTTCCGCTGCTCTCGGACTCTCCAATGCGGCCCGGCTGAGAGGTTCCGGCGAGAAGGTCGTGGCGCTGCTCGGTGACGGTGCTCTTACCGGCGGATTGGCCCTCGAAGGCCTGAACAATGCCGGAGCCAGCCGCAGTGACATACTCATAATATTGAATGACAACAATATATCCATAGACAGGAACACCGGTGGTATCCACAATCACCTGCTGCGCCTTACCACAGACCCTAAATATCTGCGTCTGAAGGACAAAATCTGGGACAGGATGGGAGAAGGACATCTCAGGGACAGGATGCAGAAAATTGTCCGCAGCACGAAGTCCTCGATTCTCGGAGGTGGGTATCACGGGGCGTTCTTCGAGGCTCTCGGGTTCAGGTATTTCGGACCGGTGGACGGCAATGACATAGATGCCGTCGTGGATGCTCTCGGAAGGCTTAGGGAGATCAAGGGGCCGAGAATTCTTCATGCCATCACGAAAAAGGGAAAGGGTTATCTTCCGGCCGAGTCGAATCCTGTCGTGTGGCATGCTCCTGGACGGTTCAATGTGGATACCGGCCTGAGACTCACGGGAGAACATTGTGCGGACCGTTACCAGGACGTTTTCGGGGAGGTGCTTCTGGATCTCGCGAGGAAGGACAGCCGGATAGTCGGGATCACTCCGGCGATGGCTTCAGGGTGCGGGATGAATTTGCTGGCGAGGGAGATTCCTGAGCGTTTCTTCGATGTAGGCATTGAGGAGGAGCATGCAGTCACGTTTTCTGCAGGACTTGCGGCAGGCGGGATGAAGCCATTCTGCAACATATACTCCTCATTCTCGCAGCGGGCCTATGACGAGATAATACATGATGTCGCCCTGCAGAACCTTCCTGTAGTGCTATGTTTCGACCGGGCCGGACTTGTCGGCGAGGACGGGGCGACGCATCACGGATGTCTCGACATGGCGGCATACAGGCCGGTCCCGAATGCAATCATAGCTGCGCCGAGAAATGAGACTGAACTGAAATGTCTCATGTATACCGCTTCGACGTATGAAGGAGGTCCTTTTATAATAAGGTATCCGAGAGGATGCGGGGAGGGTGTCGCGTGGAGAGATGCCGGATACAGGTATCTGGAGCCGGGCAAGGGGGAGAAACTCCAGTCCGGTTCAAAGCTTTCCATACTCGCCGCCGGTCCTGAATCTGCCCGTGCGATGGAGGCCGCCGTCCTGATCGAAGAGAATACCGGAGTGCGGCCTGCAGTGTATGACATGCGTTACGTCAAACCGATAGATACCGCCATTCTCGAGGAGGCGGCAGCTGCCGGCATGGTCCTGACAGTGGAGGACGGTTCGCTTGCCGGAGGCCTTTTCGGGGCGGTGACGGAATATATGGCTGCACACGGACATCTCGTGGATGTGCGTGGGCTCGGAATACCAGACAGATACATACCGCAGGACCGTCAGGATGCCCAGCGTTCGGAGTGCGGCCTGGATGCGGAAGGTATAATGAAGAAGGCTGTGGAAATGATAAATTTTAAAGAAAAAAGTCAAAAAAATTTGTAGAATCAGAATTAATGCCTATCTTTGCAATCCCTTACGATAAGTAAGGCGGTCAGATTGCCGATGTAGCTCAGTTGGCCAGAGCACGTGATTTGTAATCTCGGGGTCGTGGGTTCGACTCCCTCCATCGGCTCAGAAGTTCTTTGTAAGGATATGGGAGAATACCAGAGTGGCCAAATGGGGCAGACTGTAAATCTGCTGGCTTATGCCTTCGGTGGTTCGAATCCATCTTCTCCCACCAATAATCGCGGAAGTAGCTCAGTTGGTAGAGCATCAGCCTTCCAAGCTGAGGGTCGCGAGTTCGAACCTCGTTTTCCGCTCCAATTCAAAAAGGTCGCCGGTGTAGCTCAGGGGTAGAGCGCATCCTTGGTAAGGATGAGGTCATGAGTTCAATTCCCATCACCGGCTCTAAATGTGTTTATATACAAGCAATAACATATTAAAAGCATAATATTATGGCAAAAGAAACTTTCCAGAGAACCAAACCGCATGTCAACATCGGTACAATTGGCCACGTTGACCACGGTAAGACAACCCTGACTGCCGCTATCTCCAAAGTGCTTCACGAGAGAGGTTTCGGTTCAGAGGATGTCAAGTCATTCGACCAGATTGACAATGCTCCAGAGGAGAAGGAGCGTGGTATTACCATCAACTCTTCACACATCGAGTATGAGACCGCTTCACGTCACTATGCGCATGTTGACTGTCCGGGCCACGCTGACTACGTGAAGAACATGGTTACCGGTGCTGCCCAGATGGACGGTGCTATCCTTGTAGTTGCTGCTACTGACGGCCCTATGCCTCAGACACGTGAGCACATCCTCCTCGCAAAGCAGGTTAACGTACCTAAGATCGTCGTTTTCCTTAACAAGGTTGACCTTGTTGACGACGCTGAGATGCTTGACCTCGTCGAGATGGAGGTTCGTGATCTTCTTTCATTCTACGATTTCGATGAGAACTGCCCTATCATCCGCGGTTCTGCACTCGGAGCCCTCAACGGCGAGAAAGAGTGGGAAGACAAGGTTATGGAACTCATGGATGCAGTTGACGAATATATTCCAATTCCTGTACGTGAGAACGAGAAGCCATTCCTCATGCCTATCGAGGACATCTTCTCCATCACCGGCCGTGGAACCGTTGTTACCGGACGTATCGAGACTGGTACCATCCACGTGAACGATCCTGTTGAGCTCGTCGGCTTCGGTGACGCTCCAAGGTCTACCACCGTTACAGGTGTCGAGATGTTCCGCAAGCTCCTCGATCAGGGAGAGGCTGGAGACAACGTTGGTCTTCTCCTCCGCGGTATCGACAAGAAGGATGTCAAGAGAGGTGAGGTTGTAGCTAAACCTGGCTCCATCACTCCTCACACTGAGTTCACCGCTCAGATCTACGTCCTCAAGAAAGAGGAAGGCGGACGTCATACTCCGTTCCACAACCACTACCGTCCACAGTTCTTCATCCGTACACTGGATGTTACCGGCGAGATTACTCTCCCTGAGGGAACTGAGATGGTTATGCCTGGCGACCACGTAGAGATTCACGTAAACCTCATCACTCCGGTGGCTCTTAACGAAGGACTTCGTTTCGCTATCCGCGAGGGTGGACGTACAGTCGGCGCAGGTCAGGTAGGTAAGATTATTGAATAATCTATCTCCGAATATCATCAAGGTGTCGCTGACCTTAGTGGCACCTTGATTTACAGGGACATAGTATAAGGGTTAGTATAGTGGTCTCCAAAACCATTGATGGGAGTTCGAATCTCTCTGTCCCTGCTAATATCAAAGGTTACGATTTGATAATGTTTAACAGACTCTGCGTCAGCTTCCAACAAGCAGTGTCCATTAAAAGAAAAGATGAGAAAGTTCATTAACTATGTGAAAGGGTCCTTCGAGGAACTTACCAAGAAGGTGACTTGGCCGACATGGGCAAAGCTCCAGAGCTCTGCGATTCTTGTCATGGTAGCCACTGTCATCATCGCGGCGGTTCTTTACTTGATCGACTACATTTTCCAGAATCTGATGACAGTAATCTACACATTGTAATTCGATTCGTTGCTATGGGCGATAAAAAATGGTACGTCCTCAGGACTGCAGGAAGCAAAGAGAAGAAAGTCAAAGAATACCTCGACAAAGAAATCGAAAGAGATCAGGACCTTCAGAAAGAGATTTCCCAGGTGCTGGTTCCTGTAGAGAAGAAATTTACGGTCAAGAACGGGAAAAGAGTTGCATCTGAAAAGATTCTTTTTCCGGGCTATGTGTTTATCGAGGCCGAACTTGGCAAAGACTCCGAGTACCTTATCCGCAGTCATGTGATACCTGGTCTGGCCGGTTTCCTTACGGAGAAGGCCGCTGCGTCCGACGGTGAGAAGAAGACCGCTGAGATGAAAGCCGTTCCGCTCAGGGACGAGGAAGTCAAGAGGCTTCTCGGCAAGCAGGACGAACAGGTAGAAAGCGAGGTTGTCACCGAGGTCGACTATCAGGTCGGTGATTCCGTCAAGATTACGGACGGACCTTTCAACGGATTCGACGGTACGGTGGACGAGATTGCTGTGGACAGAAGCAAAATCAAGGTAATAGTTATGATCTTCGGCAGAAAGACTCTGCTTGAGCTCAGCTTTAATCAAGTAACTAAGGAATAAATTATGGCTAAAGAAGTAATCGGATTCATTAAGCTCCAGATCAAAGGCGGAGCAGCGAATCCTGCGCCTCCAGTAGGACCGGCTCTCGGTTCTAAAGGCCTGAATATCATGGACTTCTGCAAGCAGTTCAATGCAGCAACCCAGGGTTCTGCTGGTAAAGTGCTTCCGGTTGTCATCACCGTATATTCAGACAAATCTTTCTCTTTCGTTGTAAAGCAGCCGCCTGTAGCGGTTTCTCTCAAGGAAGCAGCTAAGATTCAGAAAGGCTCCGGAGAGCCTAACAGACAGAAGGTCGCAAGCATCACCTGGGATCAGGTGAAGACAATTGCAGAAGGCAAGATGCAGGACATGAACGCATTCACCCTGAAGTCAGCTATGACCATGGTTGCCGGAACTGCAAGAAGTATGGGTATCACAGTTACCGGAACATTCCCGGAGGACATTAAATAATCACCTGCGAGATGAGTAAAGTTTCAAAAAACATGAAGGCTGCCCTGGCCAAGTATGACCAGACAAAGCAGTATACACTTGCAGAAGCGTGCGGAATTGTGAAGGAACTCACATATACCAAGTTCGACTCTTCTGTAGAGCTTGCAGTCAACCTCGGTGTTGACCCGCGCAAGGCAAACCAGATGATCCGTGGCGTGGTTTCACTTCCTCACGGAACAGGTAAGGTAACAAGGGTTCTCGTTCTCTGTACTCCTGACAAGGAGGCTGAGGCAAAGGAGGCCGGTGCTGACTACGTAGGTCTCGACGATTATATCGAGAAGATCAAAGGCGGTTGGACTGATGTAGATGTCATCATCTGTACTCCTTCTGTCATGGCCAAGATCGGTGCCATCGGCCGTATCCTCGGTCCGAGAGGCCTCATGCCGAACCCTAAGACCGGTACCGTTACAATGGCTGTCGGCAATGCTGTCAAGGAGGTAAAGGCCGGTAAGATTGACTTCAAGGTTGACAAGACCGGTATTATCCACACCGCTATCGGAAAGGCTTCTTTCACTCCGGAGCAGATCTATGACAACGCAAAGACTGTCCTCTCCGCCATCGTGAAGCTCAAGCCTCAGACTCTCAAGGGAACATATCTCAAGGGTGCAGCCATCTGCACAACCATGAGCCCTGGTGTAACTATCGATATCAAAGCATTCAGTGCTGAATAATAAAAATTCAATGTTATGAGAAAAGAAAACAAAGCCCAGATAATTGAATCTATCTCAGCACAGCTTCAGGAGACTCCAAACTTCTATCTCACGGACATCTCCGGTCTGAATGCTGAGCAGACGACAAAGCTCCGTCGTGCATGCTTCGAGGCAGGCATAAAGCTTGTAGTCGTGAAGAACACTCTCCTTAATCACGTGATCAAGGAGCAGAACAATGAGGAGCTCGAGCTTCTCACATCAGTCCTGAAGGGCAATACCGCGATTATGTTCACCGAAGCTGCGAACGGTCCGGCCAAGCTCATCAAGAAGTTCCAGAAAGACGGTTTCGAGAAGCCTGTACTCAAGGGAGCTTATGTTCAGGAGTGCGCTTTCGTAGGCGCAGACAAGCTCGAGGAACTCGCAGCAATCAAATCCAAGGAAGAGCTCATCGGAGATATCATCACTCTCCTCCAGTCTCCTGCACGCAATGTCATCTCGGCTCTCGAGTCAGCTGGCGGCAAGATTGCAGGAATTGTCAAGACTCTTTCAGAAAGAGAAGAAAAATAATATAAACAATTTAAACAATATCATTTATTATGGCAGATGTAAAAGCACTTGCAGAAGAGTTGGTTAACCTTTCTGTAAAAGATGTTCAGGAACTTGCAAAGGTTCTCAAGGAAGAGTACGGTATCGAGCCTGCAGCTGCAGCTGTTGCTGTAGCAGGTCCTGCAGCCGCTGCTGAGGCAGCTCCAGCAGAGCAGACAGAGTTCGATGTTATTCTCAAGTCAGCCGGACAGGCTAAACTTGGCGTCATCAAGGTAGTGAAGGATCTCCTCGGCCTCGGTCTGAAAGAGGCAAAGGATCTCGTTGACAAGGCTCCTGACGCAACTTTGAAAGAGAAAGTATCCAAAGCTGAAGCAGAGCAGATCAAATCTACTCTCGAAGAGGCTGGTGCAGAAGTTGAGGTTAAATAACTTCGCTTCTCCCCTTGATGGGAACGAAATCAGGTTTAGAGCCGTGGCTTAGGCTCTAAACCTTTTTGTCGTATTTAAGTTTTTCTCTATTTCAAAGGCAGAATATGTCAAATAAGACTACCAATAAACGAATTAATTTCGCCACATCAAAAATCCTGGCATATCCAGACCTTCTTGAAGTGCAGCTGAAGTCGTTCAAGGACTTCTTCCAGCTTGACACAACCCCGGAAAACAGAAAGGACGAAGGTCTGTATCAGGTTTTTCAGGAAATATTCCCAATCGAGGATACGAGGAACAACTACAAGCTTGAGTTTATTGATTATTTCATCGAGCCGCCGCGTTATTCGATTGAAGAATGTCTTGAAAGAGGTCTCACGTACAACGTTCCTCTGAAGGCAAAACTCCGCCTTTCCTGCAGTGACCCGGAGCACGAGGATTTCGACACGAGAGTACAGGACGTATATCTCGGAGATATCCCATACATGACTCCTGCGGGCACTTTCGTCATAAACGGATCTGAAAGAATCATTGTTTCGCAGCTTCATCGTTCACCTGGCGTGTTCTTCGACCAGACACTCCACGCCAACGGAACGAAGCTCTATTCCGCCAGGATTATTCCTTTCAAAGGCTCCTGGATCGAGTTTGCAACGGACATCAACAATGTGATGTACGCATACATCGACCGTAAGAAGAAGCTGCCTGTAACCACATTGCTGAGAGCAATCGGCTATGATGCCGACAAGGATATCATTGACATCTTCGGCCTTGCTGAGGAAATCGAAGCGACACAGGAGAATCTCAAGGCCAATGAAGGCCGCAAGCTCGCCGCAAAGGTTCTCAAAGCCTGGAACGAGGACTTTGTGGATGAGGATACCGGAGAGGTCATCCCGATTGAGCGTACCATGCCTATCGTCGAGAGAGGCGATATCATCAATGAGGAGACCATCCAGAAACTCGCTGATGCAGAAGTGAAGACCGTACTCCTTCAGAAGGATGAGGCAAGCGACAGCGAATACGCAATCATATACAATACTCTGCAGAAGGACCCGACAAATACGGAAAAAGAGGCTGTCAACTACATCTACAAGCAGCTCAGGAATTCTGAACCGCCTGATGAGGCTACTGCAAGGGATGTCATCGACAAGCTCTTCTTCTCCGAAAAGAGATATGACCTCGGTATCGTCGGAAGATACCGTCTGAACAAGAAGCTGAGTCTCGAGACAGACCCGGCTCTGCGTGTCCTGACCAATACCGATATCATCGAGATTATCAAATATCTCATACAGCTTATCAATTCGAAAGCCACGGTGGACGATATCGACCACTTGAGCAACAGGCGTGTGAGGACAGTGGGTGAGCAGCTTGCAAACCAGTTCAGCGTCGGCCTTTCAAGGATGGCAAGAACCATCCGCGAGAGGATGAACGTCAGGGACAGCGAGCAGTTCAACCCTATCGACCTCATCAACTCCAAGACTCTGTCCTCCGTGATCAATTCGTTCTTCGGAACGAGCCAGCTTTCACAGTTCATGGACCAGACCAACCCGCTTGCGGAGGTTACCCACAAGCGCCGTCTGTCAGCCCTCGGCCCGGGAGGTCTTTCCAGGGACAGGGCAGGTTTCGAGGTCAGGGACGTGCACTATACACATTACGGAAGGCTTTGCCCTATCGAGTCTCCTGAGGGACCGAACATCGGACTTATCTCGTCACTTTGCGTCTATGCCAAGATTGACGACCTCGGATTCATCGAGACCCCTTACCGCAAGGTTGACAACGGCAAGGTGGACCTCAGCGATTCAGGCTGGAAGTTCATGAGCGCAGAGGAAGAGGAGGACAAGCTCGTTTCCCTCGCCAATGTCAAGATGGACGATGACGGAACCATCGAGGACGACAGAATCCAGTGCCGCCTTGAGGCAGACTTCCCGGTTGTTACCAGGGAGGAGGTTGACTACATGGACGTAGCACCTAACCAGATGGCTTCCGTGGCAGCATCCCTCATTCCGTTCCTCGAGCATGACGATGCCCACCGTGCCCTCATGGGTGCGAACATGATGCGCCAGGCCGTTCCGCTTCTCAAGCCGCAGTCCCCGATCGTGGGTACGGGCCTTGAGGAGAGAGTCTGCATAGATTCCAGGACCCAGGTCATGGCAGAGCGCCGCGGTGAGGTGGTTTATGTGGATGCCAATGAGATTCATGTGAAATATGAAAGGACTGCCGACGAGAAATTCGTCAGCTTCACTCCTGACATCACAGTATATCATCTTCCTATATACAGGAGAACGAACCAGAGCACGACCATCTGCCTGAAGCCGGTTGTCCGCAAGGGCGACATCGTGGAAAAGGGTCAGGTGATGACCGAAGGATATGCTACACAGGACGGAGAACTCGCCCTCGGACGCAATCTCATGGTCGCATTCATGCCTTGGAAGGGTTACAATTACGAGGACGCCATCGTGCTTTCCGAGAAGATGGTACGCTGGGACATCCTCACTTCCGTGCATGTTGACGAATTCGTGACAGAGGTCCGCGAGACCAAGAGGGGAATGGAAGAGCTGACTTCGGACATTCCTAACGTCAGCGAGGATGCCACACGCAATCTCGATGAGAACGGAGTCGTCAGAATCGGTGCCCACATCGAACCTGGTGACATCATGGTCGGAAAGATCACTCCTAAGGGAGAAAGCGATCCGTCACCGGAGGAGAAACTCCTCAGGGCCATTTTCGGTGACAAGGCCGGTGATGTAAAGGATGCATCCCTCAAGGCAAATCCTTCCCTCAGCGGTACAGTCATCAAGACAGCGCTCTATGCAAAGGTTGCGAAGGAAGGCAACAGGAAAGGTGCCAAGGCTGAACTGAAAGCCAAGCTCGACAGCATCGAGGAGGATTTCAACAAGAAGGCTGAGGCTCTGTATGCCAAGTTCTTCGAGAAACTTGTCACTCTTGCAGAGGGCAAGACCAGTGCCGGTATCAGCGACCTCTACGGCGTGGAAGTGATTCCGGAGGGCAGGACAATCACTGCCGAGCAGCTCAAGACGATTGATTACAACAATATCAATTCCAACAGGTGGACATCCGACGAACATGCGAACTGGATGATCCGCGAGCTCATCAACAACTACTGCATTTCCTTCAAGGAAGCTGCAGCAGCCAACAAGAGGGCTCAGGACAAGATCAAGATCGGTGACGAACTCTCCAACGGAGTGATGCAGCTTGCAAAAGTCTATATCGCCAAGAAGAGGAAGATCACTGTCGGTGACAAGATGGCCGGACGTCACGGTAACAAGGGTATCGTGGCCAAGATCGTAAGGGAGGAGGACATGCCGTTCCTTGAGGACGGAAGACCTGTTGACATAGTTCTCAACCCTCTCGGTGTGCCTTCACGAATGAACCTCGGCCAGATTTACGAGACAGTTCTCGGATGGGCCGGACAGGTTCTCGGAGTCAAGTTCAGTACCCCGATTTTCGACGGTGCGAGCATCGACGAACTCTGCGAGTATACTGACAAGGCAGGGCTTCCTAGATTCGGCAGGACTCATCTCAGGGACGGAGGTACAGGTGACTGGTTCGATCAGTATGCCACTGTCGGTGTCATCTACATGATCAAGCTCGGCCACATGGTCGATGACAAGATGCATGCGAGATCCATCGGCCCTTACTCCCTCATCACCCAGCAGCCTCTCGGCGGTAAAGCCCAGTTCGGAGGCCAGCGATTCGGAGAGATGGAGGTGTGGGCGCTCGAGGCCTTCGGTGCAGCCAATGCCCTGCAGGAAATCCTTACAGTCAAGTCCGATGACGTGACCGGAAGGAGCAAGACCTACGAGGCAATCGTCAAAGGCGAACCGATGCCTACGCCGGGCATCCCTGAATCCCTGAATGTGCTTCTGCATGAGCTCAGGGGTCTGGGCCTGAAGGTGACACTTGATTAATTAGAGCCAATTGATTTGATATACTATGCCTATATTCAACAACAAAGACAATAAAGTCAGAAGCAACTTCCAGAGAATCAGCATTTCCCTGGCATCCCCGGAGGATATCAGGGAGAGGTCCCACGGAGAGGTCCTGAAGCCGGAGACGGTCAACTACAGGACCTACAAGCCGGAGAGGGACGGTCTTTTCTGCGAGAAGATATTCGGACCGACAAAAGACTACGAGTGCTACTGCGGCAAGTACAAGAGAATCAGGTACCGCGGAATCGTGTGCGACCGATGCGGAGTCGAGGTGACGGAGAAAAAGGTACGCCGCGAGAGGATGGGACACATCTCTCTCACAGTACCTGTAGCCCACATCTGGTACTTCAAGTCTGCTCCTAACAAGATTTCCGCCGTTCTCGGAATTCCGGCCAAGAAACTCGAGGCTGTGATCTATTACGAGAAATACATCGTCATCAAACCTGGCGACAGCGGGCTCAGCAAGCTCGACCTCCTTTCCGAGGACGAGTATCTCGATGTTATGGACAGGCTTCCGGAAAATGACAACCTTCCTGACGATGCTCCTGAAAAGTTCATCGCCAAGATGGGTGCAGACGGTATCTATGACCTCCTCAAGGAGATTGACATAGAGCAGCTTGCAAGGTCTCTCAGGGAGTCTATGGCCAACGAGACATCCCAGCAGAGGAAGGCTGAGATCCTGAAGAGGCTCAGCGTTGTCAAGTGGTTCGAGGAGTCCAAGGGCATCAACCGTCCGGAGTGGATGATCATGAAGGTTATTCCTGTCATTCCGCCGGATCTCAGGCCTCTCGTTCCGCTCGACGGAGGAAGGTTCGCTACATCCGACCTCAATGACCTCTACAGAAGAGTAATCATCAGGAACAACCGACTCAAGAGACTCATTGAGATCAAGGCTCCTGAAGTGATTCTCCGCAACGAGAAGCGTATGCTCCAGGAGGCAGTGGATTCCCTCTTTGACAATTCGAAGAAATCCAGCGCCGTGAAGAGCGAGTCCAACAGGGCTCTCAAGTCTCTCTCCGACAGCCTCAAGGGAAAGCAGGGACGTTTCCGTCAGAACCTCCTCGGAAAGCGTGTCGACTATTCTGCACGTTCAGTCATCGTCGTAGGACCGGAGCTCCAGATGCATGAGTGCGGTCTTCCTAAGTTCATGGCTGCTGAGCTTTACAAGCCGTTCATCATCAGGAAACTGATCGAGAGGGGCATTGTGAAGACAGTGAAGTCTGCCAAGAAGATTGTGGACAGGAAGGATCCTGTCATCTGGGATATCCTCGAGAACGTCATGAAGGGACATCCGGTTCTCCTGAACCGTGCGCCTACACTTCACAGGCTCGGTATCCAGGCTTTCCAGCCGAGGATGATCGAGGGCAAGGCCATCCAGCTGCATCCTCTCGCTTGTACCGCGTTCAATGCGGACTTCGACGGTGACCAGATGGCCGTGCATCTTCCGCTCAGCAATGCTGCCGTGATGGAGGCACAGCTCCTCATGCTCGGTTCCCAGAACATTCTCAACCCTGCCAACGGTACTCCTATCACCGTTCCTTCACAGGACATGGTGCTCGGACTCTACTATATCACCAAGATCAAACCTGGTGCAAAGGGCGAGGGAATGAGCTTCTACGGACCTGAGGAGGTGATTGTTGCCCTCAATGAGGGTGCAGTCGAGATGCATGCGAAGATCAATGTGAGGATTCCTGCCGACAAGCAGGACCCTTCAAAGGGTACCCAGATGGTCGAGACCACACCGGGCCGCATCATCGTGAACCAGTTCGTTCCGGAGGAAGTTCCGTTCGTGAACGAGGTGCTCGGCAAGAAGTCCCTCAGGAAGATTATTACCGAGGTTATCAAGAACACCGGTGTGTCACGTACCGCCCATTTCCTTGACGACATCAAGAATCTCGGTTATGACAGGGCGTTCCGTGCCGGTATTTCCTTCAACCTCGGTGACGTTCTCATCCCTGAGGAGAAATACACCCTCATCGATGAAGGCTACAAGCAGGTTGAGGACATCAAGAACAACTATGCCATGGGTTTCATCACCAACAACGAGCGTTACAACAAGGTGATTGACCTGTGGACAACCATAGACAACAAGCTTACGGGTATCGTGGAGAAGCAGATTTCGGCTGACCAGCAGGGCTTCAACCCTGTTTACATGATGCTGGATTCCGGAGCCCGCGGTTCCACACAGCAGATCAAGCAGCTCTGCGGTATGCGAGGCCTCATGGCCAAGCCTCAGAAGTCAGGTGCTGCAGGAGCCGAGATTATCGAGAACCCTATCATCTCCAACCTCAAGGAGGGAATGACAGTGCTCGAGTACTTCATCTCCACCCACGGAGCCCGCAAGGGTCTTGCCGATACCGCCCTCAAGACTGCCGATGCAGGATACCTCACCAGACGACTCGTGGACGTTTCCCA